>NZ_BCAG01000003.1:2272500-2572500 GCF_001293685.1 Desulfatitalea tepidiphila | reverse complement strand
CCCTTCGCAGACGAAACGTGCGATCAAGTAGACAACACCCTACGAAAGGAGGCCCCCGGTCATGCGCTATGGTGCCATGAACGCTCCGTTTCGCCCCTTGCTGGATGAGGTGGCGGCGCTCGGTGAACTTGGATTCGACTATGTGGAGATCACCATGGATGCTCCCTATGCCCACTATGCGGTGATCCGGCAGCAAAGAAAGGCGCTGCAGCAGGCGCTGGAGCGATTCGGGATGGACCTGGTCTGCCATCTGCCCACGTTTGTTTCCACCGCGGACCTGACCGAAAGCATTCGGGAAGCTTCTATCCGGGAGACCATCGAATCCATGCAAACCGCCGCCGAGCTCCAGGCTCTCAAGGTGGTGCTGCATCCAAGTTTCATCCACGGGCTCGGCGCCATGATGAGGGATTTGGCGACCCAGCACGCTGCCGCCGCCATGGCGCGCCTGCTCGAAGAGGCCCATCGATTAGAGCTGACCGTGTGCGTGGAGAACATGTTTCCCAATTCGCTCTCCCTGGTTCGGCCTGAAGATTTCGATGAGGTTTTCAGGGACTTTCCCGGCGCACGCCTGACCCTGGACACCGGGCACGCCCATATCGGCCGCGGCACGGAGGGTATCCTGGCCTTTATCCATCGATTTTCGGAGCGGATCGGTCATGTCCATGCCAGTGACAATCGAGGCCGCGACGACGATCATCTGCCGATCGGTGCGGGAACCATTGATTTTGAGAAGGTGGTGTCGGCGTTGAAGAAGATCGGCTACGATCAAACGATGACGCTGGAGGTTTTTACGAAAGACAGGACGTACCTGAACATCAGCCGGCGCAAACTCGCTCAATTGTTTGAGGCCCACACGGTATAAAAAACAACATCCCCCTGTTGGACAGGGGGATGCTGTTTTTAAGCAGGCGTCGCAAAGAGAGGAGGGTGCGCTCTACTTGCGGTACCCAAAAAGAAGCCGCTACATCAACTCCTTTGGCGCTCGAGAATCAGGTTCAGGTCAGCATCAACGGGTGTGGGCGCATTCAGATAGAATCGTCGGTTCAGTACAGTGCATTCGTCGCAATGGGATGGCGCGTTTGAAACATCGATTTCAGCAGGCATTCCAGGTTGTGCTTACCGCTCAGTTCCGCTTCAGTTCCAGGTATCGCATTCGACCAGTATGACCGTTTCGGTTCAACTTCAGCTCAAATTCGGGGTATCGTCTGTCACTCTTAAAATTGTAGCGGCTCATTTTCTTGAGGTCTTGCAAGCGAAAGGCGTGCCATTATATCCATATTGATCCGAATAATCCATAACTAATTGAAAATAATTAATATAAATATTTATCAGGATTGGGTTTTGAAACCGGCTCGTCCGTGTGATGGGTCAAAAAGATCGGGCCAAAATGAACCATTGGACCATTTTGACCCGATTTGTGGCCCTTAATTGTCGTAGGATTTGAGCTTGCGTTTCAATGTAGAGAGAGATAGGCCCAGATGTTTTGCGGCCCGGCTCTTGTTGCCCCCGCACGCCTGAAGCGTCCTCGCGATGTGTTGCTGGATAACATTCTCCAGGGGCGTGATGTCGAGTGCAGTGGGGGGCGGTGTCGGTTTACAGATGACACCCAATGATCCCGGGTCAGCGGCGGATAGGAGTTCTGCCGGCCGGATGCCGTTGCCCTGGCGCAGGAGTGAGGCCCGCTCGATGATATTGCGAAGCTCGCGTACGTTTCCCGGCCAGGGGTAGGCCGCAAGCCTCCCGAGTTGTTCTTCTGACAAGTCCACCTCGCCGCCGCAGAAATTCGCTGTAAAATGGCGGGCGAGTGCAGGGAGGTCCTCGATATGCTGCCGCAGCGCGGGAACCTTGATGTGAATGACGGCCAATCGATAATATAAGTCTTCCCGAAATAGTTTTTCCTGAATGGCCTGGGTCAGGTCGCGGTTGGTCAAGGCGATGATACGCACATCGACGTGGATGGGATGGGCGCTGCCGATTCGACGGACCTGCTTTTCTTCGAGCACAGACAGCAGTTTGCTCTGGAGGTGGTAGGGGATATCGCCGATTTCGTCCAAAACCAGGGTGCCGCCGTCCGCAAGTTCGAAAATGCCTTCCCGACGGGTATCCGCACCGGTAAAGGTCCCTTTTTCATATCCAAAATATTCCGATTCGATCAGATTCTCGGGAATCGCCGAGCAATTGATAGTCAGATAGGGCTCCCGCCGGCCTTGACGCCGATGGATCTCCCTGGCGATCAAGTTTTTACCGACCCCGGTTTCGCCGGTGACCAACACTGCTGCATCCGATGCGGCCGCCAGTTTGATCTGGCCGCGCAGCTGCGCAATCGCATCTGAATGACCGATGAGTTTCGTTTCGGTCCGTTTGCGTTTGTTTTCGTATTCCTGAACCTTTATTTTGCCTTCGAGCTTGAGGCTCTTGGCGGCCATCTGGATGGATATGAGCAGCTCTTCCAGGGAAAACGGCTTGGGCAGATAGTTGAACGCACCGCTCTGCATGGCGTCCACCGCGTATGGAATGGAAGCATGGGCCGTAATGAAGATGACTTTTACGAAAGGGTCAAGGTCCAATATCTCCCGGCAGATGTCGAGCCCGTTTTTGTCGGGCAGTTCCTGGTCCAGCAACACGATCGGCGGGTGATACATCTCAAAGTGTTTCAGGCCGGTTTTGCCATCCTGGGCGACGATGACGTGGTAGGATTGAAGTCCTAAAAATTCGGACAACGATTCAGTGACAAAATGGTCGTCGTCAATGATCAAAATGGTCGATTTGGATGTCATACCCTTCGCCATCCGTGACCGGGCAACGTTTCAGGTGGTCAACGGTTCCCGATGATCAAGATTCGAGCGGCACCAGGAGCAATGGTTTTCTGCTCTTGCGCATGACGCCTTTTTCGGCACGGCCCGCCAGCGCCTTCAGGATAGATCCTTTTTTATGATATCCCATGGCGATCAGGTCGCAATCGAACGTCTCGGCGACCTCCACAATTTTTTCGGCCGGATTTCCATACAGCACATGGATGGCATCGATGGTGATCTGCTGGTCCGGGCCCGTGATTTGATCCGAAGCCTTTCCATAGTGTTCGCGCATGGCATTCTGAATGATCGGCAGGGACTTCTGTTTTCCGATGAGCACGTTTTTAGCCACCTCCTGGCCCTCTTTACGGATACGTTCATACGTCTCGCTGTCGATCAGGTAGCTCACCCTCTTCTGGTTGTCGGAGGCGGCATTGTCGATGACGTGCAGCAACACAATGGAGGCCCCGGTTTGAAAGGCCAGTCCTACCGTTTGTTGAAAAACTTCGACCGAATCCTCGGAAAGATCTGAGGTAAATAGAATTTTTTTGATTTTCTGAACCATGGCAGCGTTCCTTTTGTATGGGAGTTGATTGTTCTACTCGAGATCGCGATGCTGGTATTCAACAGCGCTGAACATGACCCTTCAGCGGGATTTAATAGAAAGCCATATTAATCATCCGTAATGCGGGGATCAAGGATTTAATTCAGGATAGATCATCCTCGCCAAACCAAACCTTTTTATGGTAGGCCAAAACAAATCGAGACGTTTCCAAAGACCGATGGATAAGAGGGAAAGACGTCATGAGCGAATCGTCACCAGAAATGGACAACAGCGACACAACCATTGTCAGCACGGGTTGCTGTCATGATTGCGGCGGCCGTTGCATTCTCAAAGCGCATGTCAAAGCCGGCAAAATCATCCGGTTCGAATCCGATACCGGCAAAGCGCCCCAGATTCGAGCCTGCGCGCGCGGGCGGGCCTATCGGCAGAGGCTTTATTCGCCGCAACGACTACAGTACCCCCTGCGCCGCGTCGGCGCCCGGGGTTCGGGCAAGTTTGAAAGGCTGAGCTGGGACGAAGCCCTCGATGTAGTGGCCACCCACCTCAAACGCATCAAAACAATTTACGGCAACAGCGCCATTCTTTTTTTGCCCGGGGCGGGCAACCAGGGCATGCTACACGGGCCAACTGCGCCGGGTTTGCTGCTTACCCAGTTCGGCGGGTTTACCCGCTATTGGGGTATCCCCTCCTATGAAGGGGCCCTGTTCGCCTCTATGGCCACCTATGGCACCATCCGCACCGGACACTCCCGCGACGACCTGATGAACTCGCGAATGATCATCATGTGGGGGTGGAACCCGGCCAACACCATCTGGGACCCGGAAACAAACCTGTGGCTGGCCAGGGCCCGGGAAAACGGCACCCGGATTGTGGCCGTCGATCCGCGCTACACCGATTCGGCGGCGACCTTCGCCGACCAGTGGATTCCCATACGGCCAGGTACGGACGCAGCCATGCTGGCCGCCATGGCCCATGTGATGATCAGCGAATCGTTGTTTGACCGAAATTTTATCGCAAAATACACCGTGGGATTCGATGCCTATAAAGATTATGTATTGGGCAAGTGTGACGGGACCGCCAAGACCCCACGGTGGGCCGAGCCGATCACCCGGGTACCGGCACAAACGATCGCCGATCTGGCCCGGGCCTACGCGAAATCCAAACCCTCCGCTCTCATTGCAGGGTGGGGGCCGGCCCGAACGGCCATCGGCGAACAATACGCGCGCGGCGCCGCGGTGTTGTGCGCCATCACCGGCAACATCGGCATCAACGGCGGATACGCTTCCGGGTTCATGCGTGCTTATTCCAGCCGGGAAACCGGCCACCTGATAAAAAAAGACCCCTCCAGGCAGATTGACAAGTCCAAGGGCATTCCTTCGTCCAATCCGGTGGAAAACGGCGCTCTGCCCAGGCCCAACAGCCTCTACAAGTTGAGTGGCGGCACCAACGCCACCAGCGCCCGGATTCACCAGAGCAAGATCTGGGATGCCATCCTGCGCGGCCGGGCCGGTGGTTACCCGGCCGACCTGAAGATGGCCTACATCGTGGCCAGCAATTGCCTCAACCAGTATCCCAACAGCAATCGCGGCGCCCAGGCCTTGAAATCCCTGGAGTTCGTGGTGGTGCACGAGCAGTTCATGACGGCCACTGCCCGGCATGCCGATATCGTGCTGCCGGTCAACACTTTCATGGAGCGCAACGACATCGCACCGCCCTGGCTCGGCTCGCCCTATTACATCTACCTTAACAAGGCCGTCGATTCTCTGTACGAGTCCAAATCCGATCTTGAAATCTGTCGGGAGCTGGCACCGCGCCTGGGTCTTTCTGCCGATTTTTTCAAGATGTCCGACGAGGATATTTTGCGAATGTTCGCATCACGGCGCAAGGATATCCCGGATTTTGACACCATGCAGCGCGAAGGTGGCCTGAAAATCGAGATGGCCGAACCAATCGTGGCGTTCAAGGATCAGGTCCGGGATCCGCAAAACAAATCGTTTCCCACCCTGTCCGGAAAGATCGAAATCGACTGCGCCCTTCTGGCCGAAATGGATAATGCACGCATTCCCGCGGTACCGAAGTACCTCGGCCACAGTGAACACTATGACACCCCACTGGCCCAAACGTACCCGCTGCAGTTGCTCACTACCCATTCCAAGATCCGTACCCATTCGACCCTCGAACAGGTACCCTGGCTCCAGGCGCTGGAGTGCCAAGGGGCTTGGATTCACCCCTCAGACGCCCAGTGTAGAGGGATTACCGACGGCGACCGGATCGATATTTTCAACGACCGCGGCCGAATTCGGGTCAACGCCTATGTAACCGAGCGCATCATGCCGGGGGTGGTCAATGTCTGCCAGGGGGCTTGGTACGCGCCGGACGATGATGGGGTGGACATCGGCGGATGCGCCAACACCCTCACACTGGACGAGCCCTCGCCGGGCGGCGCCTTCCCCATGAACAGTGCCCTGGTGCAGGTGGAACGTACCCAGCAGAATCAACAGGAGAAATCGTCATGACCCAGATGGGAATCTATTTCGATCAGACCCGCTGCACCGGTTGCTACACCTGCATGGTGGCCTGTAAGGATTGGTACGACATCGACGCCGGGCCGGTGAATCTGATGCGGGTGCGTTGCATCGAAAGCGGCACCTTTCCGGAATTGTTCGCCGCATATCTGGCCTCGCCTTGCTACCATTGCGCGAACCCGCTTTGCGTCCAGGCCTGTCCTGAGGGTGCCATCACCAAACGGGAAGACGATGGTATCGTCGTGGTGGATCGTGACAAGTGTGTCGGCGTGGATCAGTGCCCCCGAAAGTGCTTGAAGGCCTGTCCGTGGCATGCACCTCAGTTCGGCCCCGAAGCCGGGGCCAAAATGCAGAAGTGCGACCTGTGCGCCGATCGATTGGAAGTGGGACAAGCACCGATCTGTGTGGAAGCCTGCCCCATGTTCGCCTTGGAGGTGGGGCCGATAGAGGCGCTGAGAGAAAAATACGGCGACAACCTGACGGCCGTTGGCTTCAAGTATTTAAAGCGTTTCGAACCGTCAGCGTGCTTTAAACCCAAATCCGATTGTTGAGATGGCTGGTGAATGCTTGATTTTGAGACAGTGAGAATAAAATTTAAAAGCTGAATTTAAATGGTTTTCCCCAGGAGGCACGACGTGGCCAAAAAGTATGTGAGCAGGCGTAACATTGAATTCATGCTGTACGAGGTGTTCGACATCGAATCCCTGACCCGGTTGCCTTATTACAGCGCCCACAACAAAAAGTTGTTCGACATGACTCTGGATGCGGCTATGAAGCTGGGCAAGGATCTATTATATCCCCATTTCGAGGAGATGGATCGCAAGGCGCCTTTTCTGGAAAATGGCAAGGTGCGGGTCCATCCTTCTGTGAGAAAGGTCATGGCGCAGTTCGGAGAAGGCGGCTGGATCGCGGCCAAATTCGAGGAGCGGTTCGGAGGCGCTCAACTGCCCTATTTGATCGCCGACGCATGCCAATTCATATTCACGGCCGCCAACTATTCATCCAGCGTGTTCCCTGGACTCACCGCCAAGGCCGCACGTCTGATCACCTCCTTCGGCAGTCAGGAGCTGATCGATACCTACGTGGAGAAGATGTTGAATGGCGAATGGCAAGGCACCATGGCGCTGACCGAGCCCCAGGCCGGAAGTTCGCTGGCAGACATCACCACCACGGCCTATCCCACCGATAAAGGCTACTACCACATCAAAGGGCAGAAGATCTTCATCTCGGCCGGCGATCATGACGGCGTGGATAACGTCGTGCATCTGATGCTCGCCAAGATCGACGGAGCCCCGGCCGGCGTCAAGGGCATCTCCTTGTTCGTCGTCCCCAATCAACGACCGTCCGAGTCCGGCGGCTTGACACCCAATGACGTGACCGTGACCCAGATCTATCATAAGATGGGATACCGTGGCGCGCCCATCACCGAGCTGAGCATCGGAGAAAAGAACGCCTGCCGGGGCTTCCTGGTGGGCAAACCCCACAACGGCCTGGCCTACATGTTCCAGATGATGAACGGTTCCCGGTTGAGCGTCGGAATGGCCGCCATCGGCATCTCGTCGGCCGCCTATTACGCGGCCCTGGAATATGCCCGCGAACGGCCTCAGGGCCGTTTGGTGTCCGATCCGACCACACCCCAGGTGCCGATTATCGAGCATGCCGACATCCGGCGTCTGCTTCTCTATCAGCGTTCGTTTGTGGAAGGCGCCTTTTCGCTCTCCATGCAGTGCTGCCGCTATGCCGACGTGGAAACGGCCGCAGACGGAGAAGAAAAAGAGCGCGCCGCCCTGCTGCTGGATCTTCTGATTCCGGTGGCCAAGAGCTATCCGGCGGAAACCAGCGTTCGTTCAACCAGTCAGGCGATTCAGTGTTTCGGTGGATATGGCTACTGCGAGGACTTTCCGGTCGAGCAGCATTTCCGGGACACGCGCATCCACACCCTTCACGAGGGCACCACCGGCATCCAAGGCATGGATATCCTGGGCCGCAAGGTGCGCATGAAAGAGGGGCGGGCCTTCACGCTGTACCTCGAAGAGGTGCGCAAGACCATTGCGGCCGCAACGGCGTTCGATGCGCTCAAGCCTTATGCCGATCGATTGTCTGCCGCCATCGCGGAGCTCGAAACGATTACCGCCGATTTGAAAGCATTGGGGCAGGAAAAGGGCACCCGGGTGATGCTGGCCGACGCTACCGTTTACCTAGATTATTTCTCGCTGATCACCATCGCCTGGCAATGGCTGCTCCAATCCATCGCGGCGGTCAAAGGGCTGGCCGGGAATCCATCCAAAGCCAATGCGAATTTCTACCAGGGCAAATTGCAGACCGCACGTTACTTCTTTCACTACGAACTGCCCAAGGCGGGCGCTTTGGCCAAGCGCCTGGCCGAGCGGGAGACGATTACCCTGGAGATGGAGAAAACCTACTTTCTGGATTGAAAACCCCGGGTGAATCGGGAGCATGCAGGAAAACTTTCCACTTACGCGAAACGCTTATCGGCTTTTGTTTGTCGCGGCCCATCTGTCAGCCTGCGGCGTGGCTTTCTGGCTGCACATGCAGCATTATCCCTTGGGCCACTCCCTCTATTACTGGTGGTTCGCCCCCTTGGATCTGGCCGCCATCCTGCTGGTCACCCCGCTTTATCTTTCCGCCAGCCGGGCCAGGCTGGGGTATTGTGTCAACGGGTTGATTTCAGGCCTGGAGGCCCTCGCACTGGTCTATTTCGGCCTGGCCCAGCTGGAGCTCCCGTTCGCATCCTTTGGCACGGCATCTGCCGCCTGGGTCGGCGTTGCACTGATCTTCGTCCGTTTGATTGTCGGCCGTACCATTGTCGTCCATTCGCCGGCGTTGCCACCACCCGCCAGGGGATGTGTGTCATGAGTGGCGCTCATCGACTACCCGCGCCGGGCCGGCGGCGTTTGCTGGCGTCGGTGGCGCTTCTGGGGTTTGTATGGACGGCCGTTTGGGTCTGCTCGCTGCCGTGGCGATACCCCTCCTCGACGCTGTTTTACAAGTTCGGTGTCGACCGGGGCATGCTGCTGGCCGGCAAGAGCGCAGGAATGGCCGCCGGTTGCATGCTGCTTTTTCAACTGATCACCGTGGCGCGCATGCCCGGGTTGACGCGTGTCGTCTCCCAGGACCGGCTGGTCACCCTGCACCGAAGGAGCGGTTGGCTGCTGGTGTCACTGGCGATGCTTCATCCCCTGCTGGTTTTTGCCACGGAAGATCTGGCGGCCATTCCGGTTTCCTTCGATTACTGGCCGGAAATCGTCGGCGCGGGCCTGCTGGTTCTGCTGTCGGCCACGGCCCTGTTGACCCAGGCCCGGGATTTCGGTGGGATCCCCCATGGGTATTGGAAGGTGGGCCATCGTTTCACCGCGTTGGCCGTGGCCGTGCTGCTCGTCGTTCACCTCTTGTTCGTCAACGATGGCTATGGCGCCGGTCCACCGCGCCAGGTCGTTGTGGCCGGGGCTGCCATCATTGGCTTGCTCTGGGCCTGGATCGCCTTACGTCCGTTGCGGCGACCTCATCCCCACCGGGTCGACAAAGTCCTCGAGGCCGGCAAGGATGCGGTCACCCTCGTCTTGAGGCCCGTGAACGGGAGCCCGTTGGCCCACCTGCCGGGGCAATTCGTCTACATCCGCATTCGATCCGAGGCGCTTTCCGCCGAAGAACATCCATTTACCATCGCCTCCCAACCCGTCCGGCCCGAAGGTCTGTGGCTGACCATTCGCTGCTCCGGGGATTGGACTCGCCGCGTCGGGCGCGTCCGTTCGGGTGACCTCGTTTTTGTACAGGGGCCGCACGGATGTTTCAGTCCGGACGCCTACGATCCGGCCGAACGCCTGGTGTTCATTGCCGGCGGCGTGGGGATCACCCCCATGCTGAGCATTCTGCGCGCGCTGGCCGATAGGGGCGACACGCGCAGGATCAGGCTGATCTGGAGCAATCGCACCCGGGCGGACCGGGTCCACCCCGATATGATCAAAAATCTCGACCGATCCTTGCCCGGATTGCAAACCACACATATCTTCACCCGTCAAGCGGAGGCGGGATGTCGGCCGGAAGGGATCACGCCGGAACGCCTTGAAGAACTGGTGGGGCCCTATCAGGTCGGCACTCTTGTGTTCTTATGCGGCCCATCCGAATTCATGAGACGCATCAAGGACCTGTTGTTACGTCTCGGATATCCTCGTCACACCATAAAGACAGAAACCTTCAGAATGTAGACGGCCGGAAAGCGGCCGGACAGGAGGTTCATTTACCGAATTCAAAAAGGAGGTCACTCATGAAACGTTATACAGCTTTGATGATCCTGGCGTTGTGTGCCATGACCGCCGTGGGGTTCCCCCAGGCGGCGCAGGCAGTCGAATGGCGCTTCGATATGGCCCATTCGGGCATCTATTTTGACATTCAGCACATCTATTCCACGGTGCGCGGTCGTTTCGCGGACTTTTCGGGGACCTTCATTTTCGACCCCAACGATCTGGCGGCAAGCCGCATCGAAGTGGTCGTTCAGACCCAGAGCGTCGATACGCAAATCACGAAACGGGACAACCACTTGCGCTCCAAGGATTTTTTCGCGGTGAGCGACTATCCGACCATGACGTTCACAAGCAAGGCGATCAAGCACGCGGGTGGCAACCAGTACCGCATGGTCGGGGATCTGACCGTCAAGGATGTGACCCGCGAGATCGAGGTGCCTTTCGTGTTCCATGGGATCAAGGAGAGCCCCATGCAAAAAGGGCAGCAAGTCGCCGGATTTGACGCGCGATTGACCATCGACCGTCTGGCATACCATGTGGGCGACGGTCGGTTCGTGAAAATGGGAGTGGTCGGCAAGGATGTGGCGGTGACGATATCACTGGAGATGATCAGCGATAAATAATGCCCGTCCACAATTGGTCGATGGGCCTTGGTGTCGGGGTCTCCTGAAAAGGAGGTGGGCAAGACCCACCATGGGTCTTGCCCGCAAGGAAGAGGATGAAGGTGTATGAAAAAGTTAGCTTCCGTCGATTATTGAAGCAAACTTTGTGCCACTATTTTTGCAAAAATTTTAGCAAATATATCCAAATGGTTGTATATTGATCTGGATATTAGACCAAGGACTTCGGTCAAAAATCGTCAGAATCCCGACACATTTTGGCAGGCGTTCAGGTTGCCATGGCGTGAGGAGGCCAAGGATGAAGGTCCAATTGCCGCAGTTGCTCTGGTATGGAAACACGACCCTGGAGATCGATCTGCCCGATGACTGGGATGTGGAGTTCTGCCCCATGCGCGGCGCCCAACGGCCGCCTTTGACGTTGGCGCAAATGGAGGCCGCGATTTTTGACCCCATCGATTCGCCGCCGATTCGCCGGATTGCCCGCGGCAAACGCTCGGCGGTGATTGTCTTCGATGACATGACCCGGCCGACCCAGACCTATGAACTGGCCCCGATCGTATTGAAAGAGTTGGAAGCGGCCGGAATCGAGGCAGATGCCATCACCTTCGTGTGCGCCCTCGGCACCCACGGCGCCCTGACCCAGCATGAACTGCGCAAGAAGCTCGGCACAACCATCGTGGAACGCTATCGTGTCTTTAACCACAATCCCTATGAAAATTGCATATCCCTGGGCACGACCCGTTACGGCACCCCAGTGATGATCAACCGGGAGGTGATGTCGGCCGAGGTCAAGATCGGCATCGGTTGCGTGACGGCGCATGCCCAGACCGGTTTTTCGGGGGGTGGCAAACTGCTCTTGCCCGGCGTGGCCCACATCGATGCCATCACCCATTACCACCTGGACGTGGTGCGTCAGGCGCCCGAAACCACCGGGTTGGGCAAATTCGAAAACAACATCATGCGTGCCAACATCGCCGAAGCGGCGCGCATGGTCGGGCTGGATTTCAAGATCGAGGTACTTTTCAACGGCCGCGGTCTGATCACCGACGTATTTGCCGGCCGTCTGGAGAGTGCCTTCGCCAGGGCCGTGGAGACGGCCAAAGCGCATTACGCCACCGATCCACGGCCGCGGGGCAAACGTCTGGTCGTCGCCAACGCCTTTGCCAAGGCCAACGAAATGACCATCGCCGCAGGGGTGGGCATGCGGGCACTGGCCGATTTGTCGGGCACCGTGGTGGTCATCGCCAATGCCCCCGAAGGTCAGGTGGTCCACTATCTGCTGGGACGTTTCGGTCGCGATTACGGCGGGCGGCAATACCCTGTGACCACTATACCGCCGGGCGTCGATCTGGTGATCATGGCGTCTCACCTGGACAAGACCTTCGGCGATTGGTTCGCCAATCCGGAGGCGATTACCTGGACCCGTAATTGGAAGCAAACCCGGGACCTGCTGCAGCCCAGATTCGGCCCCGGCACGCCGGTGGCGGTGATTCCCAATGCGACCATGCAATATTTCGATCGATGAAGCGCGCCAGGCGGCAATGGTGCCGTGGGTGTGTCAGTACAACCTGATCCAGTGTCCGTCCACAAATAGGCAAATTGGGTGGAGATCAAGGCGCACGAAAAATTTAACCGCAGGCATGTGGTCGATATTCCGAGGATTAAATTTTTCGTGCAACGCCGATATCGGACCAGTCGGTCATTTGTGGATGGGCACGAACTTAATTCTCCGGAGGTATGATGAGCGTTTTCAAAAATGAGATCAGCCAGGTCGATCACGACGCCTTGGTGCATATCGTGGTCGACGCGTTCAGAAGAATCGTTTTTCATTACGGCGCCTGGTTTGCGGAAGTCGCCCACCAGGTAGGATTGGATAAGGCCCTCTCGGTCGAAGGACGGGTTTGGGATGCCACGCTTTCCAATCAGATCGACCGGCTCGGAAAGACCCTTGGATTCGAAACCGATAACGGCGTGCCGGCCGCGCTGAAGGCGCTGCCCCGGGAAACGCTGCTCGATCTGGTGGAAAAGCTGAGCGTCAACTGGTTGGCCAATGACGGCATCTGGTTCCAGGCCGTCGAAAAGAAATTCGGCATGGGCGACGCGAAACGCTGCAACGACACCTGTTGGACCCGCTTTTCGCCCTTCGAGGCCCACCGGATCAAGGCCCTGCTCAAATTGCCGGACGACGGCGGACTGCCGGCCTTGAAACAAGCGTTGGGACTGCGTCTTTACGCCTTCATCAACGAGCAATCCATAAAAGAGGTCGATGACCATTGCTTTATCTTCGAGATGAACAATTGCCGGGTTCAGGCCGCCCGCAAACGCAAAGGGCTACCCGATTATCCGTGCAAAAGCGCTGGGATGGTCGAGTATCCCTATTTTGCCAGCACCATCGATCCCAGAATTCGGACCGAGTGCATCGGCTGCCCGCCGGACGCGCATCCCGACGAATGGTTTTGCGCCTGGAAGTTTTGCATCGATGGTTGAGGCGCCGGGTGCTGTTGACGATAATGGCGCACCCGCAGGTAACTTCATGCGACTGATCACCGACCATCCGACCATCGACCACCTTTTCGGTCAATGGCGTCATGGGCTGGGAAACGCCTTGGATCCTTATCGCCATCACGTCTACCGGGTCTTCAACCTGGCCTGCACCTACGCGGCTGCGGACCGGGAAACACGGGAGATGCTGGCCGTGGCCGCGGCCTTCCACGATGTCGGCATATGGCTGGACGGGACCTTCGACTATCTGGAGCCTTCTGTTGCACGTGCCCGGGGCTATCTGGCATCCATTGACAGAGAAGCTTGGGCCGATGAGGTTGCCCAGGTGATTCGGCAGCACCACAAAGCCACGCCATGGCCCGGCGGAGGCGCCGTCGAGGCATTTCGCAGGGCGGACTGGATGGATGTAGGCTTGTTCCTGTTGCCCACGCGGATTGAGCGGCCGTTTCTGTCCGCCCTGCTGGGTGCATTTCCGCGGTGCGGTTTCCATCGCATGCTGATCAGGCTGACCCTATCCTGGGGGCGACGCCATCCTCTGGATCCGCTGCCCATGTTCAAATGGTAGCGGATTGTCAGGGACAGGGCCGGGTAGGCACCGTCATGCCAGCGCCTCTCTGACCGCCTTGGCCAGATCGATGAGGGTGTAAGGCTTGCGCAGGTAGCATGACGCGCCCAGGGCCAGTGCCTGGGACACGCGATCGGTTTCGGAGAAGCCGCTGGCCACGATCGCTTTCTGGCCGGGACGGATTTTAAGGATGCGCTGATAGGTTTCCAGACCGTCGATGCCCGGTGCCATGATCATGTCCACAATGAGCAGGTCGCACCTATTGTTCTGCATCCAGGCGATCGCCTCTTCCCCGCTGGCCGCGGCATTCACCCGGTACCCCAGGCTTTCGAGCATGCTGACGGCGATGGTGCGTTGTTCCGCCACATCGTCCACGAACAGCACGTGTTCCCCCTTGCCAAGATAAGGATCCAGCGGCGGATGAAGGGCCTGGCTGGGCGCCGGCGATGCCGTAGCGGGCAAATAGATATCAAAACGGGTGCCTCGCCCGGGCCGGCTGATCACGTCCACGAAGCCGCCGCTGTCTTTCACCGTTCCCCATACCACCGCCAGTCCAAGCCCCGTCCCGCTCCGGCCCATCACCTTCTTGGTGTAAAAGGGCTCGAAGATCCGTTCCAGATCGTCCTCGGAAATTCCCGGACCGGTGTCGGCCACGGATAAAACGATATATTCGCCAGGGGTGATGATTTCATATCCGGTATGCGCTTCGGTCAGGCGGCGGGATTCTACGGAGATGGATAACGCGCCACCATCGGGCATGGCCTCGGCGGCATTGGCAACCAGGTTCATCAATGTTTTTGACAGATGGACCGGTGACCCGGAGGTGCAGGGGACCTGTTCCGGTAATCGGGTGCTCACGCGAACCAATGGATGATAGGAGATGATTTTTTCATGTTCCGGACTGGCTATGTAGTCGTCTACGATCCGATTGACATCTACGACCTGGTTGACCGGCACTCCCCTTCGGGCAAGGGTGAGCAGGTCCTGCACGATGGCGGCCGCTTTTTCGCCGCATTGTTTGATGGTTTCAAGTGGTTTTCGCATCGGGTCCGCCGTCGCCATCTGCATCAACAGCAAATCGGGGTAGCTCAAAATTCCGGATAGAATGTTGTTCAGGTCATGGGCCACGCCGCCGGCAAGGGTGCCCACGGCTTGCATCTTGCGGGCCCTCTGGAATCTGGCCTGAAGCGCTTCTTTTTCCGCCTCGGCGCGCTTTTGGTCGGTGATGTCCATCACCACGACGATGGAACCCCGGGCGGCATCGGAGGGGGTAATGGGCCGAATCTTCAGATGGCATTGGAGGCGGGAGCCGTCTTTGCGGATCACCTCGGTGTCCGGTCGGTCGATTTCAGGTTGCCCCAGTTCGTGAGCCAGATGTTCCATTTTGTGGATGTCTTCGGCATGGGGATAGAAGCGAAGGATGTCGCCAGGGACCTCATGGGTGTTTTCATATCCCAGCATACGGGATAGCGTCTCGTTGGCCCAGGAGATGTTCCGGTGTTGAACGAGTGCGATGCCCACCGGAGAGGCGGCCAGCGTGGTCTTCAATGTCTTTTCGCTCGATTCCAAGGCCTCCTGCGCTTTTTCGGCAGCCACCATGGCGTATCTGGCCAGATACGCGAGGAGGATGAAGTTGACGATGATGTTGCTGGTCGCGATGGCCGTTTGAAGGTCGGCGGCAAGTGTTTTCAGCGGTGGGGTCGCCGAAAGGTAGAGCCAGACATACGTACCGGACAAACCGCACAGGAGCATGACCTTGATGCCTTTTGTCCACGGGGCGATGAAGACGAAAACCGTCAGGCTGAGAATATAATAGTGAAATCCAGCCGCCCAGCCATATGCCAGCGAGCTGTATATGGAGTGCGACGTGATGACCGCGACCCAGATGGTGAAGGCCAGACCGTAAAAGCGGCGATAATTGAGGTACAGACAGACCAGATCGGTCGGAATACAGGCGATATTGATCCACAACGAGATCGGCGCGCCCAGGGCCCAATGGACGGGGATATAGGCAGTGTGGCCGGCCAGTGCGAAGACGAATAGCAAATTACTGGCGATGCCATACCGCTGATATCGGCCGGGCACATTCTCTGGTGCGTTCAAAAGGATCGCCCGAAGGCGGCGCAGGAAATCGAATCTTTCGTTCAATGAGCAGAACTCCTTTTTATCACTCAAAGTCAATCCTTGTCGCTGCCGATCTCGCACGGCGACGGGGATGGCTGGCGTGGGTGAGGCAGGCGGCCAGGGCCACGTGAGCCATGCGGTTGCACAATAATCTGTTTATCGTTATGGTATTTAACTGATTCGACGCAATCAAGTGCAAATATTGTCGGTCCGAAGCCCCCTCTCCGCCGGTCTCAGACACGGCGCCGATATCGGGCCCATTGGTCATATGGGGATGGGCAAAAGTCTGGAGATTAACCATGAGCGATAGCGAAACCATAGAACATAAACTCATCCTGCGCGGTCTGACCCTCGACGATTACGACGATATCAAGCAGATCATGGATCGGGTCTATCCGGGCATGGGCGGGGCCTGGAAACCCGATGAGTATCGGGCCCTGATCGAGCATTTTCCGGAAGGTCAGATCTGCATCGAGGACAACGGGCATGTCGTGGCTGCCGCGCACGCCATCCTGGTGAATGCCGAGGAGTTCGAGAGCCGGCACTCCTATGAGGATGTCATCGACGGAGGCAAGATGACGGCCCATGATCCGGACGGAAACGCCTTGTATGGCATCGACGTCTTCGTGGACCCCGGCTATCGTGGTCTTCGTCTCGGTCGGCGGTTGTATGATGCCCGCAAGGAGCTGTGCGAGAAGCTGAATCTCAAGGGGATCATCTTCGGCGGCCGTATTCCAGGTTATGGCGAGCACGCCGATAAAATGACGCCGTCGGATTATATCCAGAAGGTCAAGGCCAATGAGATTTACGATCCGGTGCTGTCGTTTCAACTTTCCAATGATTTTCACATCAAGAAAGTCCTGAAAAACTATATTGCCGAAGATACCGAATCCGCGTCCTACGGCGTTTTGATGGAGTGGAGCAATATCTTCTATGAAAAACGCCAGAAACTGTTCGGCGGCCGCAAGTCCTATCCGCGCATCGGCGTGGTTCAATGGCAGATGCGACCGTTCAACACAATGGAAGATTTCATGCATCAGGTCGAGTTTTTCGTGGATGCCATGTCCGGCTACAACACGGACTTGATTTTATTTCCGGAACTGCTCAACGCACCCCTACTGAAGAACTTCGATCAGGAAAACCCCACCGAGGCCATGCGCTCGCTGGCCGAATATACCGAAGAGATCCGGGCGGCTTTCGTGAGCATGGCCATCTCCTACAACACCAACATCGTCGCCGGCAGCGTGCCGGTGATAGAAGAAGACCTGCTCTACAATGTCTCGTACCTTTGCCGTCGGGACGGCACCTGGGACGAGCAACGCAAGCTGCATATCACACCCGACGAGGCGCAGTATTGGGGGTTCAGGGGCGGCGAGGAGATCAAGATATTCGATACCGATATCGGCAAAATCGGCATACTCATCTGCTATGACGTGGAGTTTCCGGAACTGGCCCGCTATCTGGTGGACAAAGGCATGGTCCTGCTGTTCGTCCCTTACTGGACCGACACTAAGAACGCCTACCTGCGCGTGCGGCGTTGCGCCCAGGCCCGCGCCATCGAAAACGAATGCTATGTGGCCATTTCCGGAAGCGTCGGCAATTTGCCGAAAGTCGAGAACATGGACATCCAGTATTCCCAATCGGCCGTTTTTACGCCCTCGGACTTCGCCTTTCCCCATGACGCCATCGCCGCCGAGGCGACGCCCAACACGGAGATGACGCTGATGGTGGACCTGGATCTGGATCTGCTCAAAGAGTTGCGTCAACAGGGCAGTGTCCAGAACCTGCTCAGTCGGCGCAAAGAGCTTTACGAGGTGGTCTGGAAACCGGCCAACAACAAGAAGAAAGATTAACCTGGCATTCATAAGGCCTTGATGCAGGTGGTGTGCGATGAAATCAGCGGTGTTCCATGCTTTTGGCGATATCGATGTGATTCGGATCGTAGATTTGGAGATTCCGGCTACAGGAGAGGGTGAGGTCCTGGTCCGTGTTCGTGCCGCGGCGGTCAATCCCAAAGATACCTTCATCCGAAAAGGGCGTTTCGCGGCATTGACCGGATCCGGGTTTCCCATGCGAACCGGATTCGATTTTTCGGGCGAAGTGGCACAGGTGGGAAGCGGCGTGGCAGGCTGTATGAAGGGCGATCCGGTCTACGGCATGCTCGATGGCTGGGAGGGTGGCACCTGTGCCGAGTATCTTGCGGTCAAACCCCACCAACTGAGCATCAAACCCGCCAACCTCTCCTTCGAGGAGGCCGCCGCACTGCCACTCGTTTCGTTGACGGCGTTGCAGGCCTTGCGCGACGAAGCTCATGTCAAGTCCGGTTTCAATGTCTGCATTAACGGTGCCGCGGGTGGCGTGGGCAGCATGGCCGTACAGATCGCCAAATGCTTCGATGCGACGGTCACCGCCATCAGCAGCCGACAAAACCACACATTTCTCAGGGAGCTGGGGGCAAACCGCTGCATAGACTACCATGATACGGACATTACGAGCAGCCAAGAACGGTTCGATATTTTTTTCGACGTGTTCGGCAACCAGTTGTTCGACAACGTACAGCCGATTCTGGCGCCCAAAGGCGTGTGGGTCTCCACGGTGCTGCGGCCCGAGGTCGGCGAGGCGGTGGAACGGACCCGAGATTCAAAGGGGCAGCGTGCCAAGCTGGTCATCGTACGGGCTGACCGGGAGGACCTGGACCAGGTGCGCCAATGGGCCGAGGCCGGCCTGATACGGCCGGTCATCCAACAGGTTTTCCCCCTGGCCGATATCGCTGCCGCCCATCGCCAGCAGGAGAGCAAGCACACCCGCGGAAAACTCGTCGTTACCATCCCTTAGCCGCCGGCATGCATCCCGATAACTTCGAGCACATGCTCATAGATCTGGCAGCCTGAACTTCAACGTCACCTCGCCAGTGTCCCGGTCGATGTGCACCATTTGACCGGACGGGTCGCCGGTGCTGATCTTACGGCCGGTGGCCATCTCCATCAAGCCGCCGAGAGACTGCATCCCGGCATTGAGCACCGCCTCGATTTTTTTCGGGAGGCTGGTGGTTCAACATATCACCGCCTCGGCGTTGCGGCGCGGTTAGCGCACTAGATCCGGATCGCATCATCACCGTAATGGCTATCGATCATTAAAATCGAAGTCCATTTCCTTGCACAATTTTAATAATTTCTTCAAACAGCGCTAATCATCCCCTGATAAACCTTGACCAACTCCTTCGGCATTGCTCACAGCGCGGCCTGCCGAACAGAGTTCTGCCCAAACGAGTTACGGTGCCGGAATTTTTGGGGAAGGGGGGGGTGGATAGGCAAAAGGATAGTTGTGATGATGGGCCATCGAACGATGAAGACCGAACGAATCCATTTATTTTTTTAAACAGAGGGGGAACACGGATGAAGTTGAGAAAATCTGTCCGCACGATGATGCTGGCCATTGCAATGCTCGCTGTCGGAGCCATTGCCAATGCCGGGCAACCGAAATATGTCTTTTTCTTCCTGGGGGATGGTATGTCCAGCTCCCAGATTCAGGCCACCGAAGCCTATTTGACGACCTCGAACGGCGGATCGGCGAGGCTGGCCGAAGATCTATTGAAACCGGAAAACAGGCTCAACATGAGTAAAATGCCGGTGACCGGCATGCAGACCACCTACGATGCCTTTGCCCTGATGACCGATTCGGCTTCTTCGGCCACCGCTTTCGCATGCGGTCTCAAGGCAAAGAGCGGCACGATCGGCATGGATCAGAATCTGGCGAACACCTATAAAAGCATCGCCCAGTTGGCGCATGAAGCGGGAATGAAGGTGGGCATTCTTTCCAGTGTTTCCCTGGATCATGCTACCCCGGCGGCCTATTATGCCAGCGTCGCGAATCGCGGGTATATGAACAATATCGCCACCCAACTGGCCGAATCGGGCTACGAGTTTTTTGGCGGCGGCGGGCTGGTTGCACCCACCGGGCCGGCGCGAAGCGGAGATACCGGCAACAATGTCTGGGATCTTCTGAAGGCCAACGGCTACACGGTGCTCAACGACCGTTCATCCATCGAGGCCCTCAAGGATGAGCCCATGGATAAGGTAGTGTGCATCAATCCCTGGCTGCAGGACAGTTCCGCCATGCCCTATGATGTGGATCGGAAAAATTCCGGAAGTGACAATTTGTCCCTGGCCGAGATGACCGAGGTGGCCATCGCAAATCTGCACTCTGATTCAAAAGGGCCGCATAAAAAATGGGGGCGAAGACCCGGTCGCAACAACGGGTTCTTCATCATGGTGGAAGGCGGCAAGATCGATTGGGCCTGCCATGCCAACGACGCCGTGGCCACCATCGGCGATATGATCGATTTCGACAATGCCATCGGCGTGGCTTTGGATTTTTACCGAAAGCATCCGCATGACACCCTGATCGTGGTGACCGGTGACCATGAGACCGGCGGTATGACCATCGGTCATGCCACCACGGCCTATACGGCCTACTACGACAAATTGATGGCGCAAAATTATAGCTACACCTATTTTGGGGCCAATCAGTGGCTGGATCACAAGGCCGACTATGGCGATGGCTACGCGTATCAAGCTCCCAACAACCTGGAGAGCAACAGCGAAATGATATCTCTCATGAAAGAGGTGTTCGGCCTCGATTATGCGTCGCTGAACGCTTACCAAAAGGAAAAACTCGAAGATGCCTATGACAAGTCCATGTGCGGGACAAACGACAATAGCGCCGACGAGAATACATTGCTCTATGGCTCGTATGAGCCGATCATCGTCACCATCACCCACATTTTAAACGAGAACGCCAGCATCGGCTGGACCTCCTATTCCCACACCGGCGTTCCGGTCCCGCTTTTCGCCCAGGGCCGTGAAGCCTGGCGGTTTGCCGGCTTCTATGACAACACCGACATCGCCAAAAAGCTGGCCAAGGCGATGGATGTCGGGGAACTGCCCGTTGAGAAGTAGGTCTTGAGCTTTTATTTTTTTCCAACGGCGCCGGTGGGACACGGCGCCGTTTCGTTATGCTTTCTCGGGAAAGGACATCAAGGGTTGGAAAACAAAAGGGAGTGGCTTTTTTCTCTGATCATCGCGGGGATATGCCTGGTGCTGGCGTTTGTGAACCTGGCGCCGATGAGTGCCGCCCAGCGTGGTATGCATGCCCGTGGCCGCATCGTCGCAGTGGACAACACCCACGTGCGCCAGAATTTGATCGTGCGAACCGAGGCCCAAGTGCTCACGGTTCGGCTTCTGGACGGCCCTCACAAAGGCGATGAATTTTCCATCACCAATATGTTGACCGGGAAAATGGAGTTCGATGAATTCTACGAAACCGGTGGGGTCATCCTGGTGGAATACGACGTCGTTGACGGAAAGCCGCGCCATGGCGTGGCGCGCGGCTACTACCGGCTGGGCAGGCAGGCCATGCTGATCGTTCTCTTCGGTTTGCTGTTGGTCTCCGTTGCCGGTGTGACGGGATTGAAGGCCGTGCTCTCCTTTGTGTTTGCCGCCATGGTGCTCTGGAAAATCTATTTCCCCTTGCTGCTGCAGGGCTATCCTCCCCTGGCCGGCGGTTTGGGCGTGGTGGCCTTGCTGACGGCCGTGATCACCTTTTCGGTGGGAGGTATCAACCGCCGCGGCGTGGCGACTTTCCTGGGGTCAATGATGGGCGTCCTGTTGACCTGCACCCTGGCCGTCTGGTTCGCCAAGGCCTTTGCACTGCACGGCGCCGTGCGACCGTTTGCCGAGACGCTGCTCTATTCGGGATACATCGAGCTGCGATTGACCGATATATTCATCGCCAGCGTCTTCATCGCTTCATCGGGTGCGGTCATGGATCTGGCCATGGATGTTGCGGCAAGCATGGATGAAATCAAACGCAAGCATCCGGCCATCGGCGTCATGGAACACATCCGCTCCGGCCTCCGCGTGGGACGGGCGGTAGTCGGCACCATGACGACCACGCTTTTGCTGGCCTATTCGAGCAGCCATATCACCATGTTTCTGCTTTTCATGGCCAAGGGGCTGCCAATGGAAAACCTGCTCAATGCGCCTTTTGTCGCCGCCGAAGTGCTCAATATCCTGGTGGGCAGTTTCGGCCTGGTCACCGTGGCGCCGTTTACGGCCCTGGTTTCCGGTCTGCTTTATCAGAAAACCGCCGAATCGGCATCGGTTCCAGGTTGTGAAAACGCCTAGCCGGCATCCACCTTTTTCAAAAAGTCGATGATCGCCCGGTTGCACGCTTCGGGTTGTTCGATCAGGATCTGGTGTCCGCCGCCCTGGATCACGATGAATTCGGCGTTGGGGATGCGTTCGGCCAGAATCCGCGAATTGTCAGGCGGAATCAGCACATCATCGGCGCCGGTCATGACCAGGGTGGGCGTCGTTATCCGTTGTAAACGATCATAGGCATCGTGGTTTTGAATCGCCTTCATCTGGCGCTGCAGGATTTCGCCGTCGGCCGGATGCTTCATGGAGACCGCGGCATATTCCTGGACCACCGATAGACGCCCGGAAAGGGTTTGCGGTGCGAAAAAGACCCCGGCCGCCTCGAGACGGGCCTCCATGCTCTGATCCACGGCCATGCGCTCGACGGCGGCCATCACCTTGTCTTCGGCCTTCACCTGGTGCCACCCGCCGCAGTGGGTTACGACCAGAATCAATCCCCTGACCCGCCGGGGGTGGCCGAGGGCCAGTTCCTGGGCGATCATGCCTCCCATGGAAAGCCCCAGGATATGGGCGCGGGAGATCTCGAGGCCGTCCATCAGGTCGACCACATCTTCGGCCATGTCCCGAATCGTAAAGTCGCCGCCGGGATCACTGGATCGGGCGATGGCACGATTGTCGAAGGTGATGACCCGATAATGTCTGGACAGATCCGGAACCTGGGCGTACCAGTGGTCGGCATTGCTGCCCAGACCACGGATCAGGACCAGCGGATCGCCCTGGCCGGTGGATTCGTAGTAGAAATTGATGTTGCCATGGTGGATATAAGGCATGGTCGCTCCTTTATTCTTCGGTTGCCTCTCCCAGGACCGAGGGGTCGAAAATGTCCGGAAAATAGTAACGCAGCACTTGGGTTGGAAAGCCGATGGTCAATGGCGCGCGGTGGGATGACGAGCAGACCAGTCCCTCCCGAACCAGCTGGCTGACGATGCGTCGGGCGTGTCGATCGGTTTGATGGTCCATGCCCATGATCGATCGAGCCTCCCCCCTCGGCACTTCGCCCTGCAGGAAAAGCGCCTTGAGCAGCTTGGCGGAGCGTTGATCCAACGGGTCCGTCGCGCCTCGTGTCTTGTCGCGGTCCCGGATGTAGCCTTCGATACGGGCATCGATTCGGTTCAAACCGAGGATTTTGTCCATGAACCGGATTTGATCCAGGCAAACCTCCAGGAAGTAGAGGCAGAAATCGGCGAAATAGTCCTGGTCGAATCCCTTCCGATCTTCGTCGGGTGAATCCGCTGACCGCAGATTGGTCATGTACCACTGCTTATCTCTAGAAAACCCGCGCGACAGGGACCATAGATTGCTTCGGTTGATGCCGGCGTGCGCCAGGTATAAACCGGAAAAGAGCCGAGTGACGCGGCCGTTGCCATCGCGGAAAGGGTGGAGCCATACCAGGCGGTGGTGACTCGCGGCGATGGCGATCAAACGCTCGTCGCCGTGAAAGTTGACCGGATCGTAAGCCCGGCTGAATTCGGCAAACGTGGCGGGCAACCGGTCGGCGGAGGGCCCGTGGGGCGTCAGGCCGCCATCCAGAGAGACCTGGCCGTCGCGCATCTGTCCAGGAAGAACTGCATGGCGCGTAAAACCGCCCTGGTCATGGACGAAGAGATGGTGGGAGGGCAACTGTTCATAGATGGTCCGGTGAATCCGGCTCACGAAATCTTCGGCGCAGATGTTGACCGGAGGGGTCTCCAGGACCTCGGCCATCAGGACGCGTTCTGCCCGCACATGGGCCGCGCACAACTCCTGGGCATAGCGTTTCTGTTCGTCGCCCGAAAAGTCCTGCTGCAAGGCGGCCTCGATGTCCAGGATGGAGGTCTTGTGCCCTTCGATCAAATTGGAGTGGTAGCTGTTGAGAAAGCGTAAGCGATCGCCGAGGGCCGCAGCCGTGCGGACGGCGATGCGGCCCTCCAGGGTTGATGAGGCGATGACCACCTCCTGGGCCATGTCCTTCAGCTCACCCAGCCGTCGGCGTGGTATCGCCGGGTCGAAGGAGAGGTCGAGGAGGTGAGTGGCCATACGACTCCGATGTCCGGTTTCATGTCCAGTTTAATGGGAAATTATATTCTAAAAAAAATAAAAAATAAAGGCATATTATAAAAATATGAGTGTTTTTATCCCATTTATTTCCGGTAAATATGTCCGGATCTATGTCCGCTTATTGCACCCAGCTCAGGATGGCGGTTCCGAGGATGACGCCAATGATGCCGAACATGCGCTGGCCCTGCTCGGAAACTTTTTCAAAATACCACTGGGTCATGCGGCTGAAGATCTTCTGGGGGTCGGTGTAGGCCAACACGCCTTTTCCGATGGCCAGAAGGCCGATCAAACGAAAGATCCACGGATAGACGACGGCCGAACCGGATATCAAAAACAACACGCCAAGCACTGCGGGTACGGCTGCGATGTATTTCGGCGGATATTTTTGAAATAACCCTTTGAGCATCTCCACGGTGGCGGTCGTGTAAAGAATCAGGCAGGAGAAACCGGCGATGCTTCCCACACCCAGTAGATAGGCGATCACTTTCATGATATTGGACTCCTTTGATTTGATAGGTGAAGGTGAGGCGGGACTTTCTTTTTGATGGCACCAAATCCTGATGGTGTCAAGGCAGGGCTTATAAATTTCGTTCAGCGCAAGGTTCCTGCGCCCAGAGACCTATATTCGGGTCCTTGAACCGATCAAAACCGTCGCTCAGGAGGCGATATCTACGGCGTCATCGCTCCGCTTTCAGTCGATCTCCAGTTTTCGATATCCTACGTCATCGTAATATTTGATTCTGCTTTCGGTGGGGTTGAAGGACAAAGGCCTGGCCCTTGGACCTTGCACGTGTTGGGGGTCGACCTCAGGGTTTGGCCTTGTTGAATCAGGGTGGGATGGTGGCCGATCAGCGTTGTCCTCCTCCATCGCCGTGATGTCATCGGTCGTTGAAATTTCCAGGTCGGAAGGCGGAGGCGGAACCTTGGTGCGGTAGGGCGCGGGGAGGGTGACCATATCCGATTCGTTTCCTTCGATATCCACCGCTGTAATCCCCAACATGATGCTCGTTTCATAACGAGTATCCAGCTTCAGCACATCGGGCAGGCAGACTTCGCGAACCTTTCCCAGCTCGAAAAAGTTGGAATCGTAGTTGACCCGATCCCCTTTGGACCAATAGAGCCGATAACCGATGACCTCTTCTGAATTCGATGGTTGCCAAGTTAATTTGCACTTACTGATCTTTCCCATACATCTCCCCCTCAGCGCGTGATGCCATGATGCGTGTCCAATAGGATGCCAACCATTCGTTTGCACAAATCTATATCAGCTGGGCCTTTCAACCGTCAATACGGCATCGGCCACCTGCTCCACCCGAGCCCGGTTGAATGAATCGAATTCAGTTAGAATCGCTGGAAGAAACGTGACCATATTGCATTATTTTTCGCTTTCCAGTACCTTCGAATTCTCCGAATCTGCTGATCCGTCGGACTGGTGGTGTGCTGATAGGAAATCGGATTTAAAAATTCAACCCAAGGAATGATGATGGCCCTGAACAGGATGAGTGCTGCGGACGCCGTCGGGAAGTACATCAAGGATGGCGACCAGATCGCCCTCGGCGGATTTACCGTGAACCGGAATCCAATGCTGATGATTCGCGAGATCATCAGGCAGAAAATCAAAGACCTCTATCTCGTCGTTCACTCCCATGGACAGGGAATGGAACTGCTGATCGGCGCCGGATGTGTGAAGCGCGTCGAACTGGCATACGGCGGCGTGGCACGATTCGCGCCAACCGGGCATCGCTTCAAAAAGGCGTTTCTGGATAAAACCATCGAGGTAGAAGACTATTCGAATTTCCACATGACACTCCGTTTCCTGGCCGGCGCCATGGGGTTGCCGTTTGTGGCTACCAAATCCGGTCTCAATACCGATATCGTCCGACGCTCCGGCTTTTCCGCCGCATGCCGCGGAAAAGACCGGGTACCGGAGCACAAGCTGAAAATCATCGATGATCCGCTTGACCCGAACGGCGGCGAGGTCATCGTGTTGCCGCCGCTCAAACCGGATGTCGCCATCCTGCATGCCCAATTTGTCGGGGATGAGGGAACCTGCCGTATCTGCGGCCTCTCCTTCGCCGATATCGAGCAGGCGAAAGCGGCCAAAACCGTGATCGTTACCTGCGAGGAGATCATACCGGAGGATATTATCCGTCAGGAACCGGATCAGAACAGCCTGCCGCATTTCATGGTGGACGCCGTCATTGTCGCTCCTTTCGGTGCCCACCCCACGGCGTGCCACAAGTTTTACGATTACGATCCCGTGCATTTGAATCTCTTTAAAAACATGGCCCGTGAGGACGATCGCTTCGCCGACTATCTGAACGAATGGGTGTATTCCCTGGACAGCCAGGAAGCGTATCT
Source organism: Desulfatitalea tepidiphila (assembly GCF_001293685.1). NCBI lineage: Bacteria > Pseudomonadati > Thermodesulfobacteriota > Desulfobacteria > Desulfobacterales > Desulfosarcinaceae > Desulfatitalea > Desulfatitalea tepidiphila. The sequence continues at coordinate 2,545,929 of NZ_BCAG01000003.1, read as the reverse complement.
GGAGAAGGTGGGTATCAGGAACATTTTGAAAATAAAGGCGAATTCAGCTTTGGGATACGCTCCGGGACTGGATCGACGATAGGACCAACCATGGAAAATTATACTGCCAACGAGATAATGGCCCTGAGTGCCGGCCGGCTTGTCAAAAACGGAGACATATTGTTCGCCGGTACGGGGTTGAGCATGCTGGCGGCAACGGTAGCCAAGCGCATCCATGCCCCGGAGGCCGTCGTCTTCTTTGAAACCGGTGGCATCGATCCCAGCTTGGACGAACTTCCCCTGGCCGTTGCCGACCCTCGCGTCATGGTGGGCACCTCGATCAACACCAGCCTGGTCGACGCGCTCAGTCTGCTGGGTCACTCGAAGTTCCGGACGATCGCTTTTTTGGGGGCGGCCCAGATTGATTGTTACGGCAACCTGAATTCAACCCTTCTGGGTAGCTATGAGCATCCCCGGCAGCGGTTTCCCGGGTCGGGCGGGGCTTGTGATGCCGCCAGCATGGCTTATGGGGTGATTATTTTCATGCAGCACCAACGCCAGCGGTTTGTAGAGAAACTTGACTATTTTACGAGTCCCGGCTGGCTGACCGGCGGCGACTCCCGGCGTCAAGCAGGATTCGACCGCGGCGGGCCGATAGCGGTGGTCACCAATCTATGCGTGATGAAATTCGATGAACACACCAAAATGATGTATCTCGATGAATATTATCCCTTCACCGACCCTGGAAAAGTGGCCTCGGAAACAGGATTCGATTTGGACATTTCGAGGGCCAGAATGGCATCCCCTCCCTCTGAGAGTGAACTGGCCACGTTGCGCAGCAGCGTAGACCCGCAACGCCTGATCCTGGGGCCGATGCCGAAACCGCAGGCTGCAGCAGGCAACACCTGATCGGACGGAGTGCTTCACCCGGTGCTGCATGGTTGTCATTTTAAATTCAGGGGTCATTTTTTAAGAGGACAGTGATGGGGTATCTGTTTTTGTGATGGTTGAACATCGATCCAAAGGGGCAAAGTGGGCAAAGCATGGTTAAGGACAATCCGAAGCAGCAGCTGGTCGCCAATCGCGAGACACTGGAGCGCATATTTCATCGGCCTGAAAATGATCAATCCCGAGTGGTGCTCACCAAGTACATGGAACAAATCCTGTTCGGGCTGCACGACTTTCTACGCGAACACGTCGGGATCACGGAAGAGATCTCGCTCAGGTTGCTGGCCTCCCGCTTTACCTCATCGGACATCGCCCGAAGCCCGGTCAAAAAGCTGGCCGATGTGATTTCCGAGATCATCGAGGAGATCGCTCCCCACGCCGTCAATGTCTCTTCACCCTATTTTGTCGGCCACATGACATCGGCGATTCCGTTTTTCATGGTCCACCTGAGCACCATTGTTGCCGCCTTGAATCAGAACCCCGTCAAACTGGAGACTTCCAAAGTGGTGAGCGTCTACGAACGACAGGTTCTGGCCAAGGTTCATCGGTTGTTGTTTGGCTTGGACCAGGAATTTTACGACACCAATGTCCAGAAACCCGAAAGCACGCTCGGGTCGTTCGTCGAGGATGGGACCCTGGCCAACCTCACCGCCCTATGGGTGGCCCGAAACCGGTTGTTCTCACCCTCGTCGGGCCACGCCGGCGTCGAACAGGAGGGGTTGGCCGCAGCCATGGAGGCGCGCGGCATCCGGCGGGTCAGGGTGCTCGTTTCGGAACTCTGCCATTATTCGATACGCAAGGCGGCCGGCGTGCTGGGGTTGGGAAGCCAGGCCGTGGTGCCCATTCCCGTCGACCACAGCAACCGGATGGATGTCCAGGCATTGAGGCGGGTGGTAGAAGAGATGCGCCGCGACACGGGAACCGCTGTCCTGGCCGTCATCGGCATTGCCGGTACCACGGAAACGGGTGCCGTGGATCCACTCCACGCCATTGCGGACCTGTGCCGCGAACATCGCATCCATTTTCATGTGGATGCGGCCTGGGGCGGGCCTGTATTGCTTTCCCAGCGCTACGCCGGCCTGCTGGAGGGCATCCAGAGAGCCGATTCCGTGACCATCGACGGCCATAAGCAGTTTTATCTTCCCATGAGCTGTGGTATGGTGTTTTTTAAAGATCCGGAAGCCATGGATGCGGTGGCCTATCATGCGGCCTACATCAATCGTCCGGGTTCGGTGGATCTGGGCATCCGTTCCCTTGCAGGCTCTCGTTCCGCTACTTCGCTGGTTCTGGGCAGCGCCCTGGACATCATGGGGTCTGGAGGATATGCGCTTCTTATCGACCATGGCATCGAAACGGCGCGTGCGTTCGCCGAAGAGATTCGTCGGCGTCCCATGTTCGAGCTGGTCACGGCGCCCGAGCTCAATATTCTCACCTATCGTATCGCACCCGGGCAGTGGCGCGCATCATCCGATATAGATGAAGATAAATCGCTGGATATGCTGAACCGGATCAATATCCGGCTGCAGCGGTTGCAGCGGGAAGCGGGCAACAGTTTTGTGTCGCGTACCACCCTGAGGCGTTTCGGCCAGCCGGACACCGTCGTGCTTCGAGCAGTGATCATGAATCCACGCACGACACCGGAAATATTGCGGTCCATACTCGCCGAGCAAGAGAATATTTACCTGGAGCGAATTGCCCCTTCCCTGCCAAGACCATAGAGTGCGATACCCGGCACCCCTTGAATACCACCTGGCCACATGCATCGAAAAGCAGGGAGGCCTCTTTGATTGAAGTCCTCCCCATTGGTCGTTTAATGGAGCGGATACCGTGAAATATAACGGAAACCTTAAAGTTTCACGGTTTCCGCAGCTCGTCAGAGACGATCAAAAATAACCCTTGTCATAATTATTAACTATCAAAATCAATAAGATGTTTCTTTATTGATGTCGATTTAGGCAACGGCAAGCATATTGCGATAGTTTCAATTCAGGAGGGCTTTTCAACACAACAGGCGGTGAGACCATGGTACGGATGACAGTCGTTGCGAGAGTGCGGCCAGAAAAGCGGGGTGAACTGCTGGACGCGATGCGTTCCCTGCAAAGGGACAGGCTCTTGGAACGAGGCATCTGCGCATCGCGTGTCTATGAGTGCAAGGAAGATACGACCCATTTGGTCCTCATTGATGAATGGGAAAAAGAAGAGAACCTGCGAAGCTATACCGACAAAGAGGGATTCAGGGTCCTGCTCGGAGCCCTCAGGACGCTGTGTGCCGAGGCGGATGTCAAGTATGACGCGATTAACGATCGTGGAGACGGGTTAAGGCTCTACGGCTTCGATGGATTCACCGACAACAAGCAGACGAACTAAATCAAAGAAGGAGAAGCGACATGTTCAAGGAATTCAAGGAATTTGCAATGCGGGGCAACGTCGTGGACATGGCCGTGGGCATTATTATCGGCGCCGCTTTCGGGACCATCGTCAAGTCCCTCGTGGATGATGTGATCATGCCGCCCATCGGTTTGCTCCTGGGCAGTGTCGACTTTTCCGATCTGTTTGTCACGCTTAAAGAAGGCGCTACCGCAGGACCCTATCTTACGCTTGCGGCAGCCAAGGAGGCCGGTGCCGTTACATTGAGCTATGGTGCTTTTTTAAATACTATCGTCAGTTTTTTGATTGTCGCCTTTTCGGTGTTTCTGCTGGTCAAAGGCATGAATTCGCTGAAGCGCAAGGAAGAAGCGCCGGCCGCCGCGCCCACGACCAAAGAGTGTCCTTACTGTTACTCTACGATACCGATCAAGGCGACCAAATGCCCCCAATGCACTTCCACTCTTTAGCTGTTGTCCTGGGCTGTCAGCGGGCAGACGATTTGTCCTAACATAGGAGAAGAATAGATAGGCGGGTTTTCGGCCCGGCCTATGGCTTGTTTTTTGTACCCACAACATAAGGGGATGATATCATGGGATTATTTGATTTTGTAAAAGAGATCGGAAACAAATTGTTTAACCGTGACGCGGAAGCCGCTGAAAAAATCAAGCAACACATCGAGGCGGCGAACCCCGGGATTTCAGGTTTGACGGTGGAGTTCAATGATGGCGTCGTCGCCCTTTCAGGTCAAGCGGCCAGTGCGGAAGCCATGGAAAAGGCCGTACTGCTGGCAGGCAATGTGAAAGGGGTGTCGGATGTCAAGGTCGACGGACTGCAAGCCCCGCCGGCCAAGGAAAAGGTGGAGTACTACATCATTAAAAAGGGAGATACCTTGTCTGCCATTGCCAAGCAATTTTACGGGAAGGCCAATGACTATCCCAAGATTTTTGAGGCCAATCGGGAAGTGATCAAGGATGCGAACCTCATTTATCCGGGTCAAAAAATTCGCATTCCTTTAGGCTGAAGCTTTATCTCAAAAATTGAGAGGGGGATAAAAAATGGGAATCGGCGACCTCTTAGGAGCGTTGATGCAATCCGGAATGGCGCCTTCGTCCCATCAGCGGCTGAAGAACGCCATGGGCGGCGGCGGTGGGCTTCTTGATAGCCTGGGCGGCATGCTTGGCGGAAAAGCCGGCGGAGGCGGAGGACTCGGGGATCTCCTTTCCGGCGCAATAGGCGGTGGTGGTGGCGGCGGTGGCGGGTTGGGCGGTATGCTTGGAGATGTATTGAACCAGGCTGGGAAAGCTGCGGGCGGTAAAAACAACTTGGCCCTCGGTGGTCTGGGCGCCCTGGCCGGCGCCTTGCTCGGCGGCGGCGGGAAATCCATGAAGGGCGCCTTAGGAGGAGGCGTGATGGCGCTCTTGGGTGCCATGGCATTTAAGGCCCTCAAAGGCAGTGGCCAAGGCGGGGAACGAGTTCCCCTGGGACTTCTCGAACCTCAAACCGAGTCCGACCGGCGTGAGTTGGAAACCCAATCGGAGTTGGTGTTGAAGGCGATGATCAACGCCGCCAAGGCGGACGGCCGGATCGATGAGGATGAGATTCAGCGGATCGTGGGAAAGTTGCAGGAAGCAGGCGCGGGGGCGGAGGAACAACGCTACGTATTGACGCAAATGCAAAAACCCATGGAAACAGATGAACTGATCCTGGCGGGCAGGCGTCGGCCGGAACTGGCGGTTGAAATTTTCGCCGCATCGCTCATGGCGATCGAGGTGGATACGCCGGCCGAGAGGGCCTACATGGCGGAGCTTGCATCCGGTTTGGGCTTGGCCCCGGATGTGATCAAAAAAGTAGAGCAAATGGTGGGGCTGTAAAACGATTGAATTCTGTTTAACAAAGGACGGGTAGATTGATGCGGAAAACGATAATTCTTTTAGTGTGTCTGTGTGCCCTTGGTCTTTGGGAACATGCCTATGCCGAAGAGCAAAACAAGGCAGAAGAAAATCCCTTTTCAAACGAGACCAGTATATCGTTGGTCAATACCACCGGTAACACGGACACGCTGAGTCTGGCCGGTAAAAATGAAATGAAATACAAGTTCAGTGACAAGTGGGCGGCATCATGGATAATCGGGGCAATATACAATGAGGCCGACGACGAAACGGAGACCGAAAGATATTTCACGACGCTCAGGGGAGACTATTCCATCACGGATCGGTGGTATGCCTATGGGCTTGGAAGCTGGCTTCGCGATACCTATGCCGGATTTGACCACCGCATCGGCATTGGCCCTGGGCTGGGATACAGGTTTTTAATCGGTCCGACCTTTTTTATGCACGTCGAGGGCGGCTTGAACTACAGCTATGAGGATTACACGGCTTCCGATGTGGATTCTGAAGAGTTTGCCGAGGGGCGTTTATTCGCTCAATTCGATTGGCAATTTGCCGAAAAGACCAAATTTTCACAAGGCGTCGAGTACCTGCAGAATCTGGAGGATGGCAACGCCTGGAAATTGAACTCCGAAACGGCCTTAATCACGTCGCTGACAGATATTCTGGCGTTGAAAATTTCTTATTCGGTTTTTTATAACCACGACCCGCAACCCACTGATTTGAGCAAAACCGACACCATTTTTGCGACATCGGTGGTTGTTGCCTTTTAACTTTATTGCGCAAAGGAGAAATTGATGGAATGGTCCAGTATTCTTGAGAGAGTGTATGGGCTCCTAACCGTTTACGGCATCAAAGTAATCGGCGCCATCGCCATATTCATCGTCGGGCGATGGGTGGCCAAGGCCGTTACCCGGTTCATGGAACGGCTGATGATAAAAAGAAAGGTGGATGGCACCCTGGTATCTTTTGTCAGCCATTTGTCCTATGTCGCACTGCTCGCTTTCATCATCATCGCAGCCCTCAACCAGTTGGGAATCCAGACCGCCTCTTTTATCGCCGTATTGGGTGCCGCCGGTCTTGCCATCGGTTTGGCCTTACAGGGATCTCTATCCAATTTCGCGGCCGGCGTATTGATGATTATTTTCAGACCATTCCGGGTCGGAGACTACATCGAAGGCGCGGGTACGGCCGGGACTGTGGAGGCGATTCAGATTTTTACCACGCAGCTTAAAAGTCCGGACAACAAAACCATCATCATTCCCAATTCAAAAATTTCCGGCGACAATATCGTGAACTACTCTACCAAGGGAACACGACGATTGGACCTGGTATTCGGCATCGGATATTCGGATGACATCGACAAGGCCCGCCAACTCATCATGGATCTCGTTCTTCAGGATCAACGGATTTTCAAAGATCCCGCGCCGCAAGTGGTGGTATCCGAGTTGGCGGACAGCAGCGTGAATCTGACGTTTCGCGGATGGTCATCCCTTGACGATTACTGGGGCGTTTACTTCGACATGATCGAAACGGTGAAGAAAACGTTCGATGCCAATGATATCACCATTCCGTTCCCCCAACGGGACGTTCATGTGTATGAGCACAGCGAAGATTGATGAACCCTTAAAAAGTCGCAGAAGCGTCAGACCGGACTTGATCCGGCATCCAGAACCTATTGAAAATACTGGATCCCGGCGTTCGCCGGGATGACGGGAAAAGCGAATTTCGGACCTTTTACGAATCCATCAAGACTAATTCGGTGGTTTATTGAAATCCAGAGATTTCGGCTTTAGTCGGTAGGATGGCGCAGCCGAATTCCGAATTTTTAACAATCCATCAAAACATAGACGAAAGGGAGGAGAGATGATGAAACGCTTCATTGGGATGTCCCTTATAACTATCGGGGTTGGCCTTGCCATGCTTTTAGGTTGCGGAGAGAAAGCCGACCAGGCCACCCAGGACATGAAGAAGGGTGTGAAAGAAGTCACAGAGGCAGCCAAGCAAATGGGATCAGCGGCCAAGGAGAATGTCGAATCCGCAGCAGTCGCGACCAAAGAGAGTGTAGAGTCCGCGGCCGCAGCCGCAAAAGAGAAAATGGACGCTTACCTGGGCGACATGAAGGGACAACTGGATACCTTGGATCAGCAGTACGAGGACCTCAGCGGAAAGGTCGGCGTTCTGGGTGACGCGGCCAAAGAGAAATTTCAGGATCAATTGGCGGCCTTTTCTGAAAAGAAAGAAGCTGCTGCGGCTAAAATGGAGGAGATGAAGGGGCTCAGTGGGGATGCTTGGGAAAGTGCCAAGCAAGAGCTGGATCAAATGATGACCGATTTGGCCCAATCCTATGAAAATATCAAAAAGGGATTCATCGGCGGCTGATGGATTGGGCGTGTCGATGTCGACTTTGAGATGGCTCGATCGGCCGACCGATCGGATCGATTCGTCGGCGATTGAATAGGGTGTATGTATTTAAATTGAAGGCGCAAAAGAAAGGAGCGGTTTATGCAGAAAAGAGGATGGGGATGGATGGTGTTGGCAATGGTGCTGGCGGTGGCCGTGGCGGGATGTGCGACCCAGGCGTTGTCGCCGCCGCCGCAATTTACCCCGGAGCCGATTCAAAAGGGGATGTGGACGCAGAAGGTGGAGCACCTGGCGTTTGTGCTGGATGGATCGTCGTCCATGCTGGAAGGGTACAACGGGGTGGAGAAATTCGCTCTGGCGCGCAGCGTGGTGGCCAATTTCAATCAGGGCATGCCGGACTTGAAGGTCCAGACGCTGGTGCGGTCCTTTGGTCACGATCCCGGTGTGTCGCCGGCCTCTACCATGGCGCTGTTCGGACCGGCCGATTATTCACGTGACGGGGTGGCTTCCGGTCTGAAGCGGGCGGCCAAGGCGGGCGGCCCGAGTCCCATGTACAAGGCCCTGCAGCAGGTGGGCGCCGATTTCAAGGGAGCTGAGGGCGATGTGGCGCTGGTGGTGGTGAGCGACGGCGAAGAGATGGGCGATGCGCCCCTGGCCGTGGCCAACGGATTGAAGGCGCAGTTCAAGGATCGGCTGTGCATCTACACGGTGCTGGTGGGCAACGATCCGGCCGGTGCGGCGCTGATGGGCAAGCTGGCTGCGGTGAGCGGCTGCGGCCGTGCGATCAAGGCGGGCGATGTGGCCACCGGCGGCCAGATGGCCGGTTTTGTGAAAGAGGTGTTGCTGGGCGAGGTCAAGGACAGCGACGGGGACGGGGTGCCGGATGCGAGCGACCGCTGCCCGGGAACGCCGCGCAACGTGGCTGTGGACAGCCAGGGGTGTCCGAAGGATACCGATGGCGACGGGGTGTACGACTACCTGGATCGCTGCCCGAACACGGGTGCGGGTGTGAAGGTCGATCAGTACGGTTGTCCGGTGCCCACGGCGACCAAGAGCGCGATCGTGACGGCGGCCGGGACCTGGATTTTCAAGGGGATCCAGTTCGATAACAACAGCGCGGTGCTCAAGGCCTCGTCCTACGGGGTGCTCGATGAGATCGTGCAGGGGATGAAGGATCAGCCCAGCCTGAATGTGGAGATCCAGGGCCACACGGACATTTCAGGTGCGCATGCCTACAACATGAGCCTGTCCCAGCGTCGTGCCGATGCGGTCAAGGCGTATCTGATCTCCAAGGGGATTTCCGCCGAGCGCATGACGACCAGGGGCTACGGTCCCGACCGGCCGGTTGCGACCAATGCCACGGCCGCGGGCCGCGCCGAAAACCGGCGGGTGGAGTTCAAACCGGTGTACTAACCGATCGGCCTTGATTGAAACATGACGACAAGCGTGTGATGACAGGTGGGGTGGATCCTCCTTCGCCCCACCTCCTTCAAAGACCCACACTAGTAGCCCTTTGGCGGTTCAGAAAGAGCGGGTTCAATCTGGGTAGAAGAACCACGATGAGGAGGTCAAGATTTTTTATCTGGCAACCGCTTTAGTTATTTGGCTCACCGGTTTTGCAGGGGGCGGATGATTGAAACGATGGGTCGGGAAATGGCGTCCAATTCAGCCAAGGTGCAACTATGTCTTTTTCTCGATCGGAAGATAGCGTGAGAAATATATCGAGGGGCCAATTGGTATGGTTTCAGAAAATGTGCAGGTGACCGGGCCGCACCACTTTCAGATGACCGCGTGGATCAGCTGTGCACCTTTCGAGCGACTGCTCAGCATGGAGATCGTAGAGGCCGCCAGCGGCCGTGCGTTGCTGCGGATGCCCTTTTTGATCAACTATGCCCAGGGCGCAGGCCTGATGCACGGGGGGGCCTTGGTGAGCCTTGCGGACACCGCGGTGGTGATGGCCATAAAGAGCCTCATCGCCCCGGAGTCCCACTTTGCGACCATTGAGATGGATGCCAAATTTTTGCTGCCCGTGAAACAGGGGGTTGTGACTGCAAAGGCGACTGTCACCCGTGGTGAGGGCCGCTTGTTCAACGGGGATGCGACGGTTTATGACGAAGAGGGCCGGGCCGTCATGACGTTTCGCTCGACTTTTAAAATTGCCCGCGATACCATAATCCAGGCCGTGGTTTTTGGGAAAGGTGGGCCGCGGATGGGCACGCCAACCCGGTGAGGGCCTGACTCAACTCCAAAAAGGTCATCGACTCTGCTTTTCAAGCTGTTCTACAGTCCGACTTGAGCTCCCTTGCTGCGATCGACCGGAACACTTCTGAACATCCTTCACATGGGTTCTGTGTGGGCCCTTTATTCTTTGTCCCCCCTGAACATAAATTCTTTTGATAACAAGGAGGTAGGTGATGTATTTTAAACAGGTGACCGTGACCGGGTTGGGTTGCAACTCATATGTCATCGGCTGTCCGGGGGCGAGGCAGTGCGTGGTCGTCGATCCCAAGCGGGATGTGCAGGAATATATGGATATATCCAGGGACGAGGGGATGAAAATTACCCACATCATCGAAACTCATGTCCATGCCGACCACGTCAGCGGAAACCAGGAGCTCAAATCGAGGACTGGTGCGGATATTTATTACAGCGAGTATGCGTCGGTGACGTTTGACCACAAACAGCTGAAAGAAGGTGATGTGATCGAATTCGGCATGGTCAAACTCGAGATTCTGTATACCCCCGGCCACACCCCCAACTCCATATCCGTTCTCGTTACCGACAAGGCCCGAGGCGATTTGCCCTGGATGATCCTTACCGGCGATCTTCTATTTGTCGGTGCCATCGGCCGGCCGGACCTGGCCGGGGCGGAGATTCTCGAAGAGCAGGTGAAAAACCTGTACGATTCCCTTTATGTCAAGCTGGGCCGCCTGCCGGATTATCTGGAGGTTTTCCCGGCCCATGGCCAGGGCTCGCTGTGCGGTAAGGGATTGAGCGCCAAAGCGAGCAGCACGCTGGGGTACGAACGCCTGACGCAGCCCGTGCTGCAGCTTGCGGGATTCGATGCGTTCCACGATCGGATTGCCGGGGCGTTTCCCGTTCGCCCGAAGAGTTTTACCCATATCATCAATACCAATATCAAGGGCGCGCCCCTGCTGGAGCGCTGTCCGCTGGAACAGACGCTTAACCCCGATCAATTCGACCGCCTTCGCATGCAGGGAGCGACGGTGATCGATACCCGAGATACGGCCTCGTTTGGGGGATTTCATATCCCCGGAGCCATCAATATCGGATTTGAAAAGCAGATGGCCAACTGGATCGGCATGGTGGTCGATCCCTCCGACGATCTTCTGCTGGTGGTCGATGACCGAGAGCGGTACGACCAGATGACCACCGAACTTCACCGGATCGGTTATGACAATATTTTCGGTTACCTATCAGGCGGTATGTCGGCCTGGATTTCCCATGGCATGCCCATCGACAGCCTGTCGCCCATCTCCGCCCAGGGCCTCAAGCATCAGTTGGACGAACAGGTGTATTGTCACCTCGTGGATGTGCGAACCCCGGAGGAACGTGCGCAGGGGTTTATCGCAGACTCGACGCATGTGCCCATGACCCATATTCTCGACGGCAGCCTCGATCTGCCGAAAGAGGACGAAGTGGTGTTGGTTTGCGGCACAGGTTATCGGGCCAATATCGTGGCCAGTCGGCTCAAACAGGATGGCTTCGTTCATGTCCACAGCCTGGCCGGAGGATTGACCGCCTGGCAGCATGCCGGCTACAGTGTGGCGGCTGGATAGCGTCTGGCCGAATGCCGAAGCCTGTGCCTCTCACGCGGTTCGGCAAATTCGCTTTAAAGCCAGATGCACGCAATCCTTCATGTTTGAATCCTTTTTATGGAAAGGAGGTAAGCATCGATGAGCCAACACCTTATCGTGGTCGTCAATCGGGAGCTGGCACGCTTTTTTACGCTCGAGCCGGTCGAGTTTCCTGAGTTGGAATCCGGGCCTAGAATCAAGACTTTGGCCCAACTCGAAAACCACGAGCTCAAAGAGAGCAGGGAAATTTTTACAGACTCGAAGACCGGCCGCGGTGCAGCCCCCCAAGGAGGCGGCGTCCATGGGTATGACGACAAGCGGGAGCAGCACCTCGATGAATTCAGACGACGTTTTGCCGCCAAGGTCTTCGATCATATTCAGAAAGTTGCCAAGGCCGAACATTCTCGAACGATTATTTTGACGGCATCTGCACGCATGCGCCGGTTCTTGTACCCCGAGATCGATACGCTTGAACAGAAAGGCTTCCGGATCCACAAGCTTTCAAAGAACATGATCAACTTCTCCCCGGAAAAAATACATGCATACCTGGCTGAATGCGACGTGATTCCGGCCAAATCCTTGAAGTGACCGTTCAATGAAGGAGGAATCGTCTCAACGGTTCAACAGCAATTGGGCCAGGTGTTCGCTCAGGAACATGATCGATTCGATGTCCAGATGTTCGGTGATCGTTTCATCAAAGGATAGTTTGACTTCGGCTCCGAATCCCGAACGCTTGTCGCCATCCCAGAAGAGCAGCATCACCGGCACCCGGGGCAGGGGTTGAAAGCGAAACGCCAGGTCGACCGATTCGGTTTCGGCCGTCACATCGACCCCGCCGACAGATCGTGCCGCAGCGGCCAACTTCTCCTTTTGTCCGGCAAAGCGTTCCCGCAAAGGCTCTTCTACGTGGGAGTGCATTGATTTGATCTTGGAAACGGTGTTGGGGATCTCTTGAAGGGATTTCCACCGTCCGGTGGGCCGTCGGGACCCGCCCTGGGCCATGTGGTTGAGGATGAAGACCTGCTCCCATCGGCCCAGTTCACCGCCATCGGCCGTTCGGATACCTTCCCGGCCGATATGGATCACTCCCCGGAAATAGGGCAGCACCAGTATCGGTCGATCATCGACTTCGGTCAACTCGCCGCCAATGCGCGCAGGAAGGTCTGCTAAATTCATCGAAGCGGCGCGTTCTCTGGCCCAGGCGAGGGCATCGGCGGACAGATCGCGCTGGGTCCATTTGCCGGCGGCATGCTGGGCATCGAGCTCAGGCTGGTATCGTGCCACGGCCTCCGCCGATAAATGAGGACATCCCTTTAGGGGGAGCTTTTTGGAGACGACCATACTGGCAAACGCCATACACGTCGGGTAACCACACTCACCGCAGTTGGTGCGTGGCAGAACCCGGGCGTAGAGATCTACTACCGATAACGCCATCACAACCCTCCAGGCCAGGGGCGATTGTTTGAATCAGGGGCCGATCCGTGACTGCTCGAATCTCTTCTGATAGGCCCGCACCATCTGTACCGCATCCTCTTCGTCCAGGTCAAACCAGTGCTCATAAGCCTCGGCCACGGCAAAAGACCACCCGCCGCGGACGTTGGCACAGAAGAGTTCGTCGACTTCCCGCGCCACTTTCGGCAACCGTTCGGCGCTGCCGGTGGGCACGGCGACGACCAGCTTCTCAGGATACATGCGGCGCACGGCCGCCACCGCCACCAGAAGGGTAAAACCGGAAGCCAACCCGTCGTCCACGAGAATGGCGTTTCGACCCCCAAGGTGGGGCATGGGGATGCTTTCTCGGAACTTCAGCACCCGGCGCGCCACTTTCTGCCGGGTCTTTTCCAACCCTTCGGATTTCTGCATTTCGGACAGTTGCAGAACAGGCAGTAATTCTTCGTTGATACGCACCGTTCCGTCGAATGCCACAGCCCCATAGCCCGCCTCGCTATTCCAGGGCAGCGTGATCTTGCTGACTACCGCCACCTCCAGGGGCAAGTGCAGTCGTTCGGCCAAGACGGCACCGACCGGTACGCCCCCCGATGGTATGGCCAGGACCATTGTGTCGGTTTCCCGGTAGGCGTCGAGCATACCTGCCAATACCCGGCCGGCATGTTCGCGACCGGTAAACACGCGCACCTTGTCGCGAAGATTCTGAATTTCGAAAATTTTACCACGATGAAGGATGTTCATTCAAATCTCGTAGGGCCGGGTTTTCTGCCGCCCGTAAAATCAGTTCAACCTGATAATGATGAACCCGAAAAAAGTCGCAGAAGCGTCATGCTTTTGGGCCGCTTCCTATGTTCAAATGTTTCGCCGCGAAACGGGGTAAGCCGCTTTTTACGAATCCATCGATAATATTAACTATAAATCATTATCCCCGATAGAAAAATGGGTATTAACGCCCATTGACATTCTGATTGTCAAAAATAAGAATCTAATCAAATAAATAGGGTGGGCTCGCATATGTCGGATAATGCGTGTGCATCGTTCCGTTCGCACCCTGGTGCGGGCGACCGGTGCGGTCCAATCCGATAGGTGTGAGATTCCGTCAAATCCAAACGAGGAGGTGCCCAAATGAAGGATTTAAAAGCATCGGACGTGATGGTAAGACCGGTGGTCGCCGCCAAAAAGAATGCCCAGGCCAGGGATGTGGCGCTTCAACTCCTGGACGGGCTATACAGCGGCATGCCCGTTACCGACGATAATGATGCCGTGATCGGGGTCGTTTCAGAATTGGATATTCTGGACGCCGTTTTGAAAGAGAAGCAACTGGAGAAAATCACTGCCGGAGAGATCATGACCCCAAATCCGGTCACGGCGGACGTGGCGACTCCCCTGGCCGACATCGTGAAACTCATGAAGAAAAAAAATATCATCCGGCTCCCCATCACGGCCGAGGGGAAGCTGGTGGGCGTCGTCGCCAGGTGCGACATCCTCAAGACGCTCATCGAACCTGAATTCGTCACCTATATGTAGAGGATGGATTTTTCTGAGAATAGGGCCCATCTCATCGGACCGAATTTTTTTGTCGCTTGAATATTTCCCGAATATCAGTAAGATCGACCCATACTCAATATGACGCAGCGCAGGGCCGTCCACGCCAAGGACGGCCCGCGTTATCAAGGGTTTCCCTGCGACTGGCCGAAGGGGCGGTGCGGGGCCGGAAGGAAAAGCGATCATGCCTGTGCGTGAGGATAAACCGCCCGTGAAGTTGACGCCCGGGATGCTTCCCGGCGACAACGACCGGTTCAATCATCAGGTCGAGTTCCTCCTCGAAATCGATCGGTTGAAGCACACCCTGCGCCAGACCCTCCTGCTCGATCGCAGCCGGCAGGAAAACGCCGTGGAGCATTCGTGGCACATCGCGGTTTCGGCCATGCTGTTTGCCGAGCATGCTGCAGACGAGGATATCGATCTATGCCGCACGATTCGCATGCTGCTGCTTCATGATATCGTGGAAATCGATGCCGGGGACACTTACTGCTATGACGATCAGGCCAGGGGTGATCAGCATGATCGTGAGCGCCGCGCCGCCGACCGGCTGTTCGGCATGCTGCCCGACCCGCAGGGCGAGGAATTCCGTATGCTCTGGGATGAGTTCGAGGCGGCGGACACAGCCGAGGCGCAGTATGCGCATGCCATGGATCGTTTCCAGGCTTTTTTGCACAATTACGCCACCGAGGGGCAGATGTGGCGCGCGCACGGCATTCGCAAGGCTCAGGTCCTGGCACGAATGCAGCGTGTGGAGCGGGGGGCGCCCTTCATCTGGCACTATGTTCAGCGCCTCATCGATGATGCCGTCCAAAGGGGATACCTGTTGCCCTGAAAGGGCCAATTCCCCGTTTTTACAAGAACCTGGTAAACCAACGTTATGATGGAAACCGCTGTGCGGCGAGACCCCTTGATCCTGACACGCAACCTCACGCGGATTTACACCGTGGGTGGCTGCTCGGTCGCAGGCATCAATGGGGTTGACCTGGTTATCGCCCCCGCCGAGCTGGTGGTCCTGAAAGGCAACAGCGGATCGGGCAAGAGCACGCTGCTGTCGCTTTTGGCAGGACTCGACCGTCCGACTTCGGGCGATTTGCTGGTCGCCGGCCACGATCTCGGCAACCGTCGGGCCACCGACCTGACCGATTTTCGCCGCAACGTGGTGGGGATGGTCTTCCAGTCCTTCAACCTGCTGCCCACCTTGAACGTTCTGGAAAATGTGCTGTTGCCCGCATTGCTCGCCGCCCGGCCGGCCGAACCCGCGCGGCGCAAGGCTGAGGAGTTGCTCGATTGGCTGGGATTGAAGTCCCGCCGCGATCATTTTCCGGCGCAGCTCTCCGGTGGCGAGATGCAACGCACGGCCATCGCCCGCGCGCTGATCAACGACCCGGAGCTGATCCTGGCCGACGAGCCCACCGGCAACCTCGACAGCCGCAACGGCCGCATGGTGATGGATCTTCTGGCCGAACTCAACCGCAGATCCGGCTGCACGGTGCTCATCGCCACGCACAGCGATCTGGCCGACGCGCTGGCCACGCGGAGGATCTTTTTGAGCGACGGTGCCCTTCGGGAAGACGCATGCGAAGCCTGAACTTCTTCGTACGGGTATTCGTCTGGTTCAGCGTACGCAACCTGAGCCGGCATCCCGGCCGGGCGCTGATCGTGGTTTTGGGGATTGCGCTGGGCGCCGCTGTATTCACCAGTGTGCGGATTTCCGTGCATGCTTCGCTCGACGCGTTCAACCGCAGCATGGCGCAAGTGGCCGGCGCCGCCGAAAAGGTGGTGGTGCAACCCGGGGGATATGTCCCCGAGACGGTGATTCCCATTCTGGCACGCCATGCCGCAGTGTCCCGTTTTTCGCCTGTGCTGACCACCTATGTCCGACCGGCCCGGAGCCCGGTGGACGTTTTTCTCCTGATCGGCATCGATCCGATCCTCGACCGAGACTTCCGACAATGGCAACTGGATCAAGGGAACGGCGCGCGCGGGGAGATTCCCTGGGCCGACCTCATCGCCGAGCCGTATACCCTCATATTGAGCCAACCCCTGGCAGCTGAATTGGGGGTGGCTGCCGGCGGCCGGGTCGAACTGGACCACAATCGGGGCACCTGTACCTTTCGCGTGCTGGCGACCCTGAACCCGGAAGGCCTGGCGCTGGTGGAAGGCGGACGGGTGGCCATCACGGACATCGCCACCTACCAGGAGTTCACCGGTCTGCTGGGCGGCGTGGATCGAATCGATCTGATCTTCCGACCCGGCACCACCGCTCAGGAGATCGACCATCTCGCTTCGGCGCTGCCCGAGAGCCTGGCCATGAACCCGCCATCGGCGGCACGGGACAGCGGCAACGCCATGATCCGGGCCTATCAGTTGAATCTGTCGGTCCTGAGCTTCATTTCGCTGTTCGTCGGTATGTTTCTGGTCTACAGCCTGGTTGCCCTCAATGCGGCCGCGAGACGGCGGGAACTGGCGGTGATGCGCTCTTTGGGGGCTTCGCCCGGCATGCTCTTCCGTCTCTTTCTGGCCGAAGGGGCCCTGCTCGGCCTGGCAGGCTGGCTCGTGGCCATCCCGCTCAGCGGCCTGATGGTCAACTATCTCGTGAGCGTGGTCAGTCGGACGATTTCCACCCTCTTCGTGCGGGTCCAGCCCGAGTCCCTGGCCCTCAGTGCCTGGGAAGTGCTCTTCAGTTTCGGGACGACGCTTTTCGTGTCTGTCATGGCGGCCTACCAGCCGGCCCGAGCGGCTATGGGGATCGCCCCCAAGGAGGCCATGGAGATTGGTCAGCTCATGCCCCAGGGACGGTATACGGCCCGGCGCCTCGTCCTGCCGGCCATGGGCTGTATCGCAGCCTGTGCCCCCCTGTCGCTCATGCGCGGGATAGCGGGAATTCCCATTCCCGGCTACCTGGCGATCCTGCTGCTGTTCGCGGGGTTTTCGCTGCTTGCCCCGTGGATGTTGAAGGGTTTGGGCCGGCTGCTTGCGCCCGGATTGCGCCGCGTGGCCGGCATTGCGGCCTACCTGGCCGGGTGCTACCTCCGGTCGAGCGGGACGCGAATTTCGGTTTCGGTGGGCGCTCTCATTACGGCCGTGGCCCTCTTTACTTCCCTGGTGATCATGATCCACAGCTTTCGCCGCACGGTCGAGCTTTGGGTGGCGCAGACGGTGAGCGGAGATCTGTTCGTCACCACCAAGATGGGGGAGATCAACCGGTATCGCTTTCCGATTTCCGAAGAGATCATCGCCGGCCTGCAGCGACTGGCCCCGGAGGCGGATTTCGTCGAGAGCCGCCGCTACCAGTTGCGCTACGAGGGATTCCCTTACGAATTAGAGGTGCTCGGCATGCGGACCTTCCTGCGTCACGGTGGCTTCGTCTGGTTGAAGGGCGATCCCGAAACGATCCTTCCTCGGCTCGAAAGGGGCGATGGCGTGCTCGTTTCGGAAGTGTTTTCCAATCGGACGGGGCTGACCGTCGGGGACCGCCTCCATGCCCAAATCGAAAATTCCCGCGTGGTGCTGCCGGTCCTGGGCGTGGTGCGCGACTACCGGACCGACGGCGGGATCGTTTTCTACTCCTGGCACCGGTTCAGGGAACTATTCCACGACCCCGGGTGGAGCGGCGTGCGATTCTATTTTCAAAACCGCGGTCCGGATCTGGACGACCGGGTGGTGCGGCTGCGCAACGAGATCACCCGGCGATACGGCGAGCGCCTCGACATGGTGAGCGGCAAAGCATTGCGGCAGTCGATCCTCGAGATTTTCGACGAAACGTTTGCCGTAACGACCATTCTGCTGTTCATCGCCCTCGTCGTGGCCGCCCTCGGCATTACCACCACGCTTTCGATCCTGGTGCTGGAACGAACGCGACAGCTCAACACGATTGCCGCCGTGGGGGGAAGCGAGGCGCAGATCCGCGGCATCATCTTGTGGGAGGCCGCCTACCTGGTGACCGTCGGGGAAATCGCCGGCCTGGCCTGCGGGTTCGTCCTCTCCTACCTGCTGGTATACGTGATCAACCGGCAGTCGTTCGGCTGGACCTTTCTGTACACCGTCGATTGGGGGGCTCTGGCCTACTCGCTGCCCCTGATCGGGTTGACCGCTCTCGGAGCGGCGATTCCGGCCGTACGGTCGGTCTTGCGCCAGCCGCCGGCGACCCTGCTGAGGGAACGATGATACTGTCAGATGAGAAAATGGGTCCTCTGGCCCGGATGCTCGCCGCCGCCCTCGTTTTGTGGTTGTCGATGGGGGTGACGCGCGTCTGCGGTGCAGACAACACGGCGGGGTATCTCCAGGTCACCGGTCCCTGCGGATTGACCTTCCCGCGTGATCACGCCCCTCACCCGGGATTCCGCACCGAATGGTGGTACTATACGGGCAACCTGCTCACCGGCACCGGTCGACCGATCGGATTCCAGCTCACCTTCTTCCGCCACCAATTGGCCCCCCCTGGCACCCGAGCCGATTGGCCGCATCCGCATGCCGCCTGGCGTGCCGATCAGCTTTACCTGGCCCATGCGGCGGTATCGGACATCTCCGGCAAGCGGCATCTACAGGCCGGCAAGGCCTCCCGAGAGGCGCTCGGCATGGCCGGCTGGGAAGCGGAGGGCAGCGACCTGAGGATTTTCTTGAACGATTGGCAGGCCGTCCTGGGGCCCGATGGACACCGCCTTGAAGCCTCGTGCGAGGCGTTCTCCTTTCGGCTCGCGCTCACGCCCATGAAGGCGCCGGTGCGGCACGGTATCGACGGCTACAGCCGAAAGGGGGCCACGCCCGAGCGCGCCAGTTGCTACTATTCCCTGACCCGTCTCGAGACGACCGGCACCGTGACCATCGCCGGTGAACCGCCGGTTGCCGTGGATGGGCTGAGTTGGATGGACCATGAGTTCAGTACCTCGCCCCTGGCGCCCGGTACCATCGGTTGGGACTGGTTCAGCCTTCAGTTGTCCGATGGCAGCGATGTGATGATCTTTCTGCTGCGACGCGAGGACGGCAGCATCGACCCAGCCTCCGGCGGGACCTTCGTCGACGCGCTCGGCGCGCCGCAGCCGATCGAATTCGGAGGTTTCGAGGTGGAGGTGCGCGACACTTGGCGCAGCCGGCGTTCCGGGGCACGCTACCCTTCCAGTTGGCGGGTGAAGATCCCGTCCGCCAGGATCGATGTGGCCGTCACCGCAAATCTGCCGGACCAGGAGATGCATCTGGACGACCTGACCGGTATTGCTTACTGGGAGGGCAGTGTTTCGGTGGCCGGGCGCAAAGCGGGCAGTCCGGTCGAAGGCCGTGGCTACGTGGAGCTGACCGGTTATGCCGCCACCTTCGAAGCCCTGAAGTGATCCTGCCGAGGACCGCTAACCGGCCCCGGCGATGCGCCGCGATTCCATCTCGGAAACCTTCTGGTTGTAAAAGGAGATCACTTCGCGACGGTTGAGCATGCCCAGCAGAATGCCGTGATCATCGCTTTTGACCACCGGCAGGCTGTCGATGTTGCGGACGGTGAATTTTTTCATCACGCTATTCAAGTCCTCTTCCGGCGTCGTCACGATGATGTCCGAGGTGCCCACATCTTTCATCACCACCAGGTACTGGATGTCCGGCGAGAACAGGACCTCCCGGATATCATTGATCGAAAAGATGCCCACCAGACGTTGGTTGTCATCCACGACCGGGAAGTAGTGCTGCCGGGTTTGGGCAAAGGTGCGCTTGAAATCCTGGAACGTCATGTTTTGAGGAATCAGGGTCACCATTTTCACCATGGGCAGGAGGTCGCCGACCCGGATCGACTGAAGGATATCCACAAAAAATTCTCCGGCGTGGGCCGGCGAATCGAGTTTGTTTTTCACCTGTCGGCTATAGATGGTCCAGCGGCGTGAGACCAGATAGGCCACTGAGCAGACCAGCAGGCTGGGCAGCAACAGATGATAGGAGTTGGTCATCTCGCTGACGAAGATGATGGTGGAGATGGGGGTGTTGGAAACGGCCGTGAAAAAGCCGGCCATGCCTACCACGACAAAGGCCCCGGGCTGGGTGACCACACCCGGCATCCACATGTGAAAGAGCTTGCCTACCGCACCCCCCATGGCCCCGCCTATGACGACAGATGGTCCGAAAACGCCGCCGCTGCCGCCGGACCCGATGGAAAAAGATGTGGTCAGAATTTTGCCCAGGGCCAGGGACAGCAGAAACGGCACCGTCAGTTCGTTGTGGATGGCCTGCTGGGCGAATCCGTAACCAAAGGCCAGGGTGTGGGGCAGGAAGAAACCGATGATGCCGGTCAACAGACCTCCGATGGCCGGTTTGAGATGGTTGGGGATTTTTTTGAAGATCCGGAAGATGCGGATGGTCCCATAAAAAGACTTGATGTACAAGATGCCGGTTCCGGCCAGGACCAGGGCGAGCACCACGTAAGGACCGAGTTCCAGCGGATTTTGAAATTTGAACGGCGGCGAGTCGAAGAGCGACCCCCAGCCGAAGACCAGGCAGAAGAGGCAGTAAGCCACCACCGAGGTGATGCCCGCCGGGATGATGACATCCGATTCGAATTCTGGATCGCGGTATAGTACTTCGGCCGCGAAAAGGGCGCCGGCCAGCGGCGCTCGGAAGATGCTGCCCACCCCGGCGCCGATGCCGGCGGCCAGCATGATGCGCCGCTCGCGGTCGGAGAGCTTCAGGGTGGTGGCGAGAAAGGCGCCGAAACCGGCCCCGATTTGGGCGATGGGGCCTTCCCTGCCTCCCGAACCGCCGGTGGTCAGGGTGATCGCCGAGGCGATCATCTTGATGAGGGGGATCCGGCCCCTGATATAGCCGCCCTTATTGTGGTAAGCCTCGATGGCGGCGTCCGTGCCGTGTCCCTCCGCTTCCGGGGCAAAGGTATAGACCAGCCAACCGCTCAGGAGGCCGCCGAATGCGGGCAGAAACAACAGCACCCACCGGTTGAAGGGTACCGACGTCGGGGTCAGCAGGTGGTGTTCGCCGGCCGGCGCGGGAGGACGGTATCCGGCGAGCAAATCGAGGAAGTAGTGAATGCCCAGCTGGCACAGGTAATGAAAGACGATGGACCCCAGGCCGGCGATGAGGCCGATGGCGATGAAATAGAAAGACCAGGTGGTCGCCCGGGCGAGGTTCAGGGTTTTGAGCCTGCCCCCGATGGTTCGGCGGATGTCACCTCTGGCTGGTGTCTGTGGCATGGCCTGTCGTATGTTGAGGTCAGCAGCTGATTTGGGCTCCGTTATCTCTAATTCACCCATCCTTCGCCCGATTGTCAAGGACTCGATCCGCTATTCTAAGTGAATGCCATTTATTAGACCCGGCGTGGGTGGAGCAGGTGACCGATGCCACACGCCAAGCGGTCAAGTGCCGGTAACATGCACGGCGGGCGGCCCAGAAACTCGCTGCGCTCAAACAGTCTGGGCCGCATATCCGCCGTTTGCATTTAACCGGTACTATTGACCGCAGGCTCACGTGGCCCTGGCCACCTGCCCCACCCACGCCTGCCATGGTCGTTTCCATCTGAATTTTTTTATCAAAAAAACATTTGGAAAACATGCTCTTCAGGGTGAATCACATTCAGTTGGAACTGCTGGGACTCGATGAATCCACCGGTTTTTGGCCGGATCGACCGGAAATGGCCAGGAAAGCAAATGCCGAACCTGCAATCATCGCCAGGAAAGCCACCAGCCAGCCCCTGCCCTCGGTGATGCCGCCGCCCATATCCAGACCCCATCCGACGACCACCGGTCCGACCCCGCCGCCTAAAAATCCGACGATGGAGTGTACCGCCAGGGTGGCGCCCTGCTCTCCGGGCCGTGCGGCGGCGACGGCACCGGTGGTCAAGGCTCCGGAATCCGCGGTAATGAGAAAATTGTAGGCGAAAAGCGCCGTCACCGCCGAAACGAAGGAGAGATTACCCATCAGGCCGGCCACGACCCCGAAGATGCAGGCGAAAAGGCAGATCCATCGAATCAGCCGCACCCGTCCCCGCTGGGAAGCCACTTCAGCGCCGATGATGCTGGCAGGAACACCGATGAGCACGATGGCCATCGACCAGCGGGATGGGGCCGTTCCGGCAAGACCGCTTTGGGCGTGTTGCCATGCGAACAGAAGGTAGGCGGGCAGCCAGGATCTGAGGGCGAACAGCTCCCAGCAATGGCCGCCATAGGCCAGGATATAGGCGAGCGCGTCACGGTTCCGGAAGACCGGTCGAAGGTCGAGCGGATGCCGTCGCGGCCCCGGGGCAGGGGATTCGATGTTGGACGGGATGCCGGCCGTGCCGATCGCCACCAGCAAAATGGCCAGGGCGGAACTCAGCCCACTGACGGCGAAGACCCAGCGCCAGTGGAGAATCTGGGCCAGCCAACCGCTGAAGAGAAAGGAGAGGCTGACGCCGATCCCGAAACTCGCCGTATAGTAGGGTACGGCCCGCAGACGCGCCGGCCCTGTCAGACGCTCGGTGATGATGCGCAGCCCCGGCATATAGGTGCCGGCCAGCGACGCTCCGGCCACGGCGCGAAACAGCATGGCGCTGGCCTGGCCGTCGGCCAGCAGGGAAAAACCCACCCCGCCGGCCATACCCAGCAGCGAAGCCAGAAAGTAAATGCGCCGCGCATCGACGCGGTCGGTCAGTCCCACCAGGAGTGGAACGGCCGCGACATAGCCGGCAAAATAGGCGCCGCTGATCCAACCGGCCTGGGCCGAGTCGAGTTGCCAGATGCGGGTAAAGTCGACGAGGGTGACGGCAAAGGTCGAAAAAGCGGTCATGCTGAAAATTTCGGCCAGAATCACCCCGCCCATGAGCCGGCCTATGCGCATGCTGTTTGGACTCACAGGCATGTCCCATCCGAAAATTTGAGTTTCATCGCCCCATTTCTTTCCATATTTTGTTGTGAAGACGCTCCTGCCGCTGTATTCTGAAAACCAGACCCGATGGATACATATCGATACCTAAAAACAAAGGATGCGTATCATGTATGAATCGGAATTGAAACCGCATCAACTCTACCACCGATGTGATCTCGACACCCTGCCTTTTGATACCACCGACGATTTCAATAACATGTCGCCGGCCGGTCAACTGATCGGGCAACCGCGGGCCGAGCAGGCATTGGAATTCGGCATGGGGATCCAGCAGGAGGGGTACAATATTTTTGCCCTCGGCGCGCAAGGCACCGGCAAACATACGTTCATTCGCGACGTTCTCCAGCGCCGTGCGGGCCACGAGGCGGTGCCTCCCGACGTCTGTTATGTGAACAACTTCGATCAGCGCCATGTGCCGCGCCTGCTCCTGCTCGATCCCGGACAGGGCAAGGCCCTGGCGGACGACATGAAGAAGCTGGTGGAAGATGTGCGCAACGCCATGCAATCGGCGGTGGAGAACGAGGCGTATCAGAACAGGGCCCAGGCCATCGCCGAAGAATTTAAAGAGAAGCAGATGCGGGCATTCGAGGAGCTTCGCCGCAAAGCCAGGGAGAAAAACCTGGTGGCCCTGCCCACGCCCAGCGGATTGGCGTTCGCTCCTGCCAAGGAGGGAACCGAGGAAGGGCTTTCCCAGGAGGAGTACGAACAGCTTTCCGACCAGGAAAAGAAGCGCATCCAGGAGAGCGCCGAGGAGATGCATAAAGAGGCCCAGCGCATCGCGCAAAATTTTCCCCAGTGGCAGCGAGAAACTAGAGAAAAGCAAAAAACCTTCAACCGGGAGGTGACCGAATACGCCATTCGCCCCCTGATCGACGAGTTGAAGACCAAGTTTGCCAACAACGGGAAGGTCGTGGACTACCTGGGCTCGGTGCATGACGATCTCATCGAAAACGTGCAGGAGCTGTTTCCCGGAAGGCAGCAGCAGGAGGTGCAACAGCAGATCCAGATGGCCTTGCAGGGAATGGATGACGCCGGCATTGGTGCCGGGGGAATCAAAAATCCGGCCGAGCGCCGTTATTATGTGAATGTCTTGGTGGACCACAGCAAAACCGAGGGCGCGCCGGTGGTCTACGAGCAAAATCCCACCTATCTGAACCTCTTCGGGCGCGTGGAGCATCTATCCCAAATGGGCGTCTTGCTCACCGATTTCACCATGATTCGGGCCGGTGCCCTGCACCGCGCCAACGGCGGTTACCTGATCATGGACGCGCTGAAACTGGTACGCGAGCCGTTCGCATGGGATGGATTGAAGCGGACCCTTCAGTCCGGCAACCTCAAGATCGAATCCATCGGCCAGATGTACAGTCTGATCAGCACGGTAATGCTGGAACCCGAGGCCCTGCCGGTCAAGGTCAAGGTGGTGCTCACCGGTATCCCGTTGCTCTACTACCTGCTTCGGCATTACGATCCCGACTTTGGCGACCTGTTCAAGGTGTCGGCCGATTTCGCCCAGCAGATGGATCGCACCGACGAGAACCAACATGCGTTCGTGCGCCTGATGGCCGGCATCGTGCGGCATGAAAAACTGCTGCCTTTCAAGCGGGAGGCCGTGGGGCGGGTGATCGAACGGGGCAGCCGCCTGATCGATGACGCACAAAAGATGTCGATCCACATGGAGAGCATGACCAACCTGCTGCGTGAATCGGACTATTGGGCCAGGCAGGACGGCGCCGCGTCGGTCGAGGCCGGACACGTGCAGAAGGCAGTGGATTCCTGGATCTTTCGATCGGATCGTTTGCGTGAGCGCATGCAGGAGCAGATTCAGCGGGATATCGTGATGATCGATTGCGATGGCGCAGCGGTCGGACAGGTCAACGGTCTGTCGGTGGTTTCCTTGGGGGATTTCGCGTTTGGCCGACCCAGTCGCATCACCGCCCGCATCCGGCTGGGAAAGGGCGAGGTGGTGGACATCGAGCGGGAAGTGGACATGGGTGGACCGATCCATTCCAAGGGGGTCTTGATTCTCTCCGGCTTCATGGGCGGTCGCTACGCCCTCGATCATCCCCTGTCGCTGTCGGCCAGCCTGGTGTTCGAGCAGTCCTACGGTGGCATTGAAGGAGACAGCGCCAGTTCGGCGGAGTTGTACGCGCTGCTGTCCGCCATCGCCGATGTGCCCCTCCGGCAGGCGGTGGCGGTGACCGGTTCGGTGAACCAGTATGGCCGGGTACAGCCCATCGGCGGCGTCAACGAAAAGATCGAAGGCTTTTTCGATATCTGCCGCTCCAGAGGATTGACCGGCGGGCAAGGGGTGCTGATTCCGGCGGCCAATGTCCAGCATCTCATGCTGCGGCAGGATGTGATCGATGCCGTGCAAGCCGGAACATTTCATATTCATGCCGTCCAGACCATCGATCAGGGCATCGAGATCCTGACCGGCATGGCTGCCGGTGTGGCGGACGGGTCCGGCCAATATCCTGAAAACACTGTTAACTGCAAGGTACAGCAGCGCCTGAAGATGTTCGCCGAACGGCAACAGCAGTTTGTCAGGGAATCGCAGGCGCCCAAGGAGGCTTGAAAGACAGCCTGCGATTCTTATAACCGCACAAAAGGTCCATGCGCATGAACGAAGCAAATTCACGGCGTTCACCCATTGGCAGGATCCTGGTGGCATTGGATGCATCGTCATCCAGCGTGAATGCGTTGCACGCCGCCATCGACCTGGCGGGCCGGTTCAATGCCCAAGTATTGGGACTGTTCGTGGAGGACATCAACCTGTTGCGCCTCGCCGAATTGCCGTTTGCCAGGGAAATCAGTTTCTACGGACCCGGGCCGCGTGAAATCGATCCCCTGGAAATGGCGCTGCAGCTGCGCATTCAGGCCGATCGTATCCGCAACACCCTGGCTCAGATCGCCGACCGATACGGGATAGCCTGGGAATTCCGCACGGCCCGCGGAGATGTCGGCGCCCAGGTGCTGTCGGCGGCGGCCGATATCGATCTGGTGGTGTTGGGCAAAATCGGACGGTCATTGCCCGGCACCCAACGCACGGGATCGACGGTCCGCGCCCTGTTGATGCAGCGTCAGGGCATGACCCTGATCCTGCAGACCCGGGTCTTGTTTGCCGGCACACCGTTGGCCGTGGTATACGACGGCAGTCCAGCCGCTGGACAGGCGCTGGAGACGGCCGGGTTTCTCGCCAAACTCCACGACACACCGATGATCGTTTTCGTGATCGGTGACAGCAGGGAAGCGGTGGAAAGCCACCGGGAACAGGCCCGGCTGCTGCTTCGCTCGCAGGAGATCGAGGCACGATTCCGTGCCGTGCTCAAGCCCACCTCGAAGGAACTGGCCGAACGCATCCAGCGCGAGACCCAGGGGCCGGTGATTCTCCCCTGCCTGGAGGAGTGGTTTGGCGGGGAGCGGCTCTGCGGTTTGATCGACGAAATCGTCAATCCGGTACTGTTGATCCGGTGATTTTTAAATGGTGTCCGTCCACAAACATGCAAATTGGGTCGAGATCAAGGCGCACGAAAAATTTAACCGCAGGCATATGGCCGATATTCCGAGGATTAAATTTTTCGCGCAACGCAGATATCTGGACAATTGGACATTTGTGGATGGGCACTAAATGGTTCATTTAGGAATGCAGAGGTGATTATGTCCGATTCGACCCAATCAAAGACAGAAGCCCAAATGCTGGATGAATTATACGAAATGGTCGGCCTTATCGAGGAACCGCGGGACAAGGACTTGATCGTCGAGGCCAAATGGCTGTTGGAGTGCCAATTCAGAGTGATCATCGACGCCTGCGCAAAGTACAACGACAGCCTTGCCAGTTGGGAGGATTACGTCAATGAAACCGCGGTCCCCCGAGTGGTGGCGTTTCTGAGGGAAAAACTGTTGTCCGACAACGCTCTGATGGGAACCATCATCCAGGATGTCGTGAACACGCTCCAGAAGAAATTGGAGTCAGACAAATTTCGCCTTAAAAAGATAGAGGAAAATATCCAGTTACTGGGTGGCGTCATTTGATAGAGGAAGTGATCGAATGCAGTTCAGGAATTATGTGCGCAACGAATTTGGAAAAACCGATACACCGGTCAGCACGGTCGAAAAAATCGTCGCCGGTTTCGAACGAATGGGCTACCCGATCCGGTATATGCCCTTCCAGGTCGCCGAGGACATCCACTGGTCTCAAATTTGTGTCGATACCATCAACCTGCAGTGTCAAGGCAAGGGATTGACGGCCGGGCTCTGCAAGGCGAGCGCCCACGCGGAACTGGCCGAACGGTTCAGCGGCGGGATGTTCTTCCAGGATTTTGAAGAGCAGGTTCGCTTCAACATGCCGGCCCTGTATGGCCGTCAGGTCAACCGCTTCTTGAACTATGAGTGGCTGGACGGGTATGTCAACAGCCACCAGGCGGATTTGAAGGAGGAGCACCTCACCATTGAAAGGTTGTTGTGCAACCAGCCCCACCTGCATCCAACGGCCATCGAGAACATCAAAAACAGCCAGATGGCCCGGCACTGGGTGGACGGTTATTCGGTGCTGCAGGACAAAACCATCAAGGTCCCCATCAATTTCATCGCGTACATCAACGCATCCAACGGCATGGCCGCCGGCAACACGCTGGAAGAAGCGATCGTGCAGGCCAGCTGCGAGGTGTTTGAGCGTTACACCCAGATTCAAATCATCGCACCCGAGAAGCGTGTTCCCAGCATCGACAAGGAGACGCTTGGAAATGACCGCTTGAAATCCATGATGGCCTTTTATGAAAAGGAAAATGTCGAGATCATCCTGAAAGATCTTTCCATGGGGGGGCAATTTCCCAGTATCGGTGTGTTTTTCATCAATCACAATCTGCGGCCCGGCCGACTGGAACATAAAATCCTCGTTCCCGGCGTGTCGTTCAACCTGGATGAGGCGCTCAGCCGCTGCCTGACCGAAGTCATGCAGGGACGCGGTACACTGAAAATCCCCACCCCCAATCTCGACCGGCCCGTCATGCATCGCTCCCGCATCGAAAATCTCTACCTGCTGTTCAAGTGCTCTATTTCTCAAAAGGATATTTCCTTTCTCGAACAGGGCGGCACCATTGCCTACAGAGGCACGCAAAGCAAGGATATCCTGTCTGAAATCGAGGCGATCAAAAAGATTTGCCAGGCCCTTGAAACCGATTTCATCGTTTTGAACCTGACTCACCCGGTCTTGCAGTTCCCTGTGGTACGGGTCGTTCTGCCGGGTATTTCGGATTTCCTTCCATTTGTGAACAAAGACATTCTGACCTCCGTGGACACCCGTCCGGATGCCGCATGGCGGGGGGGGCATTTTAAGACCGCGATGGACTCGTTCTTCCCTGGCCAGTGACGGCATCGGCCGCCTGCCCTACTCACGCCGGGTTTAATGAATAGCATTCAGTTAGAATCGCTGAAGATTCTTGTTGACATATGGCACCGGCCGATCAGAGACTGTATCAACAGCCTCATGTGACTTTTCTTGTCCGTGATCATCGTTTCTGCGGTTCATCTCTAAAGGTTTAGCGTCTCCTTTCCAAGCGCATTCCCGTCTATTCGCATTCGGCCGCATGCTCCATCGCTGGGGGTGTCATCTTCCACATATGGCTGTTTTCGTTGTTAACCCACAAAGAAAGGAGAGTGCCATGGCCGTCAGAATTCTGATCAAAAGACGCTTCAAGGAAAAACACTTCAAAGAAATTGTGAAAATGATTCGAGAACACCGATACGGTGCCATGGGGCAGGATGGCTATCTGTCGTCTGAAACCATGTGGGATATCAAGGATCCCTACCGGGTGGTGGTCGCCTCGACCTGGGAAACGCTCAAGCAATGGAATGTCTGGAAAAACAGCGAGGAGAGAGTGGCCGTAAACAAGCGAATCAACGAGTATCTCGATGGAGAGACCGAGTTCGAGGAGTATCAACTGGGGATGTATCCCCATTGAGGTGGTGCGGGATTGAAACGGTACGGATGCGGCCCGCCGTCCGCGCATTCGGCCGGTCTACACTTCCGGTGACAACTTTATCCGCCACTTTTTCATGTACTTCCAGACCGCCGTGCGACTGATGCCCAGACGCCGGGCGGCCTCGGCCTTGTTCCAATCGCACTCGTCCAGCAATGCCGTCAGCCGGTCGGGCGTCAAATCCCGACCGGGCCGTCTCGATCGGGCCGGTTTCGGCGCGAGGCGCTGGCCGGTGCGGATTTCCACTGGTAGATGACGCGTTTCGATCTCCGTATGGCGGCAGACGACAAAAGCGTGCTCGATGGCGTTTTCCAGTTCGCGCACATTGCCCGGCCACGGGTAATCCAGCAAGTGGCGCATCGCCGCTTCGCTGGCGACGCGTATCTGTTTGCCGGTCGCCTTGTTCTGGCTTTCGATGAAATGGCTCACGAGCAGGGGAATGTCCTCACGCCGTTCGCGCAACGGCGGCAAAATGATGGGAAAGACCTTGAGTCGGTAGTAAAGATCCTCGCGAAAGGCCCCCTTTTGAACCAACGCGTAGAGATCGTGATGCGTGGCGGCGATGACGCGGATATCGATCATGCGCCGCCGTGAATCTCCCACCCGCTCGATTTCCCGCTCCTGAAGCACCCGAAGCAGCTTGACCTGGATAAAGGGGCTCAGCTCTCCGATTTCATCCAGGAAGATCGTTCCGCCGTCCGCCTCCTCGAACCGACCGACCCGATCCCGGTGCGCACCGGTGAACGCCCAGCGTGTGTGGCCGAAAAGTTCGCTCTCCAGGAGGGTTTCCGAAAGTGCGCTGCAATTGACCGTTACCATGGGACTGGCGGCCACATCGCTGTTGTAATGGATCGCGGCGGCCGGTCCTTTCATTTGTCACCAATCAACCCCATCCCGATCCTTCTTCGAACCGTTGTTCTTGCCTGACCCCTGACAATAGCCTTGACGCGTGAACGCATCCGCTCGTCCATTTTTTCTTTTTGGCCCCGGATGGCGTGAATCCCGCGGCTGTTGCGAGATGGCGACATCCGTCCCGTCTGTTCAGTTTGACTCCGCCCTTTTTAAATGAATGGGGTTAAAATGGTTGCGAAAAATATAAACACGTATATATTTCGCCACCTGTCACCAATGGAGGCGGTTTAAAAACGCGGGCTAAAATTGAATAAGAGGATGAAATTATATGGAAATATCGATCATCAAGGGAACCGGGCGGTATGTCCCCCCCCGATGTGTCACCAACCACGATTTGACCCGGTGGATGGATACCTCAGATGAATGGATTGTACAGCGTACCGGTATTGAACAGCGCTATTGGGTTCCGGAGGAGGGTGGCGTCGGGGTTTCGGACCTGGGACTGGAGGCGTCCAAAATCGCTTTGGAGCGCGCCGGCTGGCGGGCTCAGGATCTCGACCTGATCATCTTCGCCACCTTGAGCCCCGATCTGTTTTTCCCGGGATCCGGTTGTCTGCTGGCCGATAAACTCGGGCTTACGACGACACCGGCATTGGACATTCGTCAGCAGTGCACCGGTTTCCTGTACGGCATGGCCACGGCCGATGCCTATATCCGCAGCGGGATGGCCAAGCGGGTGCTGCTTGTGGGGGCAGAGGTGCACAGCACCGGTCTTGACGTTTCGACCCGGGGCAGGGATGTGGCCGTGATATTCGGCGACGGTGCAGCCGCCGTTTGCCTGGAGCTGACGGAATCGGACGCCCAAGAGGGGGTGCTCGCATCCTGCCTGCATGCCGACGGCTCGCTGGCGGAAAGCCTGATGACCTATGCGCCGGCATCCCGCGACAATCCCCGCATCAGCGAAAAGATGCTTCAAGAGGGCAAGCACTATCCCGTCATGGACGGTCGCAACATTTTCAAGCATGCGGTTCGGCGGCTGCCCGAGGTGGCCGGCGAGGCGCTCGAAAAGGCCGGGCTGCCGCTGTCGGCGGTGGATCTGTTCATTCCACACCAGGCCAACATGAGAATCAACCAGGGATTTGCAAAGGCGTTGGACCTGCCGGAGGAGAAAGTCTACCACAACATCCAACGTTACGGGAACACCACGGCGGCGAGTATTCCCCTGGCCTTCGACGAGGCCATCGAAAAAGGGGTGATCGGCCCGGGCAGCACCGTCATGTTCCTGGGGCTCGGCGCCGGTGTGACCTGGGGCGCGGTGCTGTATCGTTTTCCCGCCTGATCGACACTTCCCGGAAGCATTTTGAAACGGCGTGCCGCCCGATCTGCCTCAAGCGTGGGCGGACGGGCGCGCGCGCCAGACGATTTCCGCCTGGAAAACCGGCTGGTCACTTTCCGGACGCACCCCGAGGATGGTCTGTGAGCCGTCGGCCTCCACGGTCTGGGCCTTCACCAAGATGGGTTCACCCAAGTGCGTCTCCGATATGTAGTCGATGCGAATGGCGGCAATTTCGAATCGGTCATGCCTGGGAGCGTCGAAACTGTCCAGGATCCAGCGCACGTAGGCCGCATTGTTGACGTGGCGGTTGACGTCCAGGTCGGAATAGCGCACGGAAAAAAGACGGAGATCAGACAATCCAACCGGATTGGCCTGCTTATCGGTCACAGCTTCAGGCCTGGCCGCCGCCCGGGTCGGAGGGACCGCTTGCATGATGGGGCCCGGTCTCATGGGGCGGTGCTTATCCTGCGTCAGGATCAACCACGCCGATATGCCCGAACCGAGCCGTTCGCCTGCATCGGAAATAAACTCGAACTCCCGCAGCGCAAAAACCCTTTCCACGCCGCAGGGCCAGGTTTGGACCGTCACCTTCTGGCCCCAGGCCGGGTAGCGATCGATCTGCATCCGGCAGCGGGAAAGCACCCAAAGACATCCCTGACGGGACAATTCTTCCCGGCCCACACCCAAATCACGGGCATGATGCCCGGCCGCTTCCTGAAAGCAGCAGAACAAGGCATCCAAACGGGCCAGGCCGTTCATGTCCGCCTCGTGGGTGTCGATTTGAAATTGTTCGTTCCAGATGGGCCTGCCCATGCCGTTACCGCCTTGGTCATGTTTGCGCGTTTACTTCCGGTGGCTCGCGCCGGAAAAAGCAAAGATCCAATTTTTTCCGGCGTTATCTATTTCAAAGCGGTGCGGGTGTCAATGGCAGCGGTACACCTGGTTCATACTATGCTTCGGGGAATGCCAATCATTGGAACGGTCGGCGCACAGGCAGGGCTTCAGCGGTCTGTGAACAGGCGAGCCGTATAGGCTTGGCCAGGCTTCGATGAAAAAGGGCGGCCCCTTTTTGGAGCCGCCCTTCAATGGTCTGCATGGCCCGCAATGTCACGGAACCGGAATACGTCTATTCGTTCAGATATTTAAAGGAGAGTTTCACTCTGGTGCGGTATGCGGTGACCTTGCCGTTTTCCACCTTCATGTCCAATTTACTGACTTCTGCGATCCGCAGGTCCTTGAGACTCTTGGCGGCGGTCTCGATGGCCACGCGGGCCGCATCTTCCCATGAAGTGGTGCTGGTCCCTACCAATTCGATGACTTTGTATACACTTTCTGCCATAAGTGCCTCCTTTGCCTGTTGGTTTTAGGTTTCTGAGTGTTGTGGCCTTGGTGGTGTCCGGGCGTTTCATGACGCCTGTCGTACCCAAGGTTTGCTGGCAAGCGGTATAAATTTCAATTTAGATCCCTTCAAGCCATTCTGTCAATCCATGATGTGTGAATCCTCCCAAAATTTTCGGATACAAGCGAGCGGCAACAGCAACCGCAACATATCGGCAGTGTGGCATTAGCGTGAGCATTCCCGGTATTTACGGCTGGTTTTTCAAACTCATGGACCGTGACCATTTTCGGTAAACCCCAACCCATTATTGTCAAATTTCGATTTTGCTACGAGTGCTTAATCTTATAACAAGCTGGAATATCATACGATACCTAAATGGCATGTAAAATGCTTTGCGTGTCACCAAAGATCCCTGGGCGACATCGGGCCTTTCAGCTGCTTTTCCCCGCCAAAGGAATTGAGATCGCCGGAAATGCGCCACCGAAGTAAAAAGAAATTGATCGGCCCAAGGAACAAGTTCCATTTCATTGTAGGAGACGATTTTGGCCTTGGATCCTATTTGCCCATCGAACGGTGACGATCCACGGATCCATTGGAATGACAGTTGAAAATCGAATGGGTTGCGATGAAAATGAAAAGACACGTTCTGGTCGTCGACGATGAGAAAAGTACACTTGCCCTGGTCTGCCAACTCCTTGAAAAACTAGGCCATCATACAACACCAGCCCACGGTGGTGAGGAAGCACTCAATTCCCTGGCAAATGAAGTCGGTATCGATGTCGTTCTGACCGACATCAACATGCCGGTCATGGATGGCTGGGAGCTTGCGGAACGCATAAAAGCGACGCATCCGAACCTGCCGATCATCGCCATGACCGGCGAGAGCCCAGGGATGGTGATGCCTCGGCTGAAAAACAAGGGCATCAGCGGTGCTCTGTTCAAGCCATTCAAAATGAATCAACTTAAAGAGGTCGTTTCAGGTGGCATGGCATTGGCCTGAGAAATTTAGTTCGTGCCCATGGGCCCATACGTTGTCCGGGCCATGGAATCGGCCGCGGCCTATGGCTCCGGACCCTCATGATGCCGGGATTTGTAGAAGATATCGAACCGCAGCTTGCCTTTTTCGGTCAAAAACGCCGTGTTGAGCATTTCACCGACGAAAGTCATCGCGGTTTCAATGGTGTATTTCTGACTCATAGAGCCCAGATGGATGGCCGCTTCATTGATGGCCAGGTTGAAATAGGCCAGCAGTACCGGATCTACCGGGCGTATGATGCCGTTGCGTATGGCGCCTTGAATCTCTTTAATCAGGTTTTCCATCATTTCCCGATAAAGCCGGGACAGGTTCGATCTGGCCCATGGGTCGCCGATGATGGCTCCTGATCGCAGTTGATTGAGAATTTCACCCATTTTCGGATAGTGGGCATAAAAAGTGTTGAACATGATTCTCGATCGCCGGGCCGGATCTTTTTCATGCTTCACCGCTTCCCGGATTTCATTTTTGAAATTTTTGATCACGTACTCGATGGCCTCAACGAAGAGTTCACGCTTGTCTCTGAAATAGCGGTAGAAGGTCGGCGTGGAGATGCCGACCGCCTTGGCGATATCCTTGATGTTGGTCAGGTAGTAGCCACGGTTGGCATACATTTGCAGCGTGGCCTCAATGATCGCTTTCTTCTTCCCGGCCTTGGCCGCCCCTCTCTTCCCAGGCGGATTGACGTTGCCGTTTGACCCGCTCGGTTTGATCAGCGGGTCGCTCTCGTTCAACCGGTGCTTGATCACATCCAGGGGAATTCGAGTCGTTTTGGCGGTTTTCAGATAGTCGAGCTTGATCTTTTGAATGGTCTCAAGCCGCTTGACATGGAGGTCGTCGTAATAGGCCATGGTATGGCCGGTTTTGTGCGGGCGGTGCAGCAGACCGTAGTTGACATAGTGGTGGACGGTCGACCGGGAAATGCCTGTAATTTTTTCCAAGTCGCTGATTTTTAGTTTCTTATTGCGGTTCATGAGAGATCCTGCTGTATCGTCGATGGCCCATCAGCCGGGCCGACCCCATGCTCGGAAAGGGTCGCCCAACTATGAAGTCGATATTGTAAGGTTAAACTATAAAGCAAAAAGTCGATTCGTTCTGGAATCTATCCTGTTTTCGCTTCAATATATCGCTCGCATAAATTGAACTGCATTTTACTTTATAAAAAATCATAATGAAATAAGATTATTAAAATTCTTGTAACGGTTAGGTGCCTGTGCTTTTTTATTTGACAACCCCTACCTGAAATTGCAGAAAATACGGCCCATCTGTGGGTAAACCCAATACGATTTAACACGGCATAACGTCATTTTCGCTGACTTGACTGACAATAAAGCCGGCGAGCCGATAGACCTTGGCGTCGAAAGGATTCCGCATGAAAACCAGAATGATCAACGTACCAAGAGGGGTGTTCAATATTCGGGAGGGCGGTGATCTTGCGGGTTTCCCGGTGATCATGCTGCATGGTTGGCCTGAAAGCTCCTATTGCTGGGAAGGGGTTGCCAAACATCTCGATGCGCGCCTGCATCTTATCGCACCCGATCTGCGCGGACTGGGCGACAGCGAACGTACCTTGGATGTAACAGCCTATCAGAAGCTGGAGCTGGCCAAAGATGTTGTCGAGATCGTCGACGCCCTTGGCATCGACACCTTTTTTCTGGTCGGTCATGATTGGGGCGGCATCGTGGCCCAGGAAATCGCTCTCTTGATTCCGGAGCGGGTGAAACAGCTGGTTATCATGAACATACCGGTGATCACCAATGCCGCCGGCGCCCAGGAGGCAGCCCATGCGCTGGCTGCCATGCGCTTCATGCCTTACTGGTACCAATACTTCCAGATGCAGCCCGGGTTGGCGGAAGCCATGATCAAAGGCAATGAAGATGTCTGGGTGCGCTATTTCTTCGGCAAAAAAGGTCGCGACGGAATTATTCCAGCCGAATCCATCGCCGAATACGCCCGC
This sequence comes from Desulfatitalea tepidiphila, assembly GCF_001293685.1. Taxonomy (NCBI): domain Bacteria; kingdom Pseudomonadati; phylum Thermodesulfobacteriota; class Desulfobacteria; order Desulfobacterales; family Desulfosarcinaceae; genus Desulfatitalea; species Desulfatitalea tepidiphila. The sequence goes on along the minus strand of NZ_BCAG01000003.1, from coordinate 2,510,234 downwards.
TGCTACGCGATTCCGAATACGCCGGCCACGGGTGCATCCTATTATCGTGCCATGCAGCTGGATGCCAAGCACTGGTCCGAGCTTGCCGGCAGAAAATTTCCAATGACGTCCCTGTATATTTACGGCACGGAAGAGATCACCATCGTCCCGGAAAACCTGAACCACCTGGAGGATTGCTTCGACACCATCCGGGTGGAAAAGTTGCAGGCCGGGCACTTCGTTCAGGAAGAAAAACCCCGGGAAGTTGCAGAGCTGATGAATGATTTCTTTGATACCCTGACATAGCGGCAAACGACAAGAACGTCATCAGCGTTTTCGAATTCCGCATGATCGTGCGATCTCGATTCGGCGGCGGGATCGGTTACGCACTGACGCGGGAGTGAATGAACATTTTCAACAAAGCGGCCTGATCCTGCTTCGATCGGGCTCAGCAGTGGCTTCAGAAAGGCCCCAAAACCATACGCGGCCTTTCGCGGCTTTTTGCTTCCAAAACAAACACAAGGAGAAGGAAATGAAAAAGTTTATGATGTCGATGGCTTCAATCTTGTTTGTGATTTCGCTGCTCCCGATGAACGCTGCGGCCGGGGAGACCATATTGAAGCTCGCCACCTGGGGCCCTCCCAAGCATTTCATCGCCGAAGCCCGGGGGCAGTGGATCGAAGAGGTGAACACGACGCTTGCCGGACGGGTGAAAATCGTGGACTACCCCGGCGGCCAGTTGTTCGGTCCCAAGGACATGCATTCGGCCGTGGCCAAAGGACAAGTGGAACTCGGGCTCGTGCTGCAACCGTCCATGCTGGCGATGGTGCCCATGCTGCAGGGGGTTTATCTGCCCTTTGCTTTTGACAACCTGGACCAGGTCGATCAGGCCTATTCAGGGGAAACGCTGGCCATTATCGAAAAGGCCATGGAAGCAAAAAACCTGAAGCTGATCTATGTCAGTTACACGGACGGGGTCCAGGTCTACAGCAACAAGAAAAACATCGTCTCCACGGACGATTTCAAAGGGTTGCGAATTTTGTCCGCCAGCCCGATCTTTTCCGAGATCATGGCCAGACTCGGTGCGGCGCCGGACACCTCCATTCCTTATACCGAGCAGTACATGGCCTTGCAGAGAGGGGTGTCCGATGCGGTGGCTACGTCCATCGTCGGTGGGTTTTTCGAGAAAAACCATGAGGTGGCGCCCTACATCACCAAGATGGATATGAGCTTCGCAACGGTCCTGGTGGTTGCGAATCTCAAGAAGTGGAAAAAACTTCCCCAGGATGTTCAAGATACCATCATCACGCTGGGTCGGAAGAAGACGGCCTATTCTTTGGCGATGGCCAAAGGATGGGAGCAAAAATTCACGGCCGATATGGAAAAGCTGGGGGCCACCATTACCCGCATTCCAGATGAGGAGCGCGAGAAAATCAAGCAGATCAGTCGTGAGGTCTGGCTCGACTGGGCCAAGAAAAACGGCAAACAAGCCGAGGCGCTTCTGGACCTGAGTCTGAAAATCGTCGACAGCGCCAAATAATAGAGCCATTCCAAGGCGCCTTGCCGCTCCAGTCGGTGGGACGGCAAGGCGCTCTTACCCTTGGACATCCACCTTTGCCGGCATCTGAAAACAGGAAACCCCATGCAAACGCAAACTCGAAAGACAGCGGCCCTCCGATGGATTGACAGTGCCTGCGATATCGGCGGTATTATCGCCGCCATCTGCCTGGCATTCGTGACGCTCTCCATCTGCTACGATGTTTTCATGCGCTATTTTTTCAGTGCGCCCACCGTGTGGGTGCAGGAAATGAGCATCTATCTGTGTATCGCCATCGGCTATCTGGCGTGCGGCTACGCACTGAAAAACGACAGCCACTTTTCGATTACCCTTCTGGTCGACCGCATGACGGTCGCTAACCGACGCCGCATGAAAATATTCACCCACTTCGCGGGCATCGCCTATTCGGCCGTTTTCGTCATCAAGGGGTATGAAAATGCCAGGTTTGCCTACGATATCGGAGACACGAGTTCCGGCCTGATGGCGACTCCCCTGTGGATTCCCTGGATGCTGGTGCCCATCGGAGGATTGCTGTTGGGATTACAGTTCCTCAAGAAAATGATCGATGAGATTCAGAACCGGAAACAGAGCTGAACGGCGCTTCAATTCGGCATTGCTAATGAACCACTCTTTGAGGCTGAAGAAATGACTCTCTACGTGATCGGGTTTATGGTAGTTTTTTTACTGGTGCTCGCCTCGGGAATTCCCGTGGGGTTCGGGCTGGGGATTCTGGCGTTCGGCATTTTGACGGCCTATATGGGTTTCGATTCGGCCATGTCCACCGGCGTTTCCAAGGCGTATGCCTCGCTGGATACCAGCACGCTGGTGGCCATACCGCTCTTCATACTGGCAGCCCAGCTGATTTCGGAAACCGGCATGGGAAAGCGCCTGTTCGACGCTGCCAAAACCTTCATGGGCCGTTTCCGTTCGGGACTCGGTCCGGCAACCGTGGTCAGCAGCGGCGTGTTCTCGGCCATGACCGGCTCCAGTTTCGTGGCCGCCTCCACCATGGGCCTGATTGCCATTCCCGAGCTGCGCAAAGCCCGCTATTCCGATGCGGTCATTGCGGCCGCTATCTCCGCGGGCGGATCACTGGGCAGCGTGATCCCGCCGAGCCTGGTCATGATCATCTACGGCTATCTCACCGACGAATCGGTGGGTAAACTCTTCATGGCCGGGCTGATACCCGGTCTGGTGCTGATCCTTCTCTACTCCTTCGCCCTTTCGGTGGTGACCAACATCGGTTTCGCGCGTCAGCGCAAAAAAGCAGCCGAAGGACAAACGGACATGGTGAAAGCCCAGGACAACGGATCCCAAAGCCCGGCCATGGCGGTGGAGGCGCCACCGATGTCCCGTATGACCGCTTTGAAAGAGGCGTTCTGGGGATTGATGGCACCGGTCATCATCCTGGCAGGCATCTATCTGGGGATTTTCACGGCATCGGAAGCCGCCGCCGTGGCCGTGGTCTATTGTGCGGCCGTAGGTTTGTGGATCTATCGCACCGTGACGCTCAAAAAACTGTGGACCATACTGATGTCGTCGGCCAACATTTCGGCCATGGTGGCCGGAGTGGTGATCGGCGGTTATGTTTTGGGCTTCAGCGTCGTGATTGGAAGAATACCGCAGCAGATTCTGGAATTCATCGTCGCCCAGAATTTTTCGTCCGCCTTCCTTTTCATCGTGGTCAATATCATCCTGTTCATCATGGGCATGTTTTTGGAAAGCATTTCGTTGATTTATCTGGCCATCCCGCTGTTGTACCCGGTCGTATTGCATATGGGGTGGGACAACATCTGGTTCGCCGTCATTCTTCTGCTCAACGTCAACCTGGGACTCATCACCCCGCCGATGGGAGGGGTTCTTTTCATTATCTCACAAATCGGGGCCATTCATATCAATACCGTCATCAAGGGCGCCTTGCTTCCGGTCGCCGTTTTGCTGCTATTGCTCGGACTGCTGCTTTTTTTCCCCCAAATGGCCACGTGGCTGCCGAGTCTGATGTGAGTGGAGCAAAAAGCGTGTCTGAAACGTTTTGATTTCAACACGAAAGCATCCTGACGGGCCAATTCAGGAGACTTCCATTTGGTCTGGGCTGAACAGCAAAGTATCGGATCGACCGGCCATCTTTTTGACCCCAGGCCGGTCGATCCGTGTTGTTATAAAAACTGTGCAGTCACGCAATAGACATTCAATCCTTCAACGGGTCACCCCCGGTGAACACGCCCACCGTGACACCTCTGATTCGGTTCCGCATTGACAAATCTTGCAAAATATCGCCATGAGTTGGTATCAATGGGATCGCAACCAGAGCCCGGCAAGGAACGACCACCAATAAGGAGAAAATAATATCGTGAATTCGAATTTAGCGCAGTATCTACAGGCCACAGAAATCATCGATTTTCACCATCCGACGGTCAAGGCCTTCGTTCATAAGCGAATTCAAGGTGCTTCAACGCCACGGCAGCAGGCTGTGAAGCTCTATTACGGCGTCAGGGATGAAATAAGGTATGATCCATACAGCATCGACCTTTCGGTCAAAGGATTGCGGGCGAGCACCACTTTGGAAAATGGCCGGGGATGGTGCGTGCCCAAGGCGGCTTTGCTGGCGGCATGCTGCCGGAGTCTGGGCATTCCGGTCAAACTGGGTTACGCTGATGTCAGAAATCATCTCTCCACCGCCCGTATGCGCGAGCAAATGAAGACAGACATTTTTTTGTGGCATGGCTATGCCACGATCCTTCTGGATGACAAATGGGTGAAGGCAACGCCTGCTTTCAACATTGAACTCTGCCACCGGTTTCAACTCAAACCCCTCGAATTTGACGGGACCTTCGATTCGATCTACCACCCCTTCGACCTGCTCGGAAACAGGCACATGGAGTATTTGCGGGACCGCGGTGAATTTGCCGACGTCCCCCTCGATCAAATCATCAAAGATTTCTATCGCACCTACGGCTCGCCCCAGCAATTGTGCGCCTTTGATTTCCAAAAGGACATCGAACAGGAGAATCCTTTGGGGCGATGATTGTGGCTTGAAGGGGAGGGGGCATGACGGTCAATGCCGCCGATCCCGCTCCCCGACTATGCCATCAATCGTTTTCAAAAGCATACGGTTCCATATCCCGCATCTTGGAGTCGTCAAGGGAATCTGAGATACCGGCCAGATAACGGGCCACGCTCTTTTTGTCTTCAAAATCGTAGCCGATATTCAAGGCGATGGTTTCCATGATCGGAGAGCCCCCTCCGTGAACGCCGGCGATCTTGTACCACGACGCCATGCTCGAAGCACCCACGTTCTCGACAAATTGCCAGATCTTGCGGGACGCTTCCGGGGAGAGGTTGGGATTTCTGACGATAAATCGTTCCAACGCCTCTTTGTTTTCTCCTTTTTCGAAATCGCCGTTGAAGGGCATGGTGACGGCGATACCGCCCGCGATTTCCGTCAACAGGTTATACTCGTGATAGATGGTCTCTCCGGTGAGTCGCCGTCCCACGTTGGCATAAATTTCGTTGGGGAAGAAGACGCCGCTGGCGGTCTTTTCGCCATAGATGGCCGCTGCAATTCCGGCCGCGTAGGCCAGTTCTGCGGCACCGGCGAATTCGGAGAGCTTTTCCTTGATGTGGCTGGCCTTGGCGACGTTGTTCGCTTCGGCGGCCAACGCCGCGGCCCCACACAAGATGTCGGACACCGCAGGCTTGCACCCGCTGTAGCTGTGGCGGTGGGAATCGGCAAACAGCAGCGCCAGCCGCCGGCCGAACTGCCATTCGCCGCACATGAACACCCTCTCTTTGGGCACGAACACCTTGTTGAAAAACACGATGCAGTCGGACACGCCATAGCGGCAGAACGGGCCGGCTTCGGGGTTGTCTTTGTCCCGCAGCCATACCGGACGGGTAATCAGGCTCAGACCTTCGATATCGGCCGGCACGGCAAAGGCCACCGCGAAATCCCGGTCAGACTCTCCCAGGGCCCGGGTCGGCAGGGCGATGATCTCATCGGCATACGGGGCTTGGGTGATCGACATTTTGAAGCCGGACACCACGATGCCGTCCTTTTTCTCCTCGACAATGTGCAGATAGGCATCGGGATCCTGCTGTTCGCTGGGCCGTTTCATCCGGTCCCCTTTACTGTCGGTCTGGGCGCAGCAGCCATCCAGATCCTTGCCGTGGTAGACCTTCAGGTAGTTTAAAAAGCGCTGGTGATAATCGCTGCCGTTGGCCAGGTCCATCTCCTTGGTGCAGATGGCCAGAGCGTTGATGGCATCATGGCCCATGCACCGTTGGATGCAGCCGCCCGCCCGGCGGGCGCCGAGCCGAATCAGCTTCTGCTTCTGGATCAGATCGTAGGGGTTCTGGGGAAGATGGGCCCATCGGTTGATCTCTTCTCCGGTGACCGATGAGACGGCCGTCGCCAATTTTTTCCACTCCGGATCCTGCGCCAGGTCGAAGGTGATGTCGAGCACGTTGATTCCCGGGCGTAGACGCGGATCGTCCCTTCCGACACGCTCGCCGCCGATGAAGATGTTGGGCCGCATGGCAAACAGCTTTTCATGGTAGGCTTCCTTGGTTCGCAGCATAGGGCACTCCTTTGATGTTGGTTTATTGTCCGCCGGTCACATGAAACACCTGGCCGGTGAGGTATTTGGATGCATCGCGGATCGTGAACAAGACCGTTTCGAGAACGTCGGAGATTTCTCCGAGACGACCCGAAGGAATTTCTTCCAGAAGTTTCCTCCCGAGGGCTTTTTCAATTTTCAGGGGCCTTACGCCTCGAATATAGCCCGGGACGATGCAGTTGACATTGACAGAGGCTGCCGCCAGTTGGCGCGACAGGGACCTGGTCAAGGCGACCGCGCCGGCCTTGACCACTTCGAAGCGAACCGCATCGGTATATGCGTCCCAGGCCCAGGGCGCGATATAGACGATGCGTCCCAAGCCTCTTTCGCCCATTCGGTGCTTAAAACAGGACGCAAGATCCTGGGCCAGACGCAAATTGTTCCCAAAATCATCCGCGGCTTCCTTCATGACCGGCGCGTCGGGCATGTCGGTCGTGCCGACACCCAGGTCGTGCAGGTAGATATCCACAGGGCCGAACTCATTTTCGATGCGGTCGATGCGTGTCGCTGTGAGACCATCGGTGTCGTCGACGAGCAACACCGGCTCGCAAACAGCGCCGGTCTGCATGCCGGTGGACGACTGCAGCCGGGCGTCGTGCCGGTTGACTTGGGCGATCACCCGTACCCCGCGGGCTGTGAGATCGCTGCAGACGGCCTGCCCCAACAGGGTTCCCGCGTTGACCATCAATGCCGTTTTCCCCATCAGCGAGCCGGTGTCGGGGCCGGACGCCGGAACCCCTTTCACCGGTGCCAGCAGGCCGTGGGAAATGATATCCATAATGCTGTGTTCCGCTTCGAGCCGGGTCGAATGGCCTCGCAGGTCCCATCGTTTGATGGTCCAGGCGTCGATCATCGATTTGATCAGGTTGGACGCCAGTCGCAAATTGCACGGCGGCATCTGTCCCCGGGCCATGCATTCGTTCAGGACGCTTTCGAACATTTCCAGGTGGGCCCGCTCCTTCTCGAGAAGCTTTTTCAGAAAGGTGCCTTTCAGGATGTGGCTTTCCTGATAGATCAGCAGCAAGGCATCGGCCCATTGATCCATGAGGTTGAACTCGCTGTGGATCATGCGGCGCAGCTTTTCGACGGGATCCTGGATATCCTCGATGCTCCGATTGAGAATCTCCATGGCCGAGCCGGCCAGAAAATCATGGATCAGAAAGAAGATATCTTCCTTGCTGCCCACATAGTCGTAGATGTTGCCATAGCTCAGGCCTGCCTCTTCGGCCAGATCCTTTAAGGTGGTTTTGTGAAAGCCATGGCTGGCGAAAAGCTTGATGCCCGCCAGGATGATCTGGCGGCGGCGGCGTTCGACCAGTTCCCTGTTTTTAATGGTGGTGGGAATGTCAACCAAGCCAACCCCCTGAAATGATGGAACGATGCGAAAATATGATTACCCAATCGGAATGTGAATACCTAATCGCATTTATCCAGGAAGCTGGTTCGCTGTCAAGAAAAAAGAGTGGACAGGGATGGCAAGACGTTGGACTCACACTCGCCCGCGGACCTGATCCGAGTAGATGGGTATGTGATACGAATGGACAATCCCGTCAGGGCAACCAGGTTCATCAAGCTGTTTCACCCGGGAAATCAGACTGTAAAACTCTATGGGATCAGTACGCCGGGGTCCCATATTCGCTTCCAGACCCAAGCTAACCTGTCCAATCTCCGATCGGCGCGGATCCGAGCGCTCTGGGTGGGGACAGGGTGCGGATTTCCAATTTCTCCGACTTTGAATTGGAAGAAATAATCCGGTTCCAGCCCCATCCTCAAATCCGATAGGACAATGGCCCCATCGAGCTCTTTCACCGAATAAAAACCATGCGTAAACCACTGCAGGCGTTGGACCGGCCAGTGTTCTTCGAGACGCTCCAATAGCTTGCCGTTGCTGGGATAGTGTGTGAAGGGGATATCCCCGGTTTTATCGAGCAGAGAATAGAATCCTTCATAATAGCCGTCGTCGACCATCACCAGGACGCGCCACAGCACGGTGTTGAACGGCGCGGGAACCGTTAAAAACCGTTCATATGCAATGGCTTTTCGTTCCAGAGATTGCGTGACGATGTGATTGACATGCAGCTTGGCACCAACGCTCCATGCAAGGTAAAGGGTGCTGATCACGAGGCAGATGGCATTGACCGTATGGCCCTTCAAACTCGTTCGACGCAACAAGAGTGCCGCCAGCACGCCGCCAATCAAGGGCAGAGAATACAGCGGATCGATGATGAAAATAGAGGACCACATGACCGGCGGTGTGGGCAACGGCCAGAATATCTGGGTGCCATAAACGGTAAGACAATCCAGTAGAATATGTGTCATCAGTGCCAGGAAAACCAGAGCAGACCATCTTCTGCGATATTGAATCGTTTGCGGGTGCAATCTAAGCGCGATCCATACAAAAAGCGGCGTCAGGGCGGTCAGCACAAACATCGAATGGCTGAAGCCCCGGTGATAGGTAAAGTTTTTTACCGCATCGCCAAACGGTATCAGGATGTCCAGGTCAGGAAACAAGCCCAGCACGCCACCCCACAAAAGGCCACGTCTGCCGATTTGTTTTCCCAGGACGGCTTCGCCCAGGGCCGCTCCCAGCGCTATTTGGGTGACTGAATCCATTGGCCGCCCATTCCTTTTTATTGAGATACGGATGACGTCACCGTAGAAAAACCGGAATTCGTTTTTTCCGTCATGCCGGCGTTCGCCGGCATGGCGCCTCTGCGACTTTTTACGGTTGTATCATGTTCATAAACGCCACGTACCTGACATCATAAAACGGCAGGTCACAGGCACATCAAACTCATACAAAACTATAAGCCTTAGGTGTGGGAATGCAAAAAAGGATGAATGATCCTTCATGCATATTAAAGAAGGCAGGGCCTGGATCGAGGCCCTGCCTTCTTTTAAACCGCCTGACCAGCAGACCTGATCCCTGGCCCGCTGGGACGCGTACTGCGCTAAAGCAGCTGGATGTTTTCCATATCAGCTAACGGATAGGTTGCAATCCCTTTGCACGGTGTCTAACCGCATCGTTTAAGTCATATTGAGCGGCTTTCCATCTGCCGGCCTCATCTGCCGAGAACTTCTCTTGTTTCCACCGGGCGGCTTCCCGTACGCTGAATTGCCGCTGGCTCCATTCTGCTGCTTCATTGCTGCTGAAGCCTTCACCGTGCCAGCTCAAAATCGTCTTCGCATCGGTTATCCCGGCAGCGTACCAGCCCTTAACGTTTTCAGGATTCAAGTCGGCTTCCCGGAAGGTGTTTGCGGTTTCAGCATCTATACCGAGCTTTTGCCACTCGGAAATCTCGGCTTCGGACATGCCTTCCCAGGTGGGCATGCTTGCGCATCCACCCAAAGCCAACAGGAACCCAATCGCTGCTACTAGAACACATAATCGTTTCATTGTGCACCTCCTTGCGTTGTGGGCTGTGATTCAGTCCCACTGTTTGTACCGGTATGTGATCCCAGGCGGTCGGCCTGGGCGATCCACCCGCCCCCCATGGCTTTGTATACAGATATCAGAGACCCCAGGAGATCGATCTCTTTCTGGACCATTTCAAGCTCGGCGGAAAAGAGCGAGCGTTCCGCATCGAGCACCTGAAGATAATCGACCCTGCCCTGATCGAACTGCAGGCGTGCCAGTTCGGCGGTCGAGGTCAGCGCATCGACCTGATTCTTCTGGACAACGGACTCTTCTCGGCCCTTGGTGGTTCTCACCAGCGCATCCTCTACCTCGCGAAAGGCCTCCAGTACGGTCTGGCGATACTGCAACAGCGCCTGTTGCTGCAGGGCTTCGCTTTGGGCCACCTGCCCGGAGACGGCTCCAAAATTGAGCAGGGGGCCCGCAATCCCGGCAGCCAGTGAGGAACTCTGCGAGCCGCCGCTGAGAAGGCCGCCCAGGTCGCCGCTCACACTTCCCAGCAGCCCCGTGAGACTGATGGTGGGGAAATAGGCGGCCCGGGCCACACCGATCTGGGCATTGGCTGCTACGAGATTCTGTTCGGCCTGGAGGATATCGGGGCGCCGCTCCAGAAGGGTCGAGGGCAGGCCGGCCGGGATTTGGGGGGCCGGCAAATCGTCGATCTCTCTTCCTCTCGGAATCTCTCCAGGCAACTGGCCGATGAGCACCGACAATAGATTTTCCTGCTGGCGGATCAGCGACTCGTAGCGCGGAACGGCTTTACGGGCTGATTCGTACAGGGAGCGGGCCTGGCTGAGCTCCAACTGACTGATGGCGCCGTATTCGTATCTCAGCTTGAAGATCTCGTAGCTTTCGGAGAAGGCGTTCTCGGTCTGGCGGGCGATGGAGAGCTGGCGGTCGAGCCCCCGCAGCGCGATGTAGTTGGCAGCGACATTGGCCACCAGTGTCATCAGCACGGTCCGGCGGCCCTGTTCGCTGGCCAGCAGCCTGGCACGCGACGCTTCATTGGCCCGCCGGATCCGTCCCCATAAATCCAATTCCCAGGTGGCGTTGAGGCCGACCTGGGCCGCGTCGCTGGAAATACCGCCTGAACGCTGTGCGGATAGATTGGCCCCTGCGCCGATTTGGGGGAAAAACTGCGAGCGGGTCGTTTCCAACTCGCCCAGGTATTGATCGACTCGGGCCGCAGCGGCTTGCAGATCCAGGTTCTGGCGCACGGCGCGCTCAACCAACTCGTCCAACGCCGGGTCATCGAACTGGCGCCACCAGGCCATGTTGGAAAGTTCGACGGCGGCCGGGTAGTCGATGGTCCACTGCTGCGGCACCGCCACCTCGGGCCGTTTATAATCCGGACCGACCGTGCAGGCCGTCAGCACCAGCACCAGGATGAGGATGAAAGCATCACGCATGAGAGGCGACCTCCTTGGAAGGCTCCGCGTCTTTAGCGGCGGGAGCGGATCTCTTGCCGGTGCCCGAAAGGCGCGTCAAGAGAACGAAGAACAGCGGCACGAATAGTGAAGCCACCACCGTGGAGGCGAGCATGCCGCCGATTACGCCGGTGCCGATGGCGCGCAGGCTGTTGGCGCCGGCCCCGGTAGCCAAGGCCATGGGCACGCAACCGAGAATGAACGCCAGGGAGGTCATCACGATGGGCCGCAAGCGGAGCCGCGCCGCCTCGATGGCCGCCTCGCCCGTCGGCATGCCGGAGCGCAGGTTCTCTGAGGCAAACTCGATGATCAAAATGGCATTTTTGGCCGCCAGGCCCACCAGGGTGACCAGACCCACTTGAAAGTAGACATCGTTCTGAAGTTTCAACAGCCAGGTCAACAGCAGCGCGCCACCCACGGCAAAGGGTACCGCCAGGACGACGCCCAGGGGGAGCGACCAGCGTTCATACTGGGCCGCCAGCACCAGGAACACCATCACGATGCCGAACACAAAGGCCATCGCCGAAGCGCCGCCGGCCTTCTTTTCTTCGAATGCCTGGCCCGACCAGGCGAATCCATATCCTTCAGGCAACACCTCCCGGGCCACACGCTCCATGGCCGCGATGGCCTGGCCGGAGCTGTATCCCGGTGCCTGGCTGCCGGTGAGTTTGGCCGCTGGAAATCCGTTGAAACGGGTCAACAGGTTAGGGCCGGCCACATATTGAATCCGGGCCACCGCCGACAGCGGGATGGTATCGCCGCCCGTTGTGTTGACATGGATCTGCGCAAAGTCTGCCGGTGAATCGCGGAACTGGGGATCGGCCTGCAAAATGACCTGCCAGATGCGGCCGTATTCGACGAACTGTCCCACCGCCGAAGAGCCGAAATAGGTTTGCAGGGTTTCGAACACGGTTGAGACCGGCACTCCAAGCAGTTCGGCGCGTTGGCGGTCCAGATCGAGAAAGATCTGTTGCTGGGCGGCTGAAAAGGTCGAAGAGACGGCGCTCAGCTCGGCGCGTTCCCGGCTCTTGGCCATGAACAGGCGCGCCACCCGTTGAAGGTCCTGGGCGGAGTGACCGCCGCGGTTTTGAATGTAAAACTCGAATCCGCCCGTGGTTCCCAGGCCGGGGATGGAGGGCGGATTGATGGGAAAGGCGATGGTCTCTTTGAGGCCGGCCATTTGGCGCCCGGTATCGGCGATGACCGCGAAGGCGCTGTTCTGCTGCCCCTTGCGCTCTTCCATGGGTTTCAAGGCCGCGAAGGCCAACCCGGCGTTCTCCTTCACGCCGCCGTCGATGAGGCTGTAGCCATCGATCTGGGCGACGTCGCCCATGGCCGGATGGCTTTTCAAGATGGCCACCGCCTTGTCGCTGGCGGCCACCGTGCGTTCAAGGCTGGCTGCATCGGGCATCAGGTTGGCGGTCAGAATATACCCCTGGTCTTCCTGGGGCACGAAGCTGCCTGGCACGATACGGAAGAGAAAAACCGTGCCGGCGATGACTGCAGCGAAGAGAAGCATGCCGATGACCGGATGGCCGATCAGCCAGCGCACGCCGGCCACGTAGACATTGGTCAGCCGCGTGAATCCATTTTCAAACCAGCGAAAAAATCCCTTTTTCTCGCCATGGCCCGGTTTGAGGATGCGGGCCGCCATGGCCGGAGAGAGGGTCAGGGCCACCACGCCGGATATGACCATGGAAATGGCAATGGTCACGGCGAACTGTTTGTAAAGGGTCCCGGTCATGCCTCCCAGGAAGGCCACCGGCAGGAAGACCGAGCAGAGCACCAGCACGATGGCCACCAGGGCCCCGTAGAGCTCCTGCATGGCCTTGCGCGTGGCCGCCATGGGCGGCATGCCCAATTCCGCCATGTTGTGCTCCACGTTCTCCACCACAATGATGGCATCGTCCACCACCAGCCCGATAGCCAGTATCATTCCGAACAGGGTTAGCATATTGGTGGAAAAACCGAGCGCCTTGATGCCGATATAAGTGCCCACGATGGCCACCGGTACCGCGATGATGGGAATGATCGTGGCGCGCAGGCTCTGCAGGAAGATGAAGACCACCAGGATCACCAGCACGACGGCTTCGAAGAAGGTGGTCACCACCTTGTTGATCGAGGCCTGGGTGAAGGCGCTGGTGTCCAGAACGATGCGCGACGTAAATCCCGGCGGGAAGTTGGGTGTCAGCTCCGCGAGCAGGTCGCGCACCTGCCGGCTCGTCTGGATCGCATTCGCTCCGGGCTGCTGGTAGACCACGATGGCCACGGCCCGCCGGTCGTTGATCTTGGAAACGATCGAGTAGTCCTTGGCACCCAGCTCGGCACGGGCCACATCTTTCAATGTGACGAGGGCTGTCCCGTCGGGTGCGGCGCGAACGATTATCTCGTCAAACTGCTCGGGAGTGGTCAACATCCCCTGGGCGGTCACCACGAAGCTCTGCTGCGTTCCCGCCGTGATCGGCGCCTGTCCGATCTGGCCGATACCGAAAGCACGGTTCTGGCGTCCGATGGCCGTGGAGATCTCCTGGGGCGTGATGCCCAGCTGGGCCATGCGGTCGGGCTTGAGCCAGATTCGCATGGCCACGTCGGGCTGGGGAAACATACTGGCCAGATTGGCGCCGGGGATGCGTTTGATGGCATCCAGGATGTTGAGATTCGTGTAGTTGGCCAGGTAAGCGGTGGTGTATCGATCGTCGGGGGAGAAGAAGCTGATCACCATCATGAACGACTGGGAGCGCTTTTCGACGTTGACCCCCTGACGGCTGACCACCTCGGGAAGTTTGGCCGAAGCCTGATTGACCCTGTTCTGGACGTTGACCTGGGCGATGTCCGGGTCGGTGCCCGGTTCGAAGGTGACGGTGAGCGCCATGGCACCGGACGAGGAGCTTGTGGAAGACATGTACATCATGCCGTCCACCCCGTTGACCTGCTGTTCGATGGGCGCTGCCACGGTATTGGCGATCACTTCGGCCGTGGCGCCGGGATAAAACGCCGCCACTTGAACGGTGGGCGGCGCAATGTCCGGAAACTGGGCTACTGGTGTGGCCTGCATGGCCAGGAAACCCCCCAGGGTGATCACGATGGCGATCACCGTCGCAAAAACCGGTCGGTCGATAAAAAATCCTGCCATGGCTCAGTTGCTTTCCGCCGGCACGGCCGTTTGCACAGAAGCTTCCATTTCGCTGACCTTCACCAGGGCACCCGGCGCAAGGCGCTGAAAACCATCCACGATCAAACGGTCTCCGGCTTTAAGACCCTCATCGGCGACCCAGTCCTGGCCGATCCACGCCCCCATCGCCACCGGCCGCACCTCGGCCACGTTCTGGTCGTTGACGACGTAGACCATGTGGCCGTTGGCGGTCTGCTGGACCGCTCTCTGGGGAATGACGATGGCATTGGGCCGGAAGGCCCCTTTCACGTTGACGCGCACGGCCATGCCCGGTACGAGCGCGCCATCCGGATTGGGCAGTTCCACACGGACCTGAAACGTGCCCGTATTCTGGTTGAAGGTCGGCTCGGCGAAAGAGAAGCGTCCTTTTGGAGCATAAATCTGGCCGTCGCTGAATTCGACTTCCACTTCAAAGTCGCTCATGTCGGGCGACACCACCTTGCCGCGCTTCGACTGATCGCGCATGCCCAGGTATTGGTTCTGTGTGACGCTGAACTCCACCCAAATGGGATCCATGCGGGTCACGCTGGTGAGCCTGGCATCCGGCGACCCGGCGGTCAGGAACGCCCCTTCCCGCACCAGGGCCTCTCCCGCCACACCGCGGATTGGACTCCTGATGGTGGCATAGCCCAGGTCCAACGCCGCTTTTTCGACCCTTGCCCGAGCCCGGTCCACCATGGCGTCAGCGATTCTCAATCGACTGGTGGCATTGTCGAGGTCGCTCCGGCTCACCGCGTTTCTTTCGGCCAACGGCCCAATACGATCCAGTTCCACCCTGGCGATCCAGTGTTCGGCTCGGGTGCGCGCCAACTCCGCTTTTTCCGCATCAAGTTGCACCTTCAGGGGCTTCGGATCGATTTCAAACAGCACATCACCCGGGTTCACCAGGCTGCCTTCCCTGTAGGCGATGCGGTCGAGAAAGCCGCTGACCCGCGCGACCACATCGACGTGGTGCGAGCTTCTGACCTGCGCCACGAACTCCGGTGCCAGCGGCACATTCTTCGGTGCGAGGGTCATCACTGTCACCTCGGCGGCCATAACCGACGTCTGACGATCCTTCGGATCATCGCACCCGGCCAACACACCGACAAAAAGGCCGAATGCAAAGCTCAAGCAGACCGCCTTCGGAAACAGGACACCATGGGGCAACCATTTGATGCAATTCACGGGTGAACTCCTACAAACTTGGTGGTTGAATGTAAGGCAGGCGATATTGTATGGATCAGTCCAACGGGAAAGCTAGTTATTTTGAAGCCAGCAACCTGTTGATGCAGGCGCTTGCCTCGAGCAGTTCTTTGAGCAAAATTTTGTTAAAATCCTTCGTGAAATGGTGACTCACGCTGTCGGAAATGGTAACCTCTCCTCCGGCGTTTTTGACCAACCAGCCCCTTTGGATGAGCTTGTCAATCTTCCGTCTGACGGTCTCCCGGGGTATACCTGTTGCCTCACTGATGGAGAAGGCGTTGCTGGGCTCAAGGTTCTTCAGTGGCTCATACTCAGGTCCTACGCGATCCCGTACAGCCATACAGTCACCCTTGCCGGAGTAGAATCTGACGACATTGTGGTGAGCAATCTCACCGAGTACGATGGGCATCAGCAAATCACCATCGAAGGCCTGGTAAAGCAGATTCAGATGCCGAAGCAGAAAGTGTCCCATGATCAACGCGATCGCGGATTTATGGTTCTCATAGCTTTCCGCGTCAAAAGGACAAGCAGGCTTTCTGTCGTCCGGTGATTTGGGTCTATTCCCATTATTTGGTCTTGAATGATCCATAAGGGAATACCTACCCCGATTAAATATCCAGTAAAATAGGGTTTAATACAGTGCTTTAACGAAAAACAGTCCAGGAATCAATAGACCTGGTGCCCATTTTGGGCACCTGCTTTGAAAGCATGGTATCAGCCCCCCTTGTGGTCAAAAAGGCAGGGCCTCAATTGAGAATCTGCCTTTCATACGTGCCGCTTTATCTGCGTACCGCATCTCTTTTCCCCTATGATGAAGCTCTGCCGTCAAATGCTTTCCTATCTATCCCTGGACGTCGATCCCCATATCACATCCCAGATGCTCATCAGGGGCGTCGCATTTGAAATTGGCTTCGCGTGTGTCAACGTGTCCGTCGTTCCTGTCGTCAAAGTAGTCTTGAATTGTATTCTCGTCCATATGTCACCTCTCCGGTTGCATTTTCGATTGTTTGTTCGTTTCCCATTTGACGATAAAATGCGGCCGCAAGGAAGTTATGCAATGTGGACCGATTGGATGGGTATTGATAGGGCAAAACCACCATTCGAATGATAGGGGGCCATCAGGGCGCACTGCTCATTCCACGGCGGCGTTCTGAAATGCGAGGTGTCAGTTGCGAATAGATAGACCCTGTCAAGGTCTTCAGGCTGAGCGATGACCCATAATGCGCTGTGGTCATTATGTGTTGGCAGGACATGATCAGTTTGTAGAAGTCCTTCGTACCTGATCCCGAGGGGCAACCCGATGCCATATGGAATCCACATGAGAAACCGGTACGGTGACGGCAGTCGAAGGAATGGTTCACACCCGCGAACGTGTGGGCAGGCCCTTTCTGCGCCAAGCGATCATGCCGCCCGCCAGTTGAGCGACATCCGTAAATCCGTGTGCCTTCAGCAGTCTCACTGCAGGGATACTCCGATGTGCGCTGAGGCACACTGCGACCACTGGTCTTTGTCGATCGAAGGGCAGAGTTTCCACCTGTGATCGGAGCTCCCTCATTGGAACCTGGACCGCCCCTTCGATATGTCCTCTGTTGAACTCCAGCCGGGTCCTTACGTCCAGTATCTGAGGGCGTCGGGCCGCACTCAGCGCCTGGTACAATGCAGAAGCATCAATCTCAGGCACCTTTCCCAAAGGCACCCACCAGAATCGTGGAAGAATCCCCATCACTCAATCTCCGTGGTTGGGTTCCCTCTCACTGTATATCGTGATGGCTTCGGCGCAAGGGCGGTCAACCTGGTAAAAAACGACCGGCCCGAGACCATCGAGCCGGTCGAGTTTCTGGATGATCCAAGGTAGGGTCTTTTGGATCGAGTGCGGCCTGTGGTATGGATGGGGTAAAGGAGACTTGACACATGTAAAAGGACTGCACCCGCATCCACCTGAGCTTGAAGGCAGACTATCGTAGAGGGACATCCAATCGTCTGGAGAGCAAAGTGTCATCCGTGACTGAAAAACTGTAGTCCATCCATAAGAAAAAGTGCCTCAATTCGTCTTCAGCGGCGCTCCCGTGAGAAACCTCGCCTGCAGCCGCCGCATGCCCGACAGCCACCGATCATAATCGGCGGTTTTTCTCTGCATGTACTGCTTGACTTCCGGATGAGGCAGAATGAGGAATTCCTCCTTTTCCAGACCCGCGACCACTGCATCGACCAGTTGATCGGGTTCCATCATCCCATCTACGGCGGCAACTCCGCCGCCCGTATCGGCCGTCATGGCCGTGCGGACCGCCTGAGGACAGAGTGCAAAGACTTTGACCCCCTGGTCTCCGTAGGTGATAGACAGGCTTTCGGCCAGACCGACGGCCGCGTGCTTGGTAACGGAGTAGGGAATGGACCCGATCTGGCTGAGCAGCCCGGCGGCGGATGCCGTGATCATGATGGCGCCGCCTCCCCGGGCGATCATTCCGGGAATCACGGCCCTGGCCACGAAAATGTGGGCAAGCACGTTGATTTCCCAGATGCGCTGCCATTCCTCATTGGAGACTTCGTAGCCGCCTATCGCGAGAATACCCGCATTGGAACAGAACAGATCGATGGGGCCGAGTTTCTCTTCCGTGAAACGGACCAGGTCGATGATATCTTCTTCTTTGCGGACATCGCACCGGAAGGCAAGCGCGCCCTCGATCCCATTGGCAATACGGGTTGCGCCTGCCTCGTTCACATCCGCAACGACGACACCCTTTGCACCTGTCTGGGCGAATCTTCTGCACAGCGCTTCGCCGATCCCCGAAGCGCCGCCGGTTACAACCACCACTTTATCTTTGATATCCATTCGGTCTACCCCCTTAGATAATTTGATAATCGTGCGTACCACCGTCGTGAGTCACATCTTCCGGGCTAAAGGCCCACCCAATCAAGAATCATTTCAAAACAGGTGGTTCCAATGAGCGCAATTAACTTCAAAAAGCGATCGATGTCAAGAAATGAGGGCCGCCGGCGAGCTGCCCTCATCGGTGTCCAATCAAATGCCATGATCTTCTCCTTTATCGTATGCCTACCCCCACTTTGGATGGAAGTTTATACCCACCGAAGAGCCCTGTGCAAATCCGACCACGACAAACTCACCTTCGGCCCCAATCGCAAGAGGATGTTGCGATCCTTGTCCAATAGCCTGCGCAGCTCGGTCGTGACCACGCGCATCCGATCATAAGCGGCGAGATCAAGGCTGTTTCGTCGATCGCTCCAGGAGCGAAGATACCCCGGCGGTACTGGAGGGCTTTGCCCGATTTGTAACACCGACCGATGGCTCAGGCGCCCATGCTCGAACACCACCAGATGCTTGAGCTGGTCAGGTTCCTCCCCGGAGCCCCATGCCAGCGACGACTCGCTCAACAGGCCAAACCAGCGGCCGCGCCGGATCAGGTGAGCACTGTGCACGATGATGCCCGCCAGGGTGGCGGCGACTGTTTCCGGAGTCCAGGCGCCCTCGTCGCCGGCTGCCTCCTTTGCCGGTTCAGGATCATCGTCGCACTCGACCTGCAAATGTACTCTCGATTCAAGGGTGCTGGTGTTCAACCGCTCGCGCCAAAGCTTAGCCCCCAGTTCGGTGACCATGCGAAGGGGCGTGCGATTCTCCATGCTTCTCTGGTGGATTTTGTAAAACAGGTCGAATCCTTCTCGCAGGCATTGAACATCGGGCAGCCGGTCCGGGGGCCGCGCCAGCAAAGGGCCGCCGATGGCCAACAGGTCGTGCCCCCGGATTGATTTTCGCCTGGTCCACCAGCGATCAAAGGCAGCGAGCGCATCGGCCATTCGGCCGCTGGGCAACGGCCCGATACACAGCTGCGGGTTGCTGTCGGGGCCATACCGTTTGAGATCCCTGCTGAAAAAGACGAGGCTGCGTTGACCCGGTTGCAGAGCCTTGTTGTAGGGCGGATGGTTGTGTTTGATCTCATCGGCCTCTACAACCGCGGCTTCCAGGGCCGATGCTGTCACGGAAAAATCGATATCCCGGGCCTGGCTGAGCATCTCCAGGATGTGTTCCGGATGCGGTGTCCTGCTTCTGAAATAGCCGTTGACCCGTTTTTTGAGCGATTTGGCTTTGCCGATATAAAGAAGGTCGCCGCCGAGGCTGCGCATCCGGTAGACGCCCGGATGGTCTGGAAGGGCCTGGCGGATCGCTGCGGGCATGGGAAATACCCTTTTTCCGCGCACGGGCTGCGGGGTCACGGTAAGCCAATCCTGCAACTGCCCATAGGTGGTAATGTCGAATCCTTCAGAGAGCAGGGCCACTAAATCTTGCCAGATGCCCATCGTGGCAACGGCATGGCCGGTGCTGCGTTTGAGAATAGGTGCACTGTGGCCAAAATACCCTGCCAATGCACGGATCCCTTTTCGGGGAAGATCGGGCAGCAGCCGTTGAGCGATGCGGTGCGTGCAAACAATGTCCAGTGGAAAAGGACATGCCGGT
This sequence comes from Desulfatitalea tepidiphila, assembly GCF_001293685.1. NCBI lineage: Bacteria > Pseudomonadati > Thermodesulfobacteriota > Desulfobacteria > Desulfobacterales > Desulfosarcinaceae > Desulfatitalea > Desulfatitalea tepidiphila. The sequence goes on along the minus strand of NZ_BCAG01000003.1, from coordinate 2,490,414 downwards.
TCGTTGTCGCGGTGCAGCCGGCACAAAAAGGGGAGTTCAAAGCGCGCATAATGGATGATCGTCGGGCAGCGAGAAAATGAATTGCGGGCGGCCACACGGCGCGCTGCTTCAAAAAGCATATGGCCCGCCTCGCTGTCGGTGATGCCCCGATCCAGGTCCGCCTCCGAAATGCCCGTTATCTTCGCCACATGCGCCGGGATGGATAGACCTCCAGGTTGCCGGATCAGATAGGACCGGCAAGTTGCGGGATCGACAGGACTATCCGCGATGCCGGCCATGAAGCCGATTTCCAGCAGACGGCCCTTTTCGGGATTGGCGGCGCTTGCCTGGCAGTCCACGGCCAAGACCTCGAGCCGATCGAGGGGTAAGTGATTTTTTGCATACTGAAACGCGTCGTCCATGACGGTTGTCTAATATTTATCCATGCGGAATAATATCCTGTGAAAGGACTACGGGGGGCTTGGAAGGCCCAGGGCAACATCAGATCACATCGATGCGGGCTCCCGTTCATAGGTCCAGCCTGAACCGCGCATCCAGAGACGATGCCGCGGGCCAGGCAATTCCAAATAGCCGGAATTATACCGCGGCATAGTCTTGGTACACACTTTTTATGCACGCCAGGGGGGTATTCCCGGATCGTGGCTGTGGGTATAGCGGCTGGCAGTGCCGCGGCGGCGGCTGGCGTCGGATACGGGATTTATAAAGGAGGTCAGAAACTCTACGGGTACCTTGTACCTTTCCAACAAAACCAAGGCCCCTATGCAGCAGTTTGCGGGTGTCCAAGGCCCGGAACATGATTTCGCTTACATGCCCCTACACGGTTTCACTGCCGTTGATCTTGGGTACCATTGTATCGAGTTGTTCTTCAATGAGTTCCCAATTAATCGGACGAAGCGCCATTATTGGATCCGAATTTGGGCAACTTTGGCCAGCTTGCACTTTACAGAGCTTTTGACGATTAATCCCATTTATCCACGGCCATGGAAGACAAGATGGTGGTCCTGGCCGCCTTCCTCAAGAAGCGTAAAAACCTCAATATTCCAAAACATATGAAACATTGGGTCTCATGGACGGACCCAAACCGTGTCACCATTTGGTTGGCTGTGTTTTACCCCTGAAAGCAATGGCAACGAGATCACGGGTCAGGCTGTGGCCGGAGGACCCAATCCTGATCCCAACGGGTGCGGCACCCGGCGTGGGAGGCCCATGGGGTCGGCGAGGTCGCCGAGACCTTCGGGCAAATAGCCGGCCGGTTCACTCATGCAGGGACAACTCGCTCACTTGGTTGTCGGGATGAATCTCATCCAAGTATTGCGCTGGATCACAAGGGTGAAAGAGGGCAATGCTCATGACCGCGCCGTGGCCCGCATCAAGAAAAAGAGCTAAACCCCTGGATGGATAGACCCATGCCCCCTTGGTCACGGGCATGATATCGAGATGATAATCGAGCTCGAGTCCCGGCGCCCCGAGGCGACGTAACAGCTCCCCGGCGGGATAGGGAAGTGTTGGATATGCGATCTCGATCAGGGAGATAGTCTCTTCCCGAAACCACACCTTGAGATGGTGGTCATACCCTTTTGCCAGATGGATACGGTACCTTGCCGGGACATACTTGCGCCCCAGTCCTCCCTGACCGTACTCATCTCTTAAGCGACTGAATTCAGAGTCAAAATTTTCATAGGCGCACCCCTCCGGCAGGCCGTGCCAGTCCCGGAACTCCCGGGCCTTGATGGCCTGCCAGGCCGTCGCGCAAGGGTCGTTGGGTTGGTTTCGGGTCATGTTGCCTCCGCAGTTGAGCAGGCAGGCGAGCACCAGGCCTCCGATGCACCGCCGCCAAGGTGTTTTGTGCAAGATCATGGCGCCATCCGCGTCACGGCCCACCGATCAAGTTGGTGTGCCCGAGGAAGAAGGCGGCCATGGCGTTTCGAATCCCCACGATGCCCACGGCGCGTTCGGCATTGGCCCACTCCCGGTAGCGCGGCGGCGCGGGGATGGGGTGGCCGTTGGGATTCAAGGGGTCCTGGAAGCGGTTTTCGATGGCGGCGCGCAAAGGCGGGTCAAAGCTCAGGTTGTCCCAGACCACTTTGGCCAGGTAGTCGGTCATGCCTTCGCGCAGCACGAACCCGCCGCGCTGTTCGGCCAGGCCCCTGCGATAGGTAACATGATTGGGGTGCTCCAGGGTATGGATATATTCGTGAATGATGGTGGCGAAGGTCTCGTACATGATGTCGCGGTTGGCCGTGTTGGTGGCGCCCAGGTACATCTGCAGGAAGATGCGGCCGCCGCCGGCGGAGGCCGGCCAGTTGCGGTGAATGTCCAACAGTTCGGCGCGCCGCGTGCCCACAATACCCGTGGTGACGTGGGGCGGGCTGGCATTGTAGTCCAAGACCCCCGGCGGCGTGTTGGGAAAGCCGGTGATGCCGGCGATGAGGGCCCACTCGGCGGCGCGCGTCTGCACGGCGCCATGCTCTTCATCGATGCGGGCAATGCCCCGGTCGCCGTTGAGCAGCTTCAAAACGCGCCAATTGGCGGCCCAGTCCGCATTGGTGGTGGAGGCGGCGATCTGGGCCTGGCGCTGTAAAAACTGATCGAAGATGTTGACCCCGAATGCCATGGCGGGACCGGTGCGGTAACGGCCGTAGACCGCGTCGGTGACCCCCTTGGCCCGCTGGGAGAGGCGGTCCACATCGGCTGAGGTCATCATATTGGCCGCGGTGCGCGCCGGGCGCGACGCCACCAGGTTGGTATGCAGGTTGGTGATGGCCGTGTTCAAGCGATTGCGAATGCGCACCTCGTAGGGGTCCGCATGGCTGACGATGGTGCGGCTGAAGGTCGGCAGAGCGCCGGTGGGCGTGCGTACCTCGGTGGTGATGGCGCGGGTCGCGGCGGATTGCTCCGTGGCCGAAAGCGCCCGCGTGCCCTCCATCAGGGGCCGGGCCGGATTGGCTGCAATGGCGCGCTCGGGCGCATGGTGGAGAAAGTGCTGGTCCAGCAGGTTCATGGTGATGGGCCCCACCTCGCCGTCGACATCGGGACCTGTCAGACCCTTTGAGGTTTGAAAGTCCTCCACGGCCTGTTCGGTCTCATCGCCGAAACGGCCGTCCACGCCATGGATCACAAGGGGGAAGCCGGCGTCCACCAGGGCCTGCTGCAGGATGGTAACGTGCAGGCCGGTATCGCCGTTTTCGATCACCGTCTCGTCATCATAGGCCTTCTCCAGCTCGATATTGCCCCTGAAGCGATTGGAGTTCAGGTCGTGGCCGTCGTTGAGGGTGCGCTGAACGCGCGGAAACACATTTTGCTGCTGGAGCACGTGCACCAGCTCATGGGCCAGCAGGTGCCGCCCCATGATGGTTTCCGGCGCATACTGGCTTGCTCCGAATACGATGTGCCGGCCGAAGGTATAAGCACGGGCCGAAAGGGCATCGGCCGATTGGGCCGCCTGGTCATCGGTGTGGACCCTGACTTGGCCGAATGGATGACCGAAGCGCGGCTCCATGAATTCGCGGGCGGCCGGGCTCAGGGAGCGGCCTTGGGACGGAGGCACGGTGGGGGGCGATGTTGTCGGGGATGGGGAGTTTGGATTGAGCCCGCGGATCGGCAGTGCCTTTGGGTGAAGCGGGCTCCCACACGTTTGGGCCGGCATCCCGGTGACGGCGTTCACTGGCTGAACGGCTCCGGGCATGCCCATGACCTGCCCTGCGATATGCTCTGCCTCTTGTTCAAAGGCGTCGCCCGGAGCGCGGCCACGGCGTTTCATCTGAATCGCGCGCGGATGCGGGAGTGCACGCACCGCACTGAGGTCGAAGCTGAACCGTGTGATGCCCATGTCATGGGAGTTGTCTTGCGCCGCTGCCTCGGCAGCCGGGATCTGGGCGCCGTGGGACACTTCAGTCTCGGGGGTCGACCCGTGGTTAACCCGGCGGATCAGCCCCCGCGTGTGCTCAGCGCCGGCAGGTACCGATGGGTTGCGCGGGTTGCGACGCGCTTTTAAACGTTGCATGGGCTGCCTCCAGGGTACGCCTTACCATGGTAAATGCTTAGAGGATCAGAGGTTGCCGGGAATGGCCGCCACACATACCATGGGGTTTCGTCATGGCGGACCAATGCGCGACCTTTTATTGTCGCGATTTGATGCTGTCGGTCCGGGTCCCCTTGACCTCGTCGAAGCTGCGCATGCCGGCGATGCTCTGGTTCTGAATGCCGTCCCGGCTGATCCTGTCCTGTCCCAGAACTGGGCCTTGTAAAATTCGCGCACGCGCTGGGTGAGCTCCGCATTGTCCAGGTCATTGGCGTCAATGAAGCGCTATCCCGGCCAGTTGGGATGGAAATTGCGCGCGATGCCTGCAAAGGTCTGACCCCCGCGGTCGCTGGCGACGGTGTGCAGTTTGTAGCCGCCTTCGTTGCGAATCATCTATTCAAAGGCGGGTTGAAAGTCGGCCATGATGACCCCTCTTCCTTTATTTCATTGGTTTCCGTTTTCGGCTTCAGTGGGATACCCACGTACCAGCAGTTGGAGAATCTCCGCGCCCAAGGGTGCATCTGCGATAGCCTGGATCCAGCTTGTCAATTCCTCCTTGGGTGCCTTGCCGAAGTCGATGTAGAATTCAAGGCGCCGCGGCCCGATGTGCCGGTAGCCGCCGAAATTATGGATCAGCTGGTCCGGATGGGCAACGTTCCAGCCGGCGCGCCGCTGCTCCAGGTGTTTTTCAAGGCGCTTCACGGCGCGCTCCGTCAAGGGGCGGTCCGTCCGGATCTCGATCCAGGCATCGGGCCAGGCCAGGGCAGTGACCGTCACCGCAAAGGGCACCGAGGCCTCTTGGCGGTGCTCTATCACCCCGCCGTATCGCTCCCGTAAGGCACTTGCCGGCAGCTCTTCCCACCAGGCCTGAAACATTCGGGGGGTGTCCGGCGTCGCATCCTTTGCCGGCGCCATTCCGCGCCAACATAGCACAACGGGCTCGGCCCAGGCATCCGGCCCCACCAGCATGGCCGTCACGGCCATCACCCCATCGGGGCGCTGTTCGGTTTCAAAATGGTCGTTCTCCGGCAGCAGGACAAAGCCGGCGTGGGCCTCGATCCCGGCCTGGTGCTTGAGCTCCGCCGCCAGATGGGTGTCCAGGGCATGCCGTAGTGCGGTATCGGCGCCCAAGAAGTCGATGAGTGGATCGAGCCAGTGGATGATGGTCGTCATGATATCCATCGTCGCGCCCGGGCCATGGTTTCCGCCTGACGCACATAAGGCAGCAGGCCCTCCAAAGCGCTGTTGACTCCGGCGAGGAGCGGATCATCAGGATCGGCGCGTTGGATGCGGGCGTAGGCGGCCTCGCCCATCTGTTTGACACGGCGCACATCCGCCTCGGAAAAGTCGCCCTCCACGGCGCTGGGCATGCGGGCGATGAGGTCGATGTTATCCGTGATGAGGCCTCGCAACCCTGCCTCCAGGTCGCCGCCGGCGGCAACCTCCATGGGTGGAGGCGGAATATCGGGCGACAAAGCGGCCACGGTCGACCCGTCATCTCCACCGATGACGCCCAGATTGAGCAATACCAGGATCAGGGCCGCGGCCCAGATCAATTCTCCGGCCGGTGTGGGCTCCAGCAGCGCGATGGCCAGGGCGATCAAAAACAACAGGAACAACAGAACAATCACCCAAACGGGAATCCGCACGGGCTGGGGCACGCGACGGCGGCGTCTGCGCCGGGTGTAGTAGACCACGACACCCGGCCAGGTGGGGTGCCCCGGTCCGACGCCGAGGTACTGTTTGGCCACCAATTCGGTGGTGGAGTTCACCGGGATGACCGAATCGGGATACAACAGTCCCGGAAACCAATCGGGTGGGGTGCCGCAGTGGATGGTGGCCTGGGCCGCGTAGCGCGCCGCTTCGATGACCCCTTGGGGGCCGCCCGGATAGGTTTTGATCTCGTAGATATGATGCAGGGCCAGATCGGCGATGTCCGCATAGCCGGTGCCGCCGGTGGGCCCCGAGCCCGGAATGGCGTATTCGGTGGCGGAAACCGGATTGATGCGGGCCTGATAGTCGTCTTCGATCAACTCGTGGGGGAGGTTTCCAGGATAGCGATTGGTGGGAAAACACTGTCGTTGGATGCCCAGAGGCGCCCGCAGGGCAGGCGCCGCCGGGGAGGGTGGCCCATATCCGCCCTGAGAAGAGGCAGTCAAGGCAGATCCTGCCTGGGACTGTTGCACCACATGGGCCAGTTCATGGGCCAAAAGCCGCATGCCGGCGGAGGTGTGAGGCGCGAACTGCCCCGTGGAAAAGGCGATGTGGGATCCCGTGGTGTAGGCCCGTGCCTGTAGCCCAGCGGCCGACTGCGCCGCGGTCTGGTCGGTGTGAATCCTCACGGCGCTGAAATCGTATCCAAACCCTTGCTCAAGGCGACTGCGCGCAGGATTGGGCACGGCCTGACCGCCGCCCCCCAGCGAGTTGTTTCCCGGCATGAGCGGGGTCGGACGCATCTGGAATGGTGCCTCTGGGGCGTGGCCGCGGCCCAGTTCTTCCGGGGCACCGGGGTCCTGGGCCAGGGCCATGATCTTGTCCGCGACCTGGTCTGCTTCTTTTTCAAAGCGATCCCCGGGAGTGTCGATCACAAGTTTGGGCTGTACCGCATCGGTCTCGGCGACGCTTGGCGGCATCATGGAAAAGTCGTGGGCAAAGCCAGGAATGGCCGGGGCATGGGGAGCGTGGATCGATGCACGTGACCCTGACGACCGCACACTCTGATGGGCGGCCCACGCCCCTTGGGCGTCCGGCGACAATTTCAGGCGCAGGTTATGGCTCCGGCGCCTGCCCAACCCTGCGAAGAGTTTCGAGTGGGGCCGGTCTTTGAGGGTTGCCTTGGGGCTGAATCGATGCATGTTGAGTCGGTCCTCTCATTCAGGTCCCGGCGACGGGGGTCACTACCAGTTGCCAATATTGTCGGCCGCGCCACTTCACCGACGGCCACCGCGATGCAGCCGGTGGATCACCTCCAAACCTACATATCACCGGCATCCTGCCAGATCTTGGTGAGCCAGCGCCGCAGGTCGTCGACGCTGAAGGTGTTATTGGGGCTTCTGGTAATGGTGGCCAGGGGCGCGTAGTGGTGCACGATGCCGTGGGCCGGCAGGAATTGGGGATCATTGACCGGGCCGGGCCACTCCACGTCGCCGGTGATGGTGCGCGCCGGGATGATCCAGTAATCGCCCACGCCGTAACGTTTGGGAGCTTGTCCCCGCCCCGAAGCCAAAAACTGGATCTGGACGCCGTCTTCCAAATCGATCCACTTCGGCGTTCGCTCGGAACTTTCGGTGACGGCCACGCCGTCGGCCGAGTCGCTTTTGTGATCCCAGCGCCGCAGGTAGGGATGTTTGTGCATCTCGGTGCCGATGCGCCCCGAGGAGGGCTCCTCCTTAAGGGTCACCTCGAAGGTGTCGGGGTCCACCGACTCCACCTGCAAAAGGGGCGGCCGCTCGGGGGTCAGGGCCTCCTCGTCGTCCATGATCTCGACCCAGTCGTCGGGCTTGAGTCCGAAGCGCGTGTCGCGACCCAGATGGGCCAGGGTGACGATGCGGCCGGCCACGGGCTTGACGATGGGAAAGTAGACCGAGCCGTTTTCCCGGGACCACTTGAAGGTGGCCGTGCGACTCTGGCCGCCCCGGTGGATCTCCACGCGGTAGAGCTGATTTTCGGGGCCGCGGTAGCGCGCCTCGGGATCGGTAAGGCACGGCTCCAGAGATGTTTCGTCCCGAAGCCGGGCCCGGGCGCGGATGTGGCCAGTGCCGGGCCTGGAGATCTCCTCCAGGGCGGCCAGGAAGGTGGCATAGCGCCGATCCTCCAGGGTGACGTTGGGCAGCAGCTTCACCTGCCACTCGATCCTGGCCCGGGTGGCGGTATCCGGGCCGTTTAACGCCGCCTCCCGGATGTAATCCTCCTCCACGGCGGCGATGTGGCGCTCCCACACATCCAGGTAAACCAAGTGCACGGCGGGCTCGTCGGGGATCAGCACCTGGATTTCTTCGAGATTTTCACAGCGAATGCCGTTGACATAGTAGATCCCCGGCGCCACCGCCAGATGCTCATCACCCTCGGGCACGCTCACCTGGAAGTGATTGGTCCGCTCGCCGTCGGTGCCGGCCGCCGCGGCGTGCGGGCCCATGAGGTCCACGGCCAGGCCCCGCAGGAAGTGCGCCATGATGGAGACCTGCTCGTTGAAATCCGCATCCAGCTGCACGCGGCCCTGCTGCAGCAACACCCGGGAAAAGCGATGCTGAAAATCGAAAGTGTCCCGGGTCACATCACCGCGGAACTCGCCGCGCATCGTGGCCATCCGAATCCTGTAGTCTTCCATGCTTGCCTCCTTGTACGTGAGCCCGTGTCTCCGTTGGCCCGTTGCCCGTTGGCTTTTCACCTGGGCGTCTACATGGGCGGGCTGTCGGGTGAATTGGATTAACTATCTGTATTTATAATTTAATTATTCATAGTCTTGGGTCTTGCCACACCTGTTTACGGATTGGCCGATGTTACACCGCGATTTGTGAAGCGCATCCAGTGTTCGCTTTTTCGCCGTCAGCCTTTTGGGTTTTCGCCCAATTGCTTGCTCTGGTCATTTCCGCCCAACGGGCTGAACGGGCCACGGGCAGACGTGCCAACGGATTAAGGGAAAACCACCCCCACATCCATCCCCGCCGGGATGTACTCATCCATGCGCACCCGCAGGCTGGCGCTGCGCTGGGGCTGGAACAGATCGTGGAAGACGCCCATCTCCGATTCATCGTCGGCGCCGCGTATGATCTCATCCACGCAATAGCGCGATAACCTGCAGTATTCGGGCTGGCCGTAGCGCACGCTGTCGAAGTGGGGCGTCACGCGGCGCATCTCCATCTCCTGGGCCTGCTGGATCTGGGCGCGCTGCCGGGCCGTGAGGGGCCGGGTGGGGACCAGGGACAGCAGCTCCCGGTTTTTGGCCTGCACCACCAGATCGGGCTGGCAGTTGTAGCGTCGCGGGGTGCGCGAGCCGGGGGTCACGTAACTGAAGCGCAGGCAGCCGATCTGGCGCCGCACCACGCTCATGACGCCCATGAAGATGCTGTTTTCGCCCAGTTCTACGGCGTGGGCCTGGATGCGGCCGAAGATGGTGCTGCGCACAATGGTCACCACGGCGTGGGCCACGGGACATCCCGGCGATCCCAGGGCTTCATGTTCGGGATCGGTGGCATCGACGATGGTGTCGGCGATGCAGATGCGGATGGGATCAAGACGCACGCCCCGGCCGATGCCCCTGCAGCGCGCCGCAAGAGCCGTTTCGGCGGCCGGCCGCACGGGGATTTCCACATTGTCGTCGTCGGGGGAAGGCGTGTCGTCGGCGTCGTCTGAATCCCCAGGTTCAAGGGGCCGCACCAGATCAGGGTCCACTTGGATGGCGCCCACGATGCTGTGTTCGATGCGCACGCAGACCTTGGGGCTTTCGATCTCCAGGCTGGCGCCGGTGGCGCGCTGGGGGCTGCAGTCGTGGCCCAGGCTCCAACCCGGCACCAGGGTGGTGTGGCGGATGGTCAGCTCGGCCAGATCCCCATGGGCGCGCACGCCGCGGCCGGTGATCAGCAGGCCGTCCAGGGTAAAGCGGCTGCCCTGGGCGCCCGTGATGGTCAGGGCGTCGGGCTGATCGGTCTGCCAGTCCAGCAGGCGGATTACCGGGCGCCTGCGGTTGGCCGCGCGCAGCGTAAGGCTCTGCTGTCCCGGCTTGAAGCGGATGGCGATGGGCTCCACGTAGACCCCGCTGTCGTTGATTTCGATGACGGCGTGGGCCACGGCGGTTTCATTGGAGTCCTGGCGCCACTGGGTCAGGGCCGCGTTGATGGTCTTGTGCATCTCCTGGCGGCCCACGCGATAGAGCTTGGCCGCATCGGGCTGGAAGATGGGCCGCTCATACTCGCCGCCGCCCATGTCCATGCTGAAGCCGTAGTGGTAGCGCACCCACACGCCGTGTTCGGGCCACTGGCGCTCGGGAAAGGCGATGCGTCCCAGTTCGGGGTCCACGGCCACGGTGCGCGGCCGGGGGGCGTAAACGTGCCAATGGCTCAAATCGGCCACCACGATCTGATGGGCCGGGATGGGTTCCTGCACCACTTGGTCGCCCTGCTTGACGCCGCGAAAGAGCTGCAGGCTCCTGTTCGGGCCGTATAGACGCCCTTTCTGTTCGGCCAGCAGCCGCCGCCGGATGGGCACGGGCAGGTTGAATTCATCGGCGATGTGGGCGGGGTCGCTCTCGGCCTCGGGCGCGATATATAAAGGCGTGTCGTTTCTCAGGATGCTGAAACTGTAGCAGTGGGGGCCGGCCGTGGAGCTGACGGCCTCCAGGTAGTAGGCCGGGGTGGCGGTGACCGAATAGGACTTTAAACGCCAGACGAACAGGGCCACGGCCGGCAGGTTGTGGTATCCCATGGTGCGCGCCGAGTTGACCCGGCGCACATCCACCGTGTGGGCGCTGCGATCAAAGGGCGTGTGCAGCAGATCCAAAAGCTCGCCGTCGCGCACATCCAAGGTCCGGCCCCAATGGGGTCGCTGGTGGTTGAGAGCCTGGGTGAAGCTCAGCAGGCGGTATCCCTCCGCGGCCCGGGCCGGCCAGGCGGCCACGTCCCGGGCCAGCTCCTCCAGCAGGGCCAATGTGCCCTTGCGGCGGCGGTTGCGGATGGTGTTGGCCACCTCCCGGCGCGGGATGAGCACCTGGTTGAGCCGGCGCGCCTGGGGCGTGTCGGCCCTGGCGGGCAGGCCGGCGGCGGGCACGGCGGTGTAGCCCACCAGGGCCCCCAGGTAGGGCACCACCCAATCCTGGCAGGTCTCGATGAACCAGTTGTCGTAGAGCCGGCCGATGTCATCTTCCAACAGGTCGACCTGTTCGCTGATCACCTGCAGCAGGGCCTCCAGCTGCCTTCCCTGTTCGGCGTCCTTCATGCGATAGATGGGCGGCAGCAGATCATACAATCGGTTGATACGGTCGTCCTTCATAGGGCTTGCCCTTCCTTTTCCGCTCGGGCTTCGGCAGCAGTTTTTCCTTCGTGTCCTTCGTGGTGCTTGAATCCATATGACGCGAACCACGAAGGACACGAAGGGCACGAAGAAGAATGCAATACAGTGCCGTCCCAGCGTCCTCAATCGGCTATCGGGTTAAGGATCAGGGTATCCGGCAGCTCGGCGGACAGCAGGGCCAGCTGGGCCGGATAGGTCCGGAGACCATCGAAGCCGGCGCAATTGACCGGCAGGACCTGGGCCGCGATGCCCGCGCCTGGGCCACGTAGTCGGGTCGTCACGCGCAGGGCGGCCGTGGTGTGGCCCTCGTATTCGCAGGCGGCCGGATCGGCGATGCAGAAGACCGCATCGGTGACCTCGTCGGGGGTCAGCAGGCGGCGCTCACCGGTGTAGTCGCTGATCTTTTCGGGCACCCCGCCGAAACTGTCGATGTCCACGTAGACCACCCCGCGCACGGCCTGCGTCACGGCGTAGACCTCGCTCAGAAATACGTGCCGGCCCAGCTCCCGGGCCTCGAAGCCGAAGGCCGCCAGAAGAGCCGCCCGCAGGCGCGCGGCCACATCCTCCCAGAGGTAGTCGGGATCGATGCGCACCCTGGCGCTGATCACCATCAACAGCAGCTCGCGTACGGCCACCTGTGCGGGCTGAAAAGGATCGCCCAGGCTGCGCAGGGCGCGCTCCAGGTTGATGAAGAGATCACTGGTCTCGTCGATGGGAATGTCGTCGGCGCCGGCGATGGTCACATGCACCAGGGGTTTGCGGCCCGTGCTCAGTTCCACGGCGCATGCCTTTCCGATGCCGGCGAAGGTGCGCGCAAAGTCGGCGTAGTCGCGCACCGACACCAGGCGGTCCAGGGCCGTGACCGCAAGGGGCGCGTGCTTGCGCGCCTGGTCGCGGTTTTCGCGGTCCGCGCCGCCCGAAGCGCGCAAGGGGTTGATCACCTCCTTGACCCCCAGGGGCCGGTCGGCCAGCAGGCTGATCTGGCCGGCCTTGACATTGCCGGGCCGGCCGATGCCCGTGCGGTACCGGGCCTTGACATTCTCCGTACCCGTGGGCAGGCGCGCCCCCTGCTGGCCATTGCCGAAGATCACCGTGGTCTGGTCTTCGTCGTCGGTCTGGGTGACGAAGCGCCGGTCCGTGGGCGCCAGGCCCGACAGGGCCTCGGCCTCGTGCCAGCGCACCTCATTGACGCGCACTTCCAGGGAGCTGTCCACCCCCCTGGGATTGGCCGCCGCCGTATAGGTCACCGGCTTTTGCTTGAGGGCAAAGCGCTGCATGGCCTTGGCGCCGTCGCCGCCGCCCAGCACCTCGCGGCGCGTCTCGCCGTGGGTGGCCTTGACCACGTTGCCATAGATGGTCACCGTGTCGCGTTTGAAGCAGTACTCGAGCGCTTCGGCCAGCTGGATGAAGGTGTGAGTCTGCTCACCGCTGCTGGACAGGGACCAGTCCACATCCTGGGTCACGGCGGCCAGCATGGCCAGCTCGCTGAAGCGCACGCCTTCGGTGCCGGGCAGGTCGCGCTCGCCGGCGACGATCACCCAGCGCCCCGATTCCAGACCCTCGTAAAAGCCGTTCAGTTCGATGAGGTCCTCCATGCCACCGCATATCAGATTTTCGATGGGCGCTTCGGCCAGTTCCAGGGCCTCGGTCTTGGCCAGCACCGTCGTGTTGCGCAGCAGGGGCTCGCAGCTCATGTAGCGGTCGAAATCTCCGGCAGAAAGCTCCCTGAGCCAGCCGTTGCCCGCGGCCAGCTCCAGCAGATTGACCTTGCCCGAGGTGCCCAGCGCGCTTAAGGAGGTGAGCTGCACCCCGTCCACACGGTGCACCGAGTGGGTCCATCCCGTCACCTCGCAGTTGGCGTTGAGCACGGGGTAGCGCACGGCGATCCAGCTTGCTTCGGCGATGTTTTCATCCTGGGGCTCCACGGCCAGGGTGGGGATGTTCTGGCTGCCGATGAACGCACCGGGCCAGATCGTGCCCAGAGTGGGTTGGGTGTAGCTGGTCACCGAGAGCGTGCCGCCTTCGCCCGGCGTGTAGTTGGGCGTGCCGGGATGGCTGTGGCCGAAGAGCGACAGGGTGCGCCGCAGGGCCCAGACCCGGATGGGGCTGGGCGAAGAGACCCGGGCATTGGCCGCGGCCTTGGAAAGGGTCTGTTTGAGTACCGGGGCAAAGGCCTTGACCGCGGCGTAGCCGGTCTCGGCCCTGGAGCGGAACTGCTGCTTGAGGGCGCGCGGCAGCCGCAGGGCGTTGCGCGGCTGCAGGGAGGCTCTCTGGGTCAGGGCCGTGATGATCTCGCGCTGCTGGGCCGAGCCCCCGGGCGTCGCGGCCACGGGCTGGGCCAGATTCACCAGTGTGCGGTCCGCGCCGTTGTCGGGGGTCACCCGGTGCACGCGGAAAAACTCGGGGATGCCGCCGCCGAAGTCGATGAGCAGGGGGTCGTTGGGCTTGAGGTTGGTGGTGACGCCCGCCAGCCAGACCTGCGGCCGGGGCGTGTTGTTCGCATCATAGTTGCGGATGGCGTTTGCCGTCTGGGGCCGGCTCAGACGCGGCTTGAGGTTGTTCCACAGGGCCCGCGCCTTCAGATCCTCCGAAGTTTCAAAGGACTGGGGCAGCTCTCCGGCCGCCGGGACGCTCTGGCTGCGGCTGCCCGCCGGGATGGTGGTCTCCTCCTCGAACTTTTCATCCAGAGTGTAGGCCACGAAGACGCTGGACGCCACGCCGGGATGCAGCTTGTAACCCACCAGGCGCGCCAGCTCCAGGATGGAGCGCCGTTCGATGGCGCTGGGCAGGTAGCCCTCGTTGGCGATGCGCTCCTGGTAGAATGTGAGCACGTCGGCCACCACGGCCCATCCATCCAGCAGGGCGATGGACGGGTCATCGGTATCGCGGGTGGTGAGCTCGGCCAGGGCCGGGTAATCACGGCTCGACAGGCGCGCGAGCATGCTCGAAAGAATTTCGCCATGAGTGCCCATACGGTAGCGCAACCGGGTCAGCCCCGGCCGGTTGAACAGGGCCAGGGGCGTTACCGCCGCGATGCCCTCGCAGCAGCCGCAGAAGCGGGCATCGATGCGTTCGGGGTGGCAGCAGTCGGGGCAGCGGTTGTTCATCGTCCACCTCTCATCTCAAGGGTCAAACGGCCGTTTTCGGGCCGGCTGGGGTCGTTGTCCAGGCGCGCGATCTCATAGGGTGAAAGGGGCAGCACGCCGTTTTGCAGCTCCTGGTTGGAGCCTTCCTGCAGACGCTCCAGGCGCCGGATCTCCACGTTCTGGACCCCCTCCACGGCCTGGGCCGCGGCGGCCAGGGCGCTCAAGTAGACGCCGTCGCCGAAGCTCAGCCGGTCGGGATGGAACAGGCCCAGGCTGCCGTCGGGCAGGCGCCGGTTGCTGAAGAGATCCAACAGGGCGGCCTTGACGTGGCCGCGCAGGTAATGCTCCTTCACGTCACACCAGCAGCTCGACCTCCAGGGGCACGCGTTGGGCCGCGGCCACCACCAGGTCGTGGCCCATGCGGCGATAGCGGTGCAGGTGGGCCTCGATCTCGGCCAGCAGTTCGGGGGCTGCCGTGTCGCTGCCCAGGGGGTCGATGGCCACCAGCACCTCGTACCACGACCCGGTCCAGCGCAGGCGCGCCGCGGCGCGCTGGATGCGCCGGCCGAAATCGCGGACCACGATGGCCGCATAGTCGTCAGCCGTGATGGCGCGTTGCAGCTCGGTGCGAAAGGCGTGGGGCGCAAATCGCTTGGCCTCGTTGATGGGTTCGGGCGCTGTGCCGCCTCGGGCCGGCAGGGGGTTGCGCACCTTGAGGGTCACGCCGTCCAGGGTGGCGTCGCGCAGCACCAGGTGGACGATGGCCTCGGCCCCCACGTTGCCCGCCAGGCCGTTGCCCACGCGGTAGAAGGCGGTAAAGGCCGTGCCCACATCGGGCTGCTCGCCGCACGCGTCATCGCCAAAGCGCAGATGGGCACGGCCCGCCTCGTCCATTTCGGCCACGAAGTGGGGATCGTCGGGACCGCTCGACAGCAGGTCGGCACGCGCCTGCCACCAGGGATCACCGGAAAAGGCGGGTTCGCCCTTGAGCTTCACCAGGGGCAGGGCCTTGCGGGGGTCTTGCGACAGCAGGCGCGCCGCCGGCGCGGCATGATCCAATGGCTGGCTGAAGGTCAAAGGAGCACCCCCGAGCATGGGGCGGTATGTGCCCGGGATCAGCTGCTCATCGGCGGGCAGGCCGACATCTCGGCAACAATCGCGGATCTCGCCCGCGGGCACTTCCCCCAGGGGTTCGTCCCGGCCCGCGCCGTGGTCCACCAGGACAACGTTGCCCAGGGCGATGCTCACATCCTCCAGCAGCTCACAGGCCGGGGCCGGCCCCACGGCCGACATACAAAGGGCAAAGGGCAGCGCGTCCTCTTCATCCCAGGCGATCTCCACCACGGCCAGGCCGGTGAGCGGGTCGCAGCCGGCCGCCACCGAGGCGAGGCGCACGGCGTGGCGGTGATGGGGATCGGCGTCGCCGGGATGACCGGTGCGGGGCCCCATCATCTCCTGGAAGATCAGGATGTCGCCGGCTTTGAGGTGCAGCTGGGGCGCCGTCATGGCCGAAGGCGCGCGCTCCACGTGATGGGCCGCCGTGACCGGCACATCGGGTGGCGCATCAGGGGCAGGATCGCCTCCTGCCGGGGGGCCGTATGCCTCGGCCGGGGGCTGCTGATGTCGAACCAGTTGGCCCAGCAGGGTGGCTCGGGTGGCGCCCTTGGGCAGGCAGCACTCGGCATCGCCCCAGGAGTAGAACGAGATGCGGCTGTGGTCCCGGTAAAGCTGAAGCGCCCGGGGCCGCAGGGCCTCGAAGAGCTCGTAGAGATGGCCGGCAATGGGCCGCAACTCCTCCGATGAGACCACGGGGCCTAATGTTTGGGGCGCCTGGGCCGGCCGGGTGATGAAATAGAAGGTGTCGGCTGAAAGGGAAAAGTCGCTGTCGGTTTCGATGCTCACCCAGGCCCGGGCATTGCAGCCCTCGTGCAGCCGATAGTCCACCAGCCGGGCGTGGCGCCGCACCGAGATGCGCTGTCTGGCCGTGTCCAGGTAGGCCTCGGTGGCCACGGCGTCCTGATAGTAGCTCAAATAGTCGCCGGTGTAGGCCAGAAGCTCCACCAGGGCGATGCCGATATCGGGCACATGGCGTTCGCGCCATTCGGGCATCACCAGGGCCAGGCGGTCCAGGATCAGGCGCCGGAAGCTCTCATAATCCTTGGCCAGGTAGTTGATCTCGGGCGTCTCCCGCTCCTCGGGCGGACAAATCTGATCGGTCCGGCAATCGAGGCCCGTGGGGCAGTCCACCTTGAAGCTGAAGGCGAGGCGGTCGAAACGCGGGTCGAAATCGGGGTGGGGCCCCCAATCGCCCCCCTCGTCCTGAGCCACCACGCGCAGGGTGTAGGTGGAAAAGTCGCCGAAGCGGTCCAGGGTGACCACCATGTAATCGTCCAGCTCCGGGTCGCGGAAGCGTTCCAGGCGCATGGCGATGACGTCGATGCCGGTGATGCGCTCACCGCCGTCAATGCGCAAATTGCGCGCCTCCAGCCCCCGGGGGGCCTTGCCCAGAAAATAGACCGTCAGGGTGAGCTGGTCCTCGCCCACCTCCAGATAATCCAGGCCGTACAAGCGGCGGTCCAGGCGCACGGCTTCGCGCCGGGCCGGATCTTGGCAGAGCGGTTCGTTCATGATGCGGTTCTCCGTACGAGGGTGGTGGTGCGCGCCTCCTGGGTGCGCCGCACCAGGTATTGGATCTCCACCTGGATGGTGGCCTCAAGGCTTACCACCTCCAACTTGCGCACTTCGATGAGATCCCCAAGCCACTGGGTAAGCCCGGCCTGCAGGGTGAACTGCAGGGTGGAGGCCAGTTCGGGGCTGTTGGGGGCGAATACCAGCTGCAAAACGCCCGAGCCGAAATCGGGCCGGTTGACGCGCTCGCCGGTGTTGGTGAAGAGAAACTGCTCGATCATGTCGCGGATGTGCTCGTCATAATCGGTGAGCGCGGTGCGGCCGCGATGGTCGAAACGAAAAGGATAGTCGATGTTCATAGACACCTCATATGGCACTCACCCGTGTCTGGGTGACGGCAATGATCAAAGGCGTGCCCGTGGGCGTACAGATCGCCTGGCTGCTTTGCACCAAAAGGGGCTGGCCATTGGAGAGCACCCGGGTCGTCCCCGTGATCCACTGGGCCGTGACACACGGCCCGTTGCCCGCCGTGGGCGGCGGAAAGGTGCAGCCGGCCACCACATAGGGCGCGGTCTGCAGCACCGTGGGCTGGCCCATGACGGTCACGCGCGGGTTGGGCGCCGTGGGAGTGGCCTGACCGGCATGGGCACAGGTGACCTGGGCGCCGACGTGGAGCAAGAATCCAGGCATGTTGCCTCCTTTCGGGGGGCGTTTATGGGTTGATTGGCCGATTGGTTTATGGGTTGATTGGGACGTTGAATTCTATCTGCTTTAAATTTTCAATCACGGCGGCAGGGTGCCGCTTTCCGAATCAACCATTCTTCAACCAATCAACGCCAATCAAGTAACCACCAGGGCGCCGTTGTTCACCGTCACCGTGGGCCCGGTCATGATCAGACTCGCCCCCTTGCCGTTCTGGATGTAAATGCCCGTGTCATTGACGATGATGGAGGCGCCCGTGGCGCTTTTGAGCATCAGCCCGCCGGTGGGGCCGGGCAGGTCACTGATCACCAGGCTGTGCTGGCCCAGGGTCTGCAACACGATGTTGGGCGACACGGGCAGCCCGGCGTGGGCCAGGGGCGGAATATCCGACTGGGAACCCCAGCGGCAGCCCACCCAGATGGGGAAGTTGGGATCGCCGCGTTCGAACTCCACCCACACGGCCGCGCCGATGGGTGGCACCAGGTAGACCCCCATGCCCGGTCCGGGCGGGCCGGCCAGGGGCGTGCAGGGTTCGGCCCAGGTGGAGGGCACCAGGCTGAGCACATCGGGCACGCTGATCTGCAGACGGCCGCGCAGCTCGGGATCGATGTTGTTGATCACCGTGCCGCGGTACTTGCCCCAGAACTGACGGGTGTTGCTCTCTTCGGTCATGGAATCACCACCGGTGTATTTGCGATCAGCCCGTCGCGGGAGAGGCTGAAGTTCTGTTTATACTGGCCCTTCTTGATGTCGTGGGTGACGCTGTCCACGTAGTAGAGGCCGTCATAGGCCAGGCCCGCCCCGCGCACGCCTACAAGGGTGCGGGCGCGCAAGGCCTGGCCGTAGCGCAGCACATCCAGGGTGCCGGAGCCGCTGATGGCCGTGGAGTTGTTCATCAGAAAACTCAGAATGTCCCGGGCCGCCTCGTCGGGCGCCAGGCGCGCGCCGCCGTTGTGAAATTCCACCTTGGCCGGCGGCGTGGGGCGCAGGCCAAGGGGCGGCTTCACCGCACTGACGTTGGGCAGCGGTATGGGAATGGGGATGCGCCGCGTGGCCGGGTCCAGCACGGTGAAGATACGGATCTTCTTGGCCAGGCCGTCTAGTGAGAAGCTCAACGACTCCACATTGGTGAAGGCATCCATGTTCACGCTCAGGGAGCGCTGGGGCAGGGGCACGCTGATGTCGGGGCCGAAATAGCCGATGCTCTGACCCGGCAGGGGGCCGGGCTGGATGAAGAAGACGTAGCCGTTGCGCGTGGCCAGCTCCTTGATGTAGGCCAGGTCGGTCTTGAGCGCCTGGGTCTCGATTCGCGAGGTGGGCGACTGCACCGTAGTGATGATGGGCGGGATGATCATGGGCACCACCCCCAACGCCGCGTAGGGCGCCAGGCAAACGGCCACCTTGGCCGCATCGGGCATGGCTGGCAAGGGCAGCACCTTCTCCACGATATCCATGGCCACGCTCAGATCCTCGCCGGTCACCGTCAGGGTCGACTCCCCCGGCGTGTTGCTGGGGGCCAACTCCTGGCGGGTGACAAAGCCGTCCATGAGCACCTGGGGAATGCCGCTAATGGTCACCATGATCACCACCCGGGTCACCACCGGATCGAAATAGCCCGCCGGCAGCAGGGCCAGCTGCAGCAAGGAGCGCTTGCCCATGGCAAAGCGCAGCTGGAAGCCGCTTCTGTCCCGGGCGCTGGTGACCTGCACGCTCTGCAACGCCTCGATCACCGGCAATGGCGCGGGCACGGGCACGGCCGGGCCGATGAGCAGGGTGAGGATGGCGTTACCCAGCAACATTGGGCATCTCCGGCAGCCCCTCGGGCAGGGTGATGCGCAAACGGCGCCCTACCGCGGCGGTCAGATCAAAGGGGTTCATGGCGTTGTTGGCGTCGCAGACGCGCCAGAACTGCAAGGGATCGCCCAGGTAGCGCGCCGTGATATTGTCCAGCCGGTCGCCGGCCTCCACCGCGTGCTCCTGCAGCAGGGCGAAGCGCTCGGGAGAAGGCACAAAACGGCGTCTCAAGTAAAGGATTTGAAAAGCCCCCTGGGGACCGCCGTCGGTTTCCAGGGTGGCGGTCTCGATGCCATGGTAGCGGCTGGTGGGGGGGAAGAGCTGATTGCCTATTGTAATATTCATAGTTTGTTCCTTGTCGTTGTTGCCCGTTTACCCGATTGTCCATAAGCCCGTCACCCCTATGGACGACATGGACTGAATGGACCTGGTGGACGGCGTTGACGGTCCCCTTTGTTCACGACGTCCCCTCTGTCCATTGCCCTCGTTCCCACGCTTCGTGTGGGAACGAGGGCAAGTATACCGACCATCCTCACAGTTTCAGTCCCAGCGCGATATTCTGCACGCTATTGGCCACATTCAGCGTGCCCATGACCTCCTTGGTCACCTGGTGGGCCATGAACAAACTGAAGCCCGGGTGCAGCATGCTGAAGTCCTGGTAGCTCAACACCTGCAGGGAGAGCTCCACCTTGGCCAGGATGGGATTGAGCATAGGATCGTAGGCCTCCTCTGTGATGCTGAAGCTGGTGAGGCGCACGGGCAGCACCCGGTTGATGCCCCAGGCAAAGAGCACCAGGGGCCCCTCAATGGGCAGGATCTCGATGGAGCCGATGGCGGCCAGCACCGAGTTGGCAATCACCATGGCGGTCTTGGGGTAGAGCATCATCTCCAGGGCCGACAAGGTGGGATAGAGCCCCATGCCCACGGCCAGGGGCTCGGCCTTTTCGAGTTGGTCGGCGGCGTCGATCTCCACGGTGAGGGTGATGGTCTCCTTGGGCGGCCCGGAAAGGCGCGTGGTCTCGCCCACCTCGCCGCCCTCGCCCGCGGCGCGCGCCTCCAGGCGCCGGGTCATGGTGGCGGGGTTGTATTGGAATACCACCACGCTGGCCAGCGGGTTGGCGATATCGACGCCCACCAGGGCGCCTTTGATTAAACGCGGAGATTGTGGAAATGTGGTCATGATCTGCCTCTTGTTCTCGGTATCGGGATCGCTGTCGTCGTCGTTGCCGTAATCCTCTTTTTACGATTCATTCCGATCCCAAATGCGCATTTGTGCCGTCTCCGCCCATCAGACTAAGCCGTGCGCTCCTCCCCGCCGCCCATGGCCGCCGATGCCAGGGAGGGGTCCAGACCCATGTCGCGCACCTCTTGTTCTGAGTAGCCCAACATCAAGAGCAGCGCCGCGGCCTCGGCCACGGTCAATCCGCCCAGCAGCAGCTTGCTGGCCGGTTCAGGGTCCAGAAGGGCGGCGATCACCGTGGCCAGCAGCAGCAAAGAGAGTCCCAGGATGGCCAGCACCTCCAGTACCCGCGAGGCGCTGGGCTGCGATGCGCCCATGCAGCGGCAGCCGTTGGCGATGCCGCCCCAGCCGCAGGTGCCGGACAGGCCGTAGCCGCACTTGTACACCCCGGTGATGCACTGCCGATAGTTGAGGGACGCGCAGTTGGTGCGGGCCAGCATGAGCCCCAGGTTGCTCAGGGAAATGGCGTCCGTTGGGCCACCGGTCAGCATGGCCGTTCCGGCGGCACGGTCCGCCTCACGCTCGGCCCTTGATCCTGAAGCGGCAATGGCCACACTCCGGGACGCCCCGTCGCCGCTGGAAACTCCCGCTTGCTGCACGGTATGGGCCAGTTCGTGGGCTAATAGCTCGCGTCCCACCGCGCTGGCAGGGGTATACTGTCCCTGGGCAAAGACGATGTCCTGGCCCACGGTGTAAGCCAGGGCATTGACCGCGGCCGCCGAGCGGGCCGCGCGGGCATCGTCATGCACCTGCACCTGGCTGAAATCACGACCGAAACGAGACTCCATGAAGCCACGCGTGGCACTGTCCAGGGGCCGGCCGGCCGAATTCAACACCTCATGGACCACGGGCGGCGCAGTGGCGGGGGTGCCCTGATGGGCCGCGCGACGCTGCAGGAAGCGCTTGCGCTCCTCTTCTTCACGGCGCCAGGGGGCCGAACCGGCCCCGCTGCGGCCGGGTCACTTGCGCTGCAACGGCAGAGTCGCCGGTCGCTGTTGGATGAGGGCACCGGTGCCGAGCGGATTCTCTTTTGGAGTAAAGGCATTGTATCTCATGGTAGACATCATCTATGAATGCCTCGAATTGAGGTCCCAAACCGAAGCTTCGTTACTTCTCGTGTAATTTCTGCTCCGCCCAGGCCTTGCCGTCGAAGGTCAAGATGGCGATTTTAGCGGCTTGGCTCTGTTCCAAGGCCGGCCAGGCCTTTGTCTCTCCCCCAAGGGTTTTGGGAGTGGGACGCTCCTGGGCGCGGATCTCGCCGAAGCGTGTCAGGCAGCGGTCGCTGCCGTCTTTATGAAAGGCCAGCATCTCATATCCAGCCCAAGAGGAGCGTACCCACATCCGCGCATCTTCATGGGCATGGGGGGCTTCGACGAAGAGTTCCAGGGTCACCGCCGGCACCCCGCGATAGGTGGAGGCGTAGATGGGGAAGTAGCGTCTCTGATCCACACTGTTTTCCACGAAGAACCCGAGCACGGCGCTGTCGCTCCCATAATCCACATAAAAACGGATCTTTTGCGACCCCACGGCCACGGTGGTGGGAGTGAGCACAGGCTGTTCCAGGACCGGCTCGACATTTCCGTTCGGGTTGCCTTCGGGCCCGCAAGCGGCCTGCACGGCCAGGATCGAACACAGCAGGCTGTAGATCATCCTCCTCATCCTCTCCTACCATTCACTGGAGCCGCCACCCGACCCGCCACCAGGGGCCGGAGCCGCGCCCCAGCTGTGGGATTCGTGCCAGTTCCACCACATGTACTGGCGCTCCATGCCGCTTAAGGCAAAGGCCGGATGGCTGGCGTATTGGCCGAAGGAGCCCTGGTCCATGGCGTTGTACATCCAGATGTTCATGTCGGCGGTCTGGGTCGCGCAATCGATGCTGTCCACGGTAACGTAGATGCCGAAGGAGCCGATGGAGCAAGTGTAGAGCTCGAAGGTCTGCACCGGCGGACCGAGCAACAGATGTGAGCCGACATAGATGATGAAAGCGTCCTTGCAGGTCTGGGGATCGGTTCCCGGTGGACTTGCGACCCATATGCCGTGGGCATTGGGATCGGTGACCGGCGGATCGGTCATGCCGGGAGTCCAGGAGCTGTCGGTGCGGTGGCCGGCACTCCAGGCGGCGCAGTTGGCCTCAAGATCGGCCTTGGCCTGGTTGACCGCATCGATCACGGGCTGCCAGCGGCGAACGATGCGTGTGTAGTTGTCGCCCTCGGGCATCACCCAGAGGTGCTCGCTGGAAAAGGGCGAGAAGAATTCATTGAGGATCTCGCCGATGGTGGTGCACTGAATCATCTCCCGCTGGGCGCTTTTGTCCGCCATGCTGTTTTGCTGCACCACGTGGGTCAGCTCATGGGCCAGCAGCCTGCGGCCGCCCTTGGTGTTCGGGCGGTACTCGCCCTGGTTGAAGAAGATATCCGATCCATGGGTGAACGCCCTGGCATTGAGCCCTTTGTTGAAGTGTGTGGCAATAGCATCCGTATGGATGCGTACATTGCCGAAATCATAGCCCATGCGCCGCCCCATCGCATCGCGCACCCCGGCATCCAGGGGCCGGCCGAAACTGCTGCCTTGGGCCAGGGGTGTTGGCCGGTCGATCGACCCCGGCGAATGGGTGGTGGATTGCGCGTTTTGTGCGTGGGTCGGCCAATGCAATGGCGCAATGGCCGTAGCGGGGCGGATGGCCGGTGATCCCACGACCCTTTCGGCCACGGTGTCGGCCTGTTGTTCGAAGCGATCCCCGGGCCTGCCGACTTTGGCTTTGAGCTGGATGGGCGTGTCTGCCAGGGGCAGCATTTCCAGAGCCGGCGGGTAGGCCGCAACCCCGCTCCAGTCATGGGCGAAGCGCGTCCAGAGCGCGGTCTCTTGCGCTGCTTGGGGCGCGCGGCCGGGCCGCACAGCGGTATGGGTCGCCGGACGATTCTGCGGCACGCCCCCACGCGCGGGTTTTTCCGGCAGGGTGGGTGCTCTTCTCATAAGCCGATCCCCCTGTAGATGGATTGGGCGATTCGTTCCCCCAAAACTGCCGGTTCAAGGTTCCGGCCCAGGGCGAACCCCTGCGCCGGGGCATTGCGATAGGCTCCGCCGCCGTGCAGGTGGGATGCCAGGCCGCCTTGGGTCAGCATACGGCCAAGGGCGGTCTCGATATGGGTCCGCAGCAGGTTCTGCTGATCCGGCGCCAAGGCGATACCCTCCAGGCGGAGGTGTTCAATGGTGATGTTGAGATTCATGCCGGCACCTCCCTGGCGGGCTGCCAGATGAAGTCGCTCTCCTTCAAGGGCCGCTCCAGCTTCTTGAATTCGGTGCGCGCCGCGTCCAGCAGCAGGGCCATGGTCACCGGCCCGCCGGCCTGGGCTGCCTGGAAGGCGGCATTCAAGGCCACATTGTGGATGCCGCCGCCGCTGAGATGCAACCTGGCCAGAAAATCGTAGTCCAGGGGGTCGTTGAGGGGGGTCTGGGCCGGGAAGACCCTTTGCCAGATCTTTTTGCGCAAGGCCGCGTCGGGAAAGGGAAACTCCACGATGAAGCGCAGGCGCCGCATGAAGGCCTTGTCCAGGGCGCTTTTCATATTGGTGGCCAGGATCGCCAGGCCGCGGTAGCTCTCCATGCGCTGCAGCAGGTAATTGATCTCGATGTTGGCGTAGCGGTCGTGGCTGTCCTTGACCTCACTGCGCTTGCCGAAGAGGGCGTCGGCCTCGTCGAAAAAGAGAATGGCGCCGCTCTCCTCGGCGGCGTCGAAGAGGCGCCGCAGGTTCTTTTCGGTCTCGCCGATGTACTTGTTGACCACGGCCGAAAGATCGATGCGGTATAGATCCAGGTTGAGGTCGTTGGCGATCACTTCGGCGGCCATGGTCTTGCCCGTGCCGCTTTCGCCGGTAAACATGGCGTTGATGCCCAATCCACGGTTCATCACCTCGCGAAAGCCCCACTCTTCGTAAACCCGGTTGCGTTGGTGCACCTGTTCGGTGATGCGCCGCAGCAAGGCCGTCTGCTCATCGGGCAGCACCAGGCGCGTCCAGGTGGCCTTGGCGTCGATGCGCTGGGCCAGCTGCTCCAGGTCGGCCCGGGCCGCCTCCCGGCACACCCGCCACAGGGCCTCCACGGGCAAGGGCTGGTTTGGCGGATAGGCTTCCAGCAAGGCCTTTGCCAGATGCTCGATCTCGGTCTGGTTGAAGACGAACTGTTCGGCCAAGCGCGCCACCTCCGGTCCCCCGCGGCCCTGGAGGGCCTCTTGCCACAGGCGGACCTGCTCCTCGGGCAGGGGTTTGGCGACCTCGAAGGCGGCCCGCCGACGCAGCCCGTCATCACCCGCCTCCTGTCCGTCGATAAAAACAACTCCTTGATATTTATCTAAAAAGCGATGGAGCTGGGCGCGTTCCGGGTCGCCGGCGCCCTCGCCGTGGATATACAGGGCGATGGGTAGCAGTTGCGCTTCGCGCTGCCACAGGCGGGCGAAGTTGTCAAAATCAGCGCCCTGGGCCGGTAATGCCTTGATGGCCATGGTTTGCAGGCTCAGTCCCAACGGCTGGGTCACCCGGGCGGACACCAGGCGTTTGCTCTGCTTGTCGCTTCCGTGCAGTTCGATGATGGGGGGTGTCTCCTGGGGTCCGCTGCGGCTCAATTGCAGCAGGATCTGCTCCACGCGCTGCTGCTGGGAGGGAGGCAGGGCGGCGTCCTGGGGCGATGCCGCGATGGGGTCCACCAGGGGACTCAAACGGTCGTCCAGATAGTTAAGCCCCTTGAGATAGTTGACGATGCGCTCATCGGCGCGCAGGGCCGCCGCCGTCAGGGGCCGGCTGTCGGGCTGGTTGATCTCCAGCAGGCGCCAGTAGCGCAAGGGGCCCTGGGGAGACAGGGCGCTCCAGTCGGGATCATCGAAGAGGGCAAAAGCCAGGGCAAAGGTGGGGTAAGCTTTGGCCCCATCATCGTGCACCCGGGCGCACAAGGGCGCGATGCGCGTGTCCAGCTCCATGGCCGCGCACAGGGCCAGCACATTGCGGTCAAAGGGCGAGAGACCCAGCAACCGGCTCAACAGGATCAAAGACGGCGGCGGCTGGGCGCCCTCCAGCTCGCCCATGGCCTGTTGGGCCTTGGCGATCTCCTTGTCCGAGGCCTTTTTGGGACCGGCGGTCTCCTCCAAGGCGGGCGGGGTATGGTCCCGGAACCAGGAGCAGCCGCGTTTTTCCCGGGCCTTGACCTTGGGCGCCGGCGCCAGGCGCTGCAGACGCAGTCGTACCCAGGTCACCGTGGTGCTCAGGTGTTGGGCATTGTTTTCGCTCCATTGGGCCGCGTCGTTCATGTGATGGTCACCTTCTGATCGTCTGAGAACTGGGGCGTGGCCCCCGAAAAATCCACCGGAATGCTGTCCACGCCGTCCACCCGCAGGCGCGCCACATAAGGTTCGGGCCGCGCCGCGGCGTCGCTGACCTGAAAGGTCAGGCTGCTGGCCGCGTTGGGATCACCTGGGAGGACGAAAGGCTGGGGCGCGATGGTGCGCGCCCCGAAGAGCAGGGCCACGCGCTGACTGGGGCGCACCTGGGGTCGGCACTCGATGGTCAGGGTCGCGCTGCCCGCCGGTGCCGTAACCGGGCTGATGCTGGTGATGCGCGGGGCTAGGGGCAGAGCCAGGGCATTGGTGCTCCACTCGGGCAACCCCGCGCGCTGGACCACCAGGCTCAGGGTGTAAAAACCCGCGGGCCATTTGGACCCCACGGCCGGATCGATTCCCTGGTCGGGCAACACCACCTTGATCTCATCGGCCTTGCGCTCCGCCGCGGGCGCCAGATCCAGGAAATCATCCAACAGAGGATGGCGGAAGCGCGCGATCAGGGTGTCGGCGGCCAACTGGGCGCCTTGGATGATGAGCGTATCGCCCAGGCGGGCCGCCGGCGCGTCGTTGGGAAAGACCAAGCCGAACAGGGTCGGCGTGGCCGCCCCGGTAACCTGGGCGCCGCGGTCCTGCTCACCGCGCCGCAAGACGGGCAGGGGCGCACTGGCGGCCCGGCTGCTCTCCAACAGCAGCACCGAGACCTGGTAAGACGTGGAGAGGCGGTATTCGGTCTGAAAGCTGCTCCACAGCTTGGACATGTCGTCCAGGGAGAGCACCTCGGGGGTGATGCGCAGGCGTTCGATCTGATTTTGCACCTCCGAGTCGGGCACAATGCCCGCAATATCTGCCGAGCCCAGCAGGGGGTGGTCGTGCAGGCCGATCATGGCCTGGCCCAACAGGCCCTGGCCGGCGATGTCATCGTCATTGGCGCCGTAGGCCGTGAGCAGGTAGTGTAGCACCAGGGCCAACGGCGGCGCGGCGCTTTCGCCGTTGCGCACCTGCCCTGGCAGGGGCATGTTGCTGAAGGCCGGATTGATGTGGGTGGCGTATAGAAATAGGTTGAGCTGGTCGCCGTTGGACCCGTTGCGCGCCGCCGAGGGCGGTTTGGCGGTGACATTGGCCCCGGCCGTGGCCTGCATGATAAGGTGCTGCAGCACGGCGGTGACCGTGGCGATGGCGGTGGGTGAGCTCATAGGGACCCCCTGCCTTTGCGCTGTTTGAGATAATCCTCAAGGCTCATGACGGCGGGCGTCCTGGCCTTGGGCTTGGGTTGGGACAGCGCGGTCGGCGCTTCGGCGCGCACCTCCACCCGGCCGATGGTGACCTGGATGACGGGTTCGGGCGCCTCGGCCCTCCGTCCAAGCTCCCGCAGGCTTTCAAGCTCCGCCCGCAATTGTTCCGACCCGGCCGGGGCCACCAGCAGCCTCTCGCGACCGGGTGGGATGGCAGCGGGGGGTGCCGGTGGTTCAGGGGCTTCAGGACGTTGGGACAAAAGGTCGAAGGACGTATCCGGCTCTTGGTCTTGACGCGGCAAAGCCCGAATGGTTTCCCACAGGGCTTCGATGTCGGCCTGCTCCCGGTGCCGGGATTCCACTCGTCTCTCGCTAAGGCCATCGCCTTTAAAGGCTTGGGACCATGGCCCCTCATCGGACGCTGCCATGGGGTGCGATCCGGCAGCTGGTTTGCTTGGCTGGGGAGCTTCCTCCGTCATGTCCACGGGTTGAGGCACGGCCCGAGCAACCATACGGGTTTCGTCGGGCGCGGCACCGCGACGGGGTGCGGGTGCATCGGTAACGGAGGCCGCGGAAGGTGTGGATTGAAATGGCGCTGCCACCAGCGTCGCTGCATCATCGTGGTGTCGGGGCAAGACCGCGGTGAGGGGTGTGGTCTGCTGTTCAACCGTGCCTGGGGCGGTGTTGGATTCCATGGGCCATTTCGGGGAGCGAGTTTGGCCGCCGTCCGCGTCGGGCGGGATCGAGGGCCTGGGAGATAGTGTCGCTCCCTGTTCGTTTCGGTGGTCGGGCCGCATCCCAGGGGAAACCTCTTCTCCCTGTTCGATCTCCGGCGATCCGGGCTCCAGGGATCGGGGCATCGACCCAAGCAGCGGTGCCAGGGGTTCGGGCTCGAAACGCGCCCGGGGGCGCGGCTCCACCCTGGGGCTCTCCCCCTGGTGGCGCTGCAGTAGATGGTTGAAGAAGTCACTCATGAATGCATCAATCCCAGATAGAGTTGCCGGCGCGTGGGACTGAGCGCCAGGATGTCGCGTTCGGACCAGCCATAGGCCCTGGCCAGGCGGTGTACGGCGTTGAGGGTTTGTCGGGCCCAGTGCTGGATCTCAACCCAGAGGTAATCGGCGATATCGAACTGGGCGCGCCAGCCGTGACCGCATTGGGGGCATGTGAGGGCGACGCGGATATCGGCCTGGGGATCCAGGGCCTCCATCTTTTCCGAGAGCGCCGCCAGCACGATTTCCGGCAGGGCCGTGGCCTCGCAACTTCGATCACCTTGGCGCACCGAAAGGATGCAGCGGGTGAGCAAACGTTGCAGGGCATCGTCGCCAGGTGCGTCCAGAGCCTCGGTCATGTCCTTGCTGGTGGGCAGACGAAAGTGCACCTCGTAGCCCGCCGTGGAGAGTTCAAAGGATGCCGTCGTTTCATGGGCGGCATCCTCGGTCGGCAGAAGATCGGAGACGCGGCTTTCCCACTCCACCCGTTGGGCGCATTGGGGACATTGGGCCGTGTTGGCCAGTCGCGGGCCGAACATCCACTCCCGCAACCGCATCAAACCGGCATCCCGCCGGCCGATGGGCCAGGCCGCGATGGCCTCGCCATCGCTTTCGGGACAGGCCGCCGCCAGCAAGCCCAACATCCGCTCCAAAGGGGTTTGATTCAGTCCGCGCTCCCACACCGTCAACAACTCCGCGGCTGTGAGGGGTCGCATGCTCTGATCTATCCTTCAGGCTCGGTGAACTGCGGCTCCGTGGGTTCGGTCACCTCGTAGTCGCGCTCCCAGCCCTCGTTTTCCAGCTTCAGGATCTGGATGGCCACGGCATTGGCGCTGGCGTCCAGTTCGGGCAGGGCCTGATACTCGGACACCCAGCAGCGGAAAACCTTGTAGGCGATGGCCAGCTGGCCGGCCTCGTTGTAGACCTCGATGATCACGTCCTTCCGAAAATCCTTAAGCGACACCTCGCTGCCCAGGCCCGAGCCGAAGTTCCACACCTTGTTGGCCCACTTCTCGAACTCGGTGTCGTGGGTCACGCCGCGCTCCAGGGTGATGGCCTCGTACTTGGACTGGCCCGGTGACTTGCGCACGGTGCTGGGATCGCCGCCCTCGCGGTGCTCCACCAGCTCGGTGGTGCGCTTCAGGGCACCGATCTTGCTCACGCCGGCCACGAAGCGGCCATCCCATTTGATGCGGAACTTGAAATTTTTGTAGGGATCGAATCGTTGTGGATTGACGCTGAATTGAGCCATGGTCGCCCCCCTCCTTTAAACTTCGAGATCCCCAGCGATCTGCTGGAGCTTGATAATGACAAATTCCGCGGGTTTCAGGGGGGCGAACCCCACCACGATGTTGACGATGCCGCGGTCGATGTCGTTTTGGGTGGTGGTCTCTTTATCGCACTTGACGAAGTAGGCCTGGCGCGGGGTGGTGCCCTGGAAGGCCCCCTGGCGGAAAAGGTTGTGCATGAAGGCGCCTACGTTGAGGCGGATCTGGGCCCACAAGGGCTCGTCGTTGGGCTCGAAGACCACCCACTGGGTGCCGCGGTAGAGACTCTCCTCGATGAACAGCGCCAGGCGTCGCACGGGGATGTACTTGTATTCGTCGGCTAGCACGTCGGCACCGCGCAGGGTGCGCGATCCCCAGGCCACCCGGCCGATGATGGGAAAGGCGCGCAGGCAGTTGACGCCCAGGGGGTTGAGTTCGCCGTTTTCATCGTCGGTGAGGTTCACCGACAACTCGGGTGCGCCTTTAAGGGAGGCATCATGTCCGGCGGGCGCCTTCCACACGCCGCGCTGGGTGTCGATGCGGGCAAAGAGCCCGGCGATAGTGCCGCAGGGCGCCACGGTCTCCACCTGGCTGTCGCGCAGGGGATTGGGCTTTTTCAAACGCGGAAAAAACAGCGCGGCATTGCGCGAGCGGGCGCCCACGTAGTCCGTGGCCGCGTCGGTGAACTTGGAGACTGCGGTGCTCTTGGAGGTCCAGTCACTGGGCGCGTCCACCAGCAGCATGGCGCGGCGCTTCTCGCAGTAGGCCGCCGCGTCCGAGACCAGGCTCACGTCCACGTCCTGGTTAGGAATGCCGGCGGTGTCTTTGTAGGGTGGGATGCACAGCAGATTGAACAAATCGGCCTGGGCCAGGGCGTAGAGACCCTTTTTATCCCGCTCGGCATTGGCCGGGGTGAAGTCCTCGGCCTTGGTCAGGGCCAGACCGTCCGAAGCCTTGAGGGCCGCCAGGCCTGCCGCGATCTTGGCCTTGGCCGCGTCGATTTCGGTCTGGTTGGTGGCGGCCTTTAAGTCGGTTTCACCCTCGGTGACCTCATCCTTATCGGCCGCCGGCGTGGGGGGTGTCCCGGGATAAGACCCCTTCCAGCGCACCAGGGCCGACTGAGCCGCCAGCACGCGGTCCACGCGGCGGGGGCTCTCTTTAAAGGAGAGGTTCAAATACTTCTCCGAAGCCCCCGTGCTCGCGTCGCGCACGGTGAGGTTGAAAAGATCGGACTTGGCCAACCCCAGGTTGACGGCCACATCCTCGGAGACAATGAGATCGGTCTCGGCGCGCAGGTTGACGCCCCACGAACCTTCGTTGGCCGCCTCCATGATCACGTTGCCAACGGTGAGCGAGGTCTTGGCCGGATCGGCGCCGCCGGCCGTGTCGGTGTGGTAGAGGCGCACGATGATGGCCTGGGCGCCGCCGTTGAGGAAAAAGTCGCGTACGGCGAAGCTCATGCTGGAATTGAGGTCAAGTCCGCCGAAAATGCGCTCGTAATCCCCGAAGTTGTTGATGGTTTCAGCCTTGTTGACCGGTCCGCGCTTGGCCCGGCCGATGAAAGCCGTGATTGAGGTGGCCACCCCGGTGATGGTGCGCACGCCACTGGGGATCTCCTCGATATACACGCCCGGATAGGTTGTTGTGACAGGCATCTTTCGCCCTCCTTCTTCTCGTCGATTCACTCGTTTTCGGCGTTATTGGCTTGACTCCCTTCGGCCGCGTCCTGGCGCTCGCTTCCGATGTGTCCGAATTCCGCTTCAAAGGCTTCCAGTGCGTTTTGCAGGGCCGCGATCATGGCCTTGGCATACCCCGGGTTGGTGATGATGCGGGTGCACCCGCTGATACAGCCCTCTTCTCCAAAGGCCTGCCCGAAATCGAAGACAAACTCATAGGCGTTATAGCCCACGCGCAGGCTGTTGGCGTAATGGCCCGTGGGTGTGCACGCCTTTTGCAAGGCCGGAGTGTTGGCATCCATGTGACGCAGTGCCCCCTGCCTCTGGTAGAAGAGGATTTGACGCGGATTCAATGCAGCTGTGTTTGAAGCCTGACCAGAAGTACGGCAATTTCGATGCCAGTTTTTCTACCACCCACGTCGAAGCCAAGCGGGCGCATGCGTCGCAAAGCATTGAGGGCCTGCGACCTGAAGAAAAGCATCCCAACCACCCGCGGAAAAGTGTATCATCTGTACCAGACTTTCGACGTGAAGCGTGCGATCTTGCCGGCCCCGCGGTAGGTATGGCGCTGGTTTTGATAAAACGTAGCGAAGCCTT
The DNA here is from genome assembly GCF_001293685.1 of Desulfatitalea tepidiphila. NCBI lineage: Bacteria > Pseudomonadati > Thermodesulfobacteriota > Desulfobacteria > Desulfobacterales > Desulfosarcinaceae > Desulfatitalea > Desulfatitalea tepidiphila. The sequence continues at coordinate 2,458,847 of NZ_BCAG01000003.1, read as the reverse complement.
CAGCCAGGAATGAATAAATTCATATAATTTTAGTCAGATAAGAACATGTTACACTTCGCGTTACACTGTTACATGGAGCTGAAGGTCTTATGGGGATCGGGGGGCCGGGTTTCGGAGATCTTCAACCGCGACATCTTGCGGTAAAGGGTCATGCGCGACCAGTTGAGCTTGCGCGCCGCCCGGCTTTTGTTCCAGTTGGTTTGGGTGAGGGCCGAAACGATCACCTGGCGCACTTCGGATTCAGGCGAACCATAGCGCCGGGCCGCCTGCTGTCTGAAGCGCGGAGGCAGATCGTCCAAGCCGATCCTCTCGCTGGCCGCGTCGCCGGATAGGCTGATGTAGGTGGACTCCAGCAGATTGAGCAGTTCGCGCACATTGCCGGGCCAGGGGTAGTTATGTAAAAAGCCCAGGGCATCATCGGTCATGCCTGCCACCCGTCGTCCGAAGCGTCGGTTGAGATCACAAATACCGTGTTGTACCAGGTCGGGAATATCTTCTCTTCTGTCGCGCAGGGGCGGCAGGTGCACCCGGGCGATGTTGAGGCGGTAGTATAGATCGCCGCGAAACTGTTGTTGCTCCACCAGGTGCTCCAAATCGCGATTGGTGGCCGCCACCACGCGCACATCCAGGGTCACGGGCTTTTTACAGCCCAGGGGGTAGACCACCTTCTCTTCGATGGCATGCAGGATCTTGGCCTGAATGTAGGGCGTCATATCGCCGATCTCATCAAGAAACAGCGTGCTGCCTTCGGCCAGGGCGAACTTGCCCTTGCGCGCTTCCAAAGCGCCGGTGAAGGCACCGCGTTCGTAGCCGAAGAGTTCGCTTTCGGCCAAGCTTTCGGGCAGGGCCGCGCAATTGACGGCAATGAGGGGTTTGGCGGCGTGGCAGCTGTAATGGTGAATCAGACGGGCGGCCAGTTCCTTGCCTGTGCCGGTCTCGCCGGTGATCAGGACCGTGCTCTGGGTGGCGGCGGCCCTGATGATGTAATCGCGGGTGGCTCGAATGGTCTCACTGGTGCCGATCATTAAGGGCGGTTGAGGCGGCGGTCTTACCCCGGGCGCGCTTTGGTGAAGAAGCAGATCACCGATACGTCCCAGCAACTGTTCCCGGGAGATTGGCTCTTTGAAGTAATCATCCACCCCGGCGCGAAAGGCGGCCGTGGCGCGCGCCTCACTGCTCATGCGCGAGATCACCACAATGGGCAAATCGTGATGGGTGGCGCGAATGCGGCGCACCTGCTCCAGGACTTTGTCCCCATCGGCACCGGAAAGGCCCAAGACGATGATCTGAGCTCGGGTTTCTCTCAGCATATCAACTAGATCGGTGTCATTGGAACTTTGCACTACACGAAAGCGGGGAGGGGCAAAACCCTGCCGAATGGGGTTGTCTTGGCTCTGTTGCAAGCCATATGTCAATATCGTGATCTCCATTGACGACTCTCCCGATTTTCCCGGCATGCGTACGGGAAATGGTTGAGCGCCCCTGGATGGGCGAAGTGTCAATCGTAAGAAAGCCTAACTCGTTTGCGTCCTGCATCAATCGCCGGTTTAAATACTGTTTTCAATAATGATAATCAGAACAGGGTCGGTCAATGGCAGTGGCTTAAGATGTGACAACGCGCGACAACGATGAATCAATCAGAGGATTGTCCAGAGAATTGGCGGCAAAACGCAAAAGTAATATGTCCAGCAGCCTAACACAGAAAGCTTCAGAAAGCCAAAACTATCTTGGGACACACCGCGTCTCCCTCACCTTGAAAGATAAAAAGATATGCGGGTAGCCACAAAACCCTAATGATAAAAAATCTGGCGTGGTGTGACCGTATCTGTCACAGGTGGTTGCTACAATGGCCTCAATTAAATCAAAGGAGGTCGCCATGACCAATTTTGCTTTTACAGAGGAATTCCCCAATTCCGAAATCGAGTTTGACCAACGTTTCAGCAACACCGAAGCCTGTTACGAGTATTTAGCCCGGATCAAATGGCCCGATGGATATATTTGTGAAAAATGTGGTCACAACGCCTATTGGCTCAGTTCAAACAACTTCTACATCTGCAAAAGATGTGAACATCAGGTTTCGCTGACCGCCGGTACCATTATGCATGGAACGAGAAAACCGATCACCTATTGGTTCAAAGCGATGTGGTGGTTTACGACTCGCAAATCCGGCGTCAGTTCCGTTAACCTGCAAGAGCTGCTTGGCCTGGGCAGCTATCATACGGCATGGTCCTGGTTGCAAAAGCTAAGACGCTGCACCGTTCGCAAAGATCGCGAAAAATTATCGGGCCGTGTCGAGGTCGATGAGTTTTTCATCGGCGGCCAAAAGTCCGGCAAACGGGGTCGCGGGGCTGAAGGCAAAACAATCGTCCTGGCTGGTATTGAAAGATACACTGCTCAAGACCCTGAAACCTTGAATTCTTGTTGGCAAATTGGCCGTGTTCGTTTGCAGGTTGCCCTGGACTGTTCGGCCTATTCACTGGAAACCTTTATCAACCACAACATTGAAACCGGCAGCATGGTCGTCACAGATAAACTCAATAGCTATCGTCCTGCGCTGAACCAGGAATACCATCATATTCAGGTCGAACCTGCTCGTCAGAAGGACCCTGAATGATGGGTTGATCGCAGATCATCGTGATCGACCGTGCTAACGGCGTCCTCAAAGCGGATGCCGACCCGCGGCGGCAGGCGTATGCCATCGGAAAGTGATGAAAGCATAACATGCGGCTTATCTGAAAAAATCGACTACCTCCTCGTTGAACCGATCGGCGAATTCCATGAAAAAGCAGTGCCTCCCCTTTGGAAAAACAGACAGCTGCGCATGGGGAAGCAGCTCTTTGAGGATGAAAGAGTTCTCCGGCGGAACCAGGGGGTCGTCATCACCCGTCATGATCAGGGTGGGCTGGGTAACTCGATTGATCCGTGCGACTGTATCGTGCTTTCGGCAAGCCGCATACTGTCTTAAAAAGGCATCGGCGGGCTGGTAATATCGCATAGATATTTCACTGAACTGCGCCATCGCCGCCGGGTTTCCGGCAACGTATTCATTGGAAAAGTAAATGTCCATGTCCTTTTTGAGGATCTCCTCGGGCGTAAGGTTCTGGTTGGCCGTGAACTTTTCCATTCTGTCGGCACTCATCAATACCGCCTTTTCACCACCGCAACCGGTGCACCCTAACACAAGGTCCTTCACCTTTTGTGGATGATTGATCGCAAGTTCCTGGGCGATGTACCCGCCCATGGAGACACCCAACACGTGGGCATAATCGATGTCCAGTGCCTCCATTAACGCCGCCGTATCGTCGGCAAACAGCCCGATGGAATAGTCCATGGCCGGCTTTTCGGAACGTCCGGCCCCCCGGTTGTCAAAGACAACGACCTTGAAGTGTTTTTCCAGAGTCGGGATCTGACGGTACCACCACTCGATATTGCGGCGCAGGCCCATGATCATCACCAGTGGATCGCCTTGACCGTGGATTTCATAGTAGATATCGCAGTGATTGACATGTACTGTAGGCATACCGGTTTTCCTTTCTGAACTCTGAAAGAATCCCTTCTTTGACATATCCCAAACGAGGTAAACAATCATGGTGGACCGATTGGGACACCATTTAATTCAAAAACGATGAGAAATGCAACTGGCTCCCTTGATCAACGAACGTCGTCTGGCACCGGCCGAAGCGCCCACCCGGCCTATGAGGCTGCGCAACATATACCGATATCTGCAACAGTTTCATCCATGCACTGGACGGTGGGTATCTGATCATGTCGGTTTTTCGGTTAGTGGCCAAGTATTTCAAATGAGCTGTGTTCCCAGGGGATAAACGCCTTGCTCTTCGCTGACTGTTTGCGGTTTAGGGGTGCCCAGGCATCAAAGAAACCGGTGTCACAGTTCCAGTCTGTCTGAACTCAGCAAACCAAATGAACCGTTAGATTTTAAATATCTACTAAGGCAGGGACGGCATCTGAACTTGAGGCGCGCCTCTATATTCCGGTTTTGTCACCGTTTGGTTAGGATTCAATAGATCGAGGCAAAAAAGAATCGTCCAGCAATCTATTATTCAAGGCGGTCCAAAAACCTGCGTACAAAGTATTCCCATTCGCGTGTCTCAATTATCACGGAGGTCTGATTGTCAGCGGTGTGCAATGTAGTGATGACGTACCCTACAGGATCTCTAAAAACAAGATGAGAGTCCGTATCCAACACCAGTTTCAAGCCCAATCCCTTATCTCCAAAAAATGCCTTTAGTTGGCCGATAATTTTTTGCGGCGATCCATTTGAAATGGCCCGCATCTTTAACATCTTTTATCCTTTTGACAGCGTCATTGCGGTCATCTTTGGTATTCAATTCGCCTCAAATGACTTTTAAATACAACAATACAACTTACCGCTTCTATATCAATGGCCTTCGAACCGCGTACGCAAGAATCAGGTCTTGATAGAGATAGAAAACGATGAGCTGGAAGCCGCTGTGTCCCAAGCCAAAGCGTCGTTGGAAAAAGCCCGGGTCGACATCCAGGTGTATGCTTCTTCGGTTGAGAGTGCCCGAGCGGAGGTTGCTGCTAGCGAGGCCAAGATAAAAAGCGCCGCCGCTGATTTGGCAAAGTCTCGGATCAATCTTGAGGACGCCGAACGCGAGTGGACGCGCGCCCAAGAACTTTTTAAGGGGCAAGTGATCTCCAGGGCAGCCCTGGATCTATCCGACACGGCCTACCAGACCGCCGCCAATACGGATGCCGCCAGGGCGGGATTGGCCGCCGCCAGAGCGGCTAAGACGGAGGCGACCGCCCGGCTGCAGAACGCCGTAGACCTGCTGGCATCGGCCCGGGCGAACCTGAACGTGATCGAGGCACAACTATCGGTGTCGCAAGCCAAGCTTGCCCAAGCCCTGATCACATGTCCAATGGACGCTACTGTGGTTTACCTTGCTGTGGAACCTGGGGAAACGACCGCCCCTGGCGTGGCGTTGATGACCCTCGTCGACATGGCGAACCTATACGTTCGTGTGGATGTCGAAGCATCCATTGTGGCGGACCTCACATTGCAGGCCAATGCCGTGATCCGTGTCCAGTCAAAGGATGAACCCGAATTTGCCGGCCGGGTCGTTGAGATCGGCCAGCTCGCCGATTTTGCCACACAGCGGGATGTATCCAGAGGGCGGCAGGACATCAAAACTTTCAAGGTTAAAATCGGCATCGACCGCAATGACGGGGTCCTCGAGCCCGGCATGAGTGTGATGGTGGACACTGCCCTAAAGGAACGCCCATGAACCAGCCGCCAAAAGCCGTCGAGGTCTCCGCCCTGACCAAAAAATTCGGTGCGCTGAAAGCAGTGGACAATATCAGCTTCGAAGTACCGGCCGGAGAAATTTTCGGTTTTCTCGGTCCAAACGGGGCAGGCAAGACCACCTTGATCCGCATGTTGACACCCCTGCTAAAGCCCAGTTCCGGCTTAGCACGGGTGGGGTGCTGGGATGTCCTTACGCAGGCAGCAGCGGTGAGGCGGGAGATCGGCGTGGTGCCGCAGGCCATGACCAGCGATCTGGATCTCACCGCCATTGAGAACATGGATATTTACGGCCGTTTTTACAGCATTCCTGCAAAAGAGCGGCGCAAGCGGATCGCCGTTTTGCTCGAGAAAGTCGGGTTGACCGCCAGGGCCGGGAACCTGGTGGCCACATATTCAGGTGGTATGCGCCGGCGTCTGGAGATTGCCCGTGTTTTGGTGCATCATCCCAAAATCCTCTTTCTGGATGAGCCGACCATCGGCCTGGATCCCCAGTCTAGGCGGGTGGTTTGGCAGTTTGTGCGCGACCTGCAACAGGAAGAAGGCATGACGATTTTTCTGACCACCCATTACATGGATGAGGCCGAAAGCCTTTGCCAGCGCGTGGCCATTATCGATGCCGGTAGAATCATCGCTCTTGGAACGGTGGCCGATCTCAAGGCAGCCATACCGGGAAACGATGTAATCGCACTGGCGGTTGAAAACTCTTCCGACATCCTTGCGCAAAGCATTACAGCCTTGCCCTTCGTTCATAAAGTCGCTCCAGAAGACGGTGTCATTCGTGTGTTTGTAGATAGTGCGGCCCGCCACCTGCCCGCTCTTATCGAAACCGTTCTTGCGGCAGGGGGTGAACTTGCATCGGTGTCGGCCCATGAACAATCCCTGGAAGATGTTTTCATTCATTATACCGGCAAATCCATCCGGGAAGAAGAAGCCCGCAAAGTCAGCAGGCTCATCGGGGCGGGGTTGCCCCAAAAGTTGGGGAGATGAGATTGACATCTGGTGCATGATGTAATTCTATACTTTTTTCGTAGGCCGAGATACCGGGAGGCTCTATGATCCGATTGTTGGCTGTCATCGAACGGGATTTGAAAAAATTCCGACGCAATCCGATCACCTTGGCCATGAGCATCCTGCTGCCGATTATCTACCTGGTTATTCTGGGCAATTCTTTCCAGGGCAAGCTGCAAGGCCTACCGATAGTAGTGGTCGACCAAGACGGAGCAGAATGGTCGCAACGCCTGATGGACAACCTGCGTGCCTTGGTCAAAGGTCCTAAAACAGTGACGCTGGATCAGACCAGCGACGAAAACCAGGCCATTCGCAATGTCCGTCAGGGGCGCTACAAGGCTTGCCTGATCATCCCCATGGATTTCAGCAAAAAAAAAGCGGTCAAGGCCGCCCCGGAAGTGGCGCTTTTCCTGGACAACACAGACGGTATTTCTTCGGAAACCATCCGCAATGTCGTGACCGGCGCGCTGCGGGCAATCGCTTTGACCTATGTACCCCTAAGGGAGGATTTCGGCAGCCCCCAACTCAATGATATCAACTTGTATCAGCAGGTGGACTACCGCCAGTCCCTTGTGCCAGGCGTGATCATCATGGCCATTTTTCTGGGCACCCAGACCACGGGAGCCTTTAACCTGGTGATGGATCGCTTTCTCGGCGTCGATGAAAGCTATATGTTGACACCGTTGTCCAAAGGCGACATCGTGGGAGGCCTCATCATCAGCGGGCTTACAGTGACCACAATTATTGCCGTTTTCATCATGACGGTCGGCATGCTGATCACCGGCATATCTTTTTCCCGAACTTTCGGCCACTTCGCTTTGCTGCTGCTTATAATTGTGTTAACGACCATGAGTTTGCTAAGCTTGATGTTCGTCCTACTGGGCCGCCTGCGCCATCCAAGAGTCGTGGGCATCATCAGCGGTTTTATGAATGTAATTCTTTTTTTCCCAAGCGGGGCGGTGTATCCCATTGCCAGCTTTCCTGAATGGTTGAAACTCTTTGCTACAATTAATCCCTAAGCTTATGCAGTAGCGGCCCTGAAGTCGGTTCTTTTCAAGGGGATTGGTGTAGGGGCCGTCTGGGCCGATTTGCTTTTTCTTCTAATATTTACCGCCTTGATGATGTCTACGGCCATCATGCTATTCAAACGGACGCTGTCGTGATTGTCGTACGACCTTAGAAAACGATATGCCCTTCTCCCGGGCGATGCGATCGATCTTGGCTATCAGGATTGCCGGCATGTGGATCTTCTCGCGGACCAATTTTGAGTCATGCTTCTGCATCAGGATCCTCCTTGGATCTTTCACTCATACCGCAAGGTGATGCCGGGGGAAAGACAAATAGAGTGGCCCTGCATAAGTTAGGTGCGCTTATATCAGGATAGGCCGAACGCTCTGCCTAAGCTGCACGGCATTATGGCGCCCACTGGAGCGTTATGTTCGGCATTGGTTGCTCACTGAGATCATTAAGGATTCACTCCTTCACGTTCCTTCTTCTCCTCCGGTTTCCAAAAATTCGCAAAGCCATGAAGCTTATGAATCCCCAAAAGGCACCATTGGTACTATAGAGAATGAGAGGACACTCGCCGGAGAGAGCTGCTGGGAAGAGGATTATACCGATGGAAATCGTGGGAAACCAAAGGATGTAGTACAACACCAAAAGCGATAGAGTCTGGCCGAAGTCAGGTGAATAAGAGAAACCATAATCTATTAGGAGATGTTCGATTGGTCTCCCGGCGAAGGTCCACAACAACGCGCCTCCTGCGGCAAAGAAGAAGATCGATAAACACTTCATAGAAGTCGCGTTTCGCATTTTTCCTCCTATTGCCGAACGTTAAGGTCAGCAGCAGCCAGTTTTACCGTGGACCTTGTGAAATTTGATTTCAACCTGCTTTGACCTGTCTAAATTGGCACGGCCCTGGCTGCCTGCAGAAGTTACAGATATGCTATGGCCCGTAGAGCTTATTCAAATACCCAGTCCAGTCGAAAGCCCCAGACGGGTCAGCCACCCTCCATTCAACTGTCGAGACTCCCGACGGGGTAAGCAGCCCGACCACGCCTAAGGCGAGTTCAGGGAACACCATAAGGCTCGGATCACCCAGCGACACCATCGTCTTCGGCAGGCGGGCAGCTGACTCTTCGAACGATGTTGAGGTCTTATCGAACTTTATCGACTGTATGTTAGCGGCAGAATCTTGAGCTATCGCCAAGGCCGTTGTCGCAATCCTACGGACAATGGCTTTGTGGACAGAGTCTTTGATGAGCCCGATGGTGGTGACTAAGTAGGCTGCGTCCGATGCATAGAATTGCTCCTCATAGATCACGGAGCCTTTGGGGGTCGTTGCCGCCCACACCACGCAGGCTATCACAGCTCCGGCCGTGTTGCTAATGCTGACAACATAACGTCGTACCACGAGATGAAGGTCTATCTTTACATCTCCGGGGCGCAACGTTTCCGCAAGGTGTGGTGCGATCGTATCCCGTAGGGACTGCTCAATATTCCTCAAGTCATCGGGTCCGAACCTACCCCATGGTTGGACCCTGACAACGTTGAGAAAAGCGGCATCCTCAGCCATTGCAGCCGACGCGACATGTACATCGGCAGCGACTTTCCCGTCTCTGGGCAGGTCCAGACGCAAAGTGAAGTGCGACGTGACTCCGGTAGTGCCGCAGGCCGAGAGCGCCGCGCAACCCAACAAGGCTATCGCTGTAATTGAGATGAAGTACCGTGTCATATGCATTTCCGACAATTAGCCCAACGGTCGCGCTTGCCGGCAGGTGCGCGGCGGCAGCGGAGCACCTGTCCGAGCAAAGCATGATGTTAGCGTTCGCGGGGTCCACAGATTCCGAACTGGAAGCCTTCGTCAAATTGACAGCAGGACTGCTTTGGGCAGTCCGAGTCCCGGCGACAAAACGGCCCATTACCGCACACTGTAGGCGCGCTCAGCTGCTGCGTTGGTTGGGATGGGGCGGTAACAACCATTGATATCGAGGCGGGGAAATGTGCCGAAGTGGGATGCGCCAGAAGGAGCTGATCATGCTGGACGCGTTGCAGCTTATAGTGATGCCCTGCCTCGAATGTCCACTCGAATGCGCACCGGGCAATCAGGCCACTATTGCGCAGGATGGCAAGTTGAAGCCAATGTCGGCCCGATGGCAGGCTAATAGAGTAGGCGTAAGGCCAGCCGCTCTTCCGGTCCTCACGACTCCCGTCGACCGACACGATATGCAACTCCTCGTCATAAAGGACCATATACCGCCAATATCCCTTAACAACAGCAAGGTCGGCTCCTGGTACTTCGGGGCCACCGTAGGATTCATGCATCACGCAGCCCGCGAGAAATGTGAGTATGGACATCCCGACCGCCACTACAATCATTCGCAGCATCGACGCCATGCCTCAATTCATGTAAGACATTGAAAGGGTGCCGTTCTACAGTATGTGAAGCATCTATCTTGAACCGGAATGTGTCAATGAAAAATGAGACATCCTGGATCGAGTCGATGCATTCCGTATACTGCGGCAGTAATTTAATGTTTTGAACTGAGCCTCGAAAAAAAGGTTTGCATCGCTGACTTGCGGTCGAAAAAGGGATTCGATCATCACCAGATCCAATTGCAGTTCGGCAACTGACTTGGACATCATACTATATCCTCTGTCAGCGTGCACGATCATGTGCCGGCCAGGGGTCGAAGCCTTGGTCGGCCTATAAGGCTACGCAACATATGCCGACAATGCAGGATAAAACACCTGCTACGGTGGTGTCGCCGGGCCTTTCTTTGAGAAATATGATCCAAAACGGCAATACAAGGATGGGAGCCGTGGTGGTGACCAGAACTGTCTTGGCCGCACCGATCATTTGAATGGCGGTGACATAGCCAACCGCCGCCCCGCCATAGCTATCCTCCCAGGCAAGCGAGTCAATTACATACTTGCTAATCATTCGTTTCAGCTTTTCAGGCGATAACGAGCTGGGCATTGAATCCTCCGTATTGAAAACAGCTGCTCTTAGGGTTGTGAACATAGAATGGATGAAGGGAATGATCAACCGACAACGGTGACGGGCTTGCCGAAGCTCTGCGGTTTTCAGGGAATAGCGGAATTCAGCGACTTGAAATAGGGGTTGAAGGTCCCCCGGGATGTGGGCCCGAAGGTAATAGCGAGTTGACCTCTGAAACAAATAAACCGGCATTAGTATCTCCCCTCGTGTCATCCGAAAAGGTACCAGTGATTGGGATCATCAAAAGGTACCACTTTCCGTTTGGGCACTCAGAGATAACTAATAACAAATTGATATTATTAAAAAATAGTGCTGAAGGTCGGATTGCTATGGGGCTTATAACATGCTGAAATTATTATGGTGAAAACGGAAAGGGTGCGAGTTTTATGCTTCAATTTACACCCTATATGCACCCTTTTCCCCTTTTTGCTTACCCTGGGCGGTGCCAGTAGAATTCACCAGACCGGACTCGTGCAACTCACTCAGAACCTAAAACACCATCGACTTTCTTGATCTCTGGAGTGCGGGAAAGCGATCTTGAAATCACAGGGGTTCTGCTTGGAGTTCATGGGATTAATCAACTTTATTTCCGGTAAGTTGGGGAAGGGTGAACCGATTGAGGTCGTTTTCCATCGCGACGGAAAGCCCATGGAACAAAATCATGTCCGGAGGGTATTCAAAAGGGTGCTAAAAAGGGCCGGTATCAGAGAATTGCGTTTCCATGACATCTGCCACACTTTTGCAAGTTTGCTTCTTAGCAACGGGGAAGGGGTGGGGCGCTTCATTTGATCACCTCCGTCTGCCAGATTATGTAAGCCTGGTGTGTAAGAGACGGATCGGGTCAAAATAGGCGGAATTTCCAACAAAAACGAAAGCCTACTATTGATATAGCAGGCTTCGAAATCGATGGTGCCGAAGGCCGGAGTTCCTAGATTGATCATGAATTCGGCAAGTTGTCGATATCAATTTACTATTTGATCACATTAAATCACATTTTGTACGGTCCTGGCTGCATATTCGCATATGCAACCTCATATTTCTTACCGGTTGTTTTCCTCGGTCAGAGCACCCGCGGACCGTGCCATCGTCTCTGGATGTACAGTTCAGGCTGGGTAAATATATGTGGCCAGACGTCAAAGAAATAGGTTTCGAATCACCCCCATCACCGCGCCAATGGGGACCAGATAATGGATTGGGGAGTGAAACTTCTGCAGCAGCACCAGGGATACGACCGCGGAGACAATCGCAAATATGTCTGCGCTGCCGTCAGGTAACATCACCTTGTGTCCGAACCAGACCGCCAGATTGAGCACCACCCCCACGACCGTCGCGGTGACCCCGGTGAGCGCGGCCTGCAGCCGCTGGTTACCGGCCATGGCCTCGATAAACGGCGCACCGGCAAAGATGAAGAAAAAGCAGGGCACAAAGGTGACATTGGTGGTCAGCAATGCCGCCCCAAGTGCCGTGCAGCTGCCAGCCGATGTAGTTGGTCAGTTGATGGGCCTCGGTTTCCGATGCCACAGGCATCCAGACAAGCGCCGTCAAGGAAGGCGAGGAGTATGTCCTCAACGGATGCAAGCAGTATATCACCATGGCGCCCATCGCCGATTTTGCCATCATCCTGGCGGTCACGGACCCGGACCGAGGGCCTGGTGGTGTCAGCGCGTTTCTCGTGGAGGCCGATCGACCGGGCTACGAGTTGAGCGACCCGGTGATCCCCATGTCCGGAACACACTTTGACTGCAACATTTACCTGAAGGACTGCCGCGTGCCGGCCGCCAACCTGTTGGGTAAGGAGGGGGCCGGTTTTCTGATGGCCATGGACCGGATCAACGTCAACCGTCTTCTCCATTGTCCCACAATGATCGGCTTGGCCCAGAATCTATTGGACCGCTCCATCGCCCACGCAAAAAACCGCAAGCAGTTCGGTCGGTCCATTGGGGATTTTCAGGCCATCCAACATATGCTCGCCAACATGGCCATTGGGATTTATGCGGGGCGGAGCATGGTTCTGGCGGCCGCTGCCAAAGCCGACACGGGTCAAGACATTCGGAAGGAGGCGGCCATGTGTAAGGTCTTTTGTTCTGAGAAGGCCTTTGAAGTGTCGGATCTGGCCGTCCAGATTCACGGCAATGTCGGTATTACGAAGGGCCATCCGGTAGAAGTCCTTTTCAGGACCTTGCGCATGTATCGAATCGTCGTCGGCACCAGTGAGATCCAGCGCAATACCATCGTCCGGGCGCTGCTCAAGGAATCTAAAGGCCTCCCGCAAAATCAATAGCGTGCCGTATGCAAAAACATAGATGGAGTCATTAAGATGTCACGATCAACCATCAATGAGGCTGACGTCTACGGCCACACGTCACCGACGCAAACCACCATCGACATTAACGCCCAGGCACTAAAAGATCTTGCTGCGGATGACCTTCAGGACTTTGAAGATGCCCGTCGGGGATGGATCGCAAGTGTCTCCGACCTGAAAATCGTCCATCCCAAGGGCACCGCGGCCTGGGACCAGACGGCCTATCGATTCGTCGACGGCGAGGCGCCGCCCAGCGTCCATCCCAACCTCTGGCGTCAGGCCAAGCTGAACAACATTCATGGTTTGTTCGAAGTGGCCAAAGGCATCTATCAGTTGCGCGGGTTCGATCTGGCCAACCTCACCCTCATCGAGGGCAAAACCGGGTGGATCGTCGTTGATGCGCTGACATGTCGAGAGACGGCAACGGCGGCCCTTGAATTGGCCTGGAAGCATCTGGAACCCAAACCGGTCGTGGCCATGATCTTCACTCACAGCCATATCGATCATTTTGGGGACGCCACGGCAGTCATTCCAGCGCAGGATGCGGATAATAAAAAGGTCCGTATCGTTGCACCCCAGGGATTCATGGAAGAGTCCATCAGCGAATCGGTTCTGGCAGGTGGAGGCTATGGTGGAGATGGCTATCAAGGCGAACCAAGAGTCGATTAAGAAAGTCGATGCCCTGATGAAGCGCATGGATGAAACCCATGCCAGGCTCAAGGAGAGGTCCGGAAACAAGAGGCGTCTTTTTTATGGGCGTCGAGCAGGGGGCGAAACCGCCGTGAAGATGGTCCGTGCTCGTGCAGATGCATGCGACCTTAATACTAACAGAAACCTGGTGTATTAATTGTAGGTTAAACCATCGCCCACTGGCTGTTCTATTCCTGTGACCTGCGGGCGATGGTTCCTTGGACCATCCGCTTAAGCACCAACTATTTCCTTGCGCCCTACCAGCGCGACATTTCGGTTATACCCTAGTATGATTCCGATCATAACCGCCGATAAAATCAGGCCGATAATAGTAACCAGTAAGGTGGGAAAGCTCAATAGGAATCCAGCGAGCAACAAGGGCAGCCGCGCCCAGTTGGGAACCCTGCCCACCCCCTGAAGATATCCCTCGCAGCCGCCACTAATCAAAGCGATGCCAAAAACACATGAGGGCAAAATATAAAGCAGTGGCATCAAACTGCCCTGCAGCACCAACGCCGGTTGAAACACAAAAAACAAGGGCACGAAATAGATAACGATCCCTAGACGCATTGCCGTCCACGCGGTCTTCATTGGTGGGGCACCGGATATTGTTGCACCAAGGAATGCCGCGGCCGCCACTGGAGGGGTAATGCCCGACAGCATGGCGTAGTATACGATAAACAGATGCACAGCCACGACATTCATCCCGCCCAAGGTAATAATGGCCGGTGCCAGCGTAACGGAAAGAAAAATATATGCAACAATCGAAAGGCCCGCCATTCCGAGCACATAGCATGCACCGATCCCTAGCAGCAGGACCAAATAGATGTTTCCGCCGCCCAGATTCACCAAACCTGAGGTAACCGATCCCGAGACGCCAGTTATGGTCAAGCCGCTTACCACGAAAGCAATCGGAAGAATGATGGCAGCGGTCTGGCAGATCAGCAAGCCGATCTGCCGAATGGTCGTAAACAAACGCTTGGGCGTCATCCATGTCTGCTTGTTTAAGAAGGAGAGTGCGAACATGAGCACTGAAGCATACCACGGTGCTAAGTATTCCCAGCGCATCACCAGCAGCCCCCATACTAGAAAGATCATCACCGAAAGGAAGGGCCATCCCCGGCCCAACACCTTTCGCAAGGAGGGAATCTCTTCCTTTGGTAAACCGGTCAAGCCCGCCCTAGCGGCATAACCGTCTACTTGAAGAAGCAGCCCGAGATAATAGAGGAATGAAGGAACGATGGCGGCGATCATGATGACGCTGTAGTCGACCCCAATGGTGACAGCCATGACGAACGCAATGGCCCCCATCACCGGGGGCATCAACACTCCACCTGTAGATGCACAGGCCTCAATGGCTCCGGCATAATCAGGCGGGTAACCAGTTTTTTTCATGGTACGAATGGTGATCGAACCGGTGCCCACGATATTCGAGAAGACGCTGCCGCTCAAACTGCCGAAAAATGCGCTGGCTACGACCGACACTTTGGCCGGACCGCCGCGATACCTGCCGAAAATAGCGTTGGCCAGATCGATAAAGAAATCACCGGCCCCGGTAGCCAGCAGCACGCCGGCGAAAACTAGAAAGCCCAGTATGATTTCGGCAATGATCTTGGTTGTGATACCCATCATACCCTCATTTCTGAAGACATGGGCCTCGATGATTTGGGTGAAGGGGTAGTTGATCCCTTTGAAAATTCCGGGAAACCAATCTGCGATGAGGGGGTAGACACCCAGCAGCAGAACCACCAAAAAATAGGAAAAACCGCCGCTGCGCCTGGCGGCTTCCATCATGACGAGCCATGTCAAAATACCGAGAGGGATATGACTCCAGCCCATGATGATCATGTCACGAGCATTAAGGAAAAAAAAGATGCAGGTGCCGAAAATTACTGCCGCGATGATGAGATCATACCAAGGGGGTCCGCCAGGCCTACTGGTAGCCGGTATCGCGATAAAGACTGCTGCCGAAAACAGACCTATGAAAAGCCAGTAATATTCAACATCGAGAAGCACTCGCCCCCCGATCTGAAATCCGAACATGTAATAGATGGACAGGCCGATGCCGACGATGGACAACACCAGAAAAAGGATGCCTTGCCAACTGGTTAATGCACCTAAACGTGTGTTGTCCGCCTTCTGCTTTTCGACCGATTTCTTTTGATCCATGGTCCCTCCGGAACGATGCTGTGCAGCTCTGATTTAGGTCGGAGCACAGGTGGAAGCCTTGTTGAGGGGCCTCCACCCGAACGCAGCTCGAATTCAACTTACATGCGGGTCTTAAACACCGGAAGACCTTCCGTGTGCTTTTTGAGAATATCGAGGTATTCCTTGTTTTCCCAGTGCAGCTTGACCTTCTTGGATTTTGCTTCCGCAAGGGTTGCATTTCGCGCGGCAATCCATCGGTCCATCAGCTCAATCTGAGCTTGATTCCACTTGTCATCCGCTTCGGACCATTGGCCGATCTCACGCAGATAGCGAATGGTTCCTTCGGCAACGGGGAATGGGCTGCGATCCAGAAACTTGCGCGTATGTGTCATCGACATTCTTGCGTTGATGGCGTGCACACCCTTATATTGTTCAAAACGCTCGTGAAGCCACTTGGTCAACTGGTAGACTGTCTCTTGGTCGACGTCGGGCCTTGTCCAGAAAATAAAAGGGGAGGTCATCGCCTCGACCCCGATCGCGGATGGAACGCCGAAGTCAATTTTGTTTGGAATAACTGTAGGTCGTACCTTCAGGTAACCATCCCATCCGGCCTGATTGTCGGCAGGCATAGCAAGCCATCGAATTTTAAGGGGATGGGCTTCCATTTCGTAAGTGATAGAGCTGATGGGAGTCATATAGCTCACATCGGCTTTTCCATCGGTGACAGCCCGGCAGTTTTCAGCGTAGCTGCCGACCGGCACGAATGTCCAGTTTGCGGCGGCTTCTTCCTTGGTCCATCCGAGAAAAGCCGGCAAGGCTTCCTGTACCGCCAGCATCATGGGCGGCGACTGTGAAGAAAGCGCCACCCGCACCCCTTTTTGCTTTAAATCGAAGATTGTTTTATATTTCGAGTCACCCCTGACCGCAAAACTCCAAGGGGTATCGTTGTGGTGCCAAACTGCACGCTGTTGCGCTGCTTCTTGGATGGCGTAACCGCTTTCACCTTGAATGGATAGGCCAACTTCGGCTATGGAGGTCGAAACCAACTCGAACTCTTTATTCAAGGCAAATCGGATATATCTGCGAATCTCGCTGTCCTCTGGAACGACGCGGACGTTCATGCCGGTTTCTGACTGCAGGATCGGCCCCCAACCATTGACTGAGGCGAAACTGGCGCTTTGGGTGGTTGGTGTGGCGATCCTCAAAAAGGAAGGCCACTTAAAGGCCTGCTTGGTTTCATTCCCGGCAAAAGCCGCAGGACTCCAACTCAACATCATAGTGATGAAGCCGATCAACCATCCGAATAGCAATGTTCTTTTCATACTCACTCCTCTGGTTTCTGTGTAGTTAGACAATCCCCGTTGACAAAACAAATCGTAGGCGTCTTGTCAGGGATCACTTCGGCGAGACAAAATCGTCCAGTCGACTCCTCTATTGGAGATTATGGGCATGACAGGTTCTATACTGGATGGTAACTGTTTCGGGGCGGCTGAACCAGGATGTCTCGACCGCAACCGCTTTCATAACCGGCATGAACCTGAATTTTTCCGATATGCCAAGTTTAAAAGGATGTTCAATTAACATTTAGCAGGACGATTGCCAAGAAAAAAGCGTACGCTCGCTTTTTTTATTACTGAATTATGTTCGTTTATATCAAACACAAAATGGGTTGTGAATTAGGGTATCGTGTGCTTGCTTTGGGGATATAATCTCGGTATGGTGCCCGCCATTTCAAAAGCTTGGTTTATTCAATCATTCATGGGAGGAAATTCTTCAATGGTTCAAGGAAAAAACACGTTCTCGCGCATTTGGCACCAGCACTACGACTACAGCGTTCCAGTTTCAATTCGTTATCCGCAGATTGCTGTGCATGATCTTCTTCAGATTCCGGCAAATGCTCTACCGGACAAGGCGGCTTTGTACTACGAGGGCGTTCACATCACCCATCGACAATATCGTGACCTGGTGTTGCGTTTGGCCAATGCGCTGGCCTCTATCGGGGTCAAGAAAGGGGACCGGGTTGGCATTCAATTACCCAATTGTCCACAATATCTTATCGCCTACTATGCCACACTATGTCTGGGAGGCATTGTCGTTAATTTGAACCCAGCCTATACAAAAAACGAGCTTGCCTTGATTGTGGCCGATACGGGACTCGATACACTTTTTACGCTTGATGAATCAGCAGTTCTCGTCCAGGGGGTTTGTCGCGATGTTCACATCTCCAGAATTATCGTTACGAATCGACGAATGTATGCAAAAGATAAAAAGAATGAAATTGCCTGTGATATGGCATCGGGCTGGTATACGTTCTCATCGCTGTTGGAGGGGTGCGGCAATAACTGTAGGCCCCGTGTGGAGGTCGACAACGAGGACCCAGCTGTAATTCAGTTTACGGGCGGCACGACCGGGGTTCCCAAAGGTGTCGTACTCACCCATGCTAACCTGATCGCGGCCGTAATGCAAACCTCACCGCGTATGTATCCGATCTTGCAGTTCATCTCACCAGAGCGTCGTACTGCTCTGATTATTATTCCATTATATCACGTATATGGCAATTTGATCGCCAACTGGGCGCTTTTCAACGCAGCCACCCTTATTCTAGTACCACGATTTAACGCGGACGAGATCATCGATCTGCTCTTGAAGGTGGAAGAAATCACTTATTTTCCGGCCGTACCCACCATTCTGACCGCCCTGATCAATCATCCAAGAATCGGGGAAATTGATTTGAGTCGAAAGATTCACATCGTTAACTCCGGTGCAGCACCCTGCCCGGTCGAGCTGATTGAACGGCTGCGCGACATGGGTGTCTTTATCACCGAAGCCTGGGGAATGAGTGAAACATCGGGTTTGGGCGCCTTCAACCCTATTCTAGGCAAAAAGAAATCCGGCAGTATAGGTATTCCTGCGCCCGACAACGACATCCGTATTGTGGACACAGAAGATGGCGTCACCGATGTCCCCCAGGGGCAGCCCGGAGAGTTGCTCATCAAGGGTCCTGCGGTCATGAAGGAGTACTGGAACAATCCAGAAGAGACGGCTGGTCAACTGGTTGACGGATGGCTCCATACCGGCGATGTCGTCATACAGGACGAAGATGGTTTTCTATTTATCGTCGACCGAAAAAAAGACATGATTATCGCAGGAGGGTTTAACATCTATCCGCGCGAGGTCGACGAAGTACTATATGGACATCCCAAAATCAAAGACGCCGTCACTGTCGGCATTCCAGATACCTATCGAGGTGAAACAGTCAAGAGTTTCATTGTTCCAAGGGAAGGTGAAACTATCACGGCCGAAGAGATCATCGCCTATTGCAAAGAGAAAATGGCACCTTACAAGGTGCCACGCGAGATCGAATTCAGGGCCTCACTGCCACAGTCGGCGGCCGGAAAAATACTGCGGAAGATTTTAAGAGACGAGGAACAGAATAAGCAGCCATAACCACAACAGTCTATTTTGATGAAAAGCGGGTCCCTGTCCCGGACAATATCCTCATTAAATTTTCCCAAGTGAACGAGGAGCTTATGCCGGAGGAAAGGTGTGACTATTTTGATTAAAATGTTTTTTGCTGTATCATTCGACCATCATCGGAGATAAATAGCTATGGCACCTAACGCGCTCAACGGCGTTAAGATCATCGAATTCTGCACCACTATCAGCGGTGCCTATTGCGGCAAATTGATGGCCGATCTCGGAGCGGAGGTGATCAAGATAGAGCCGCCGGTGATCGGAGACGAAGCGAGAAGAAGGCCGCCTTTCCAGAACGATGACCCGGACCCCGAAAAATCAGGGCTCTTTTTGTATATCAACACCAACAAGTTCGGCATCACCCTCGATCCGTCGAAGCCCAAAGGTAAAGAGATCTTTGAGCGGCTGGTCCGCCAGGCGGACATCCTGATCGAAGATCACCGACCCGGCGAGATGGAAGAGATGGGGCTCGGGTATGATACATTAAAAAAAAGCAATCCCGGTCTCATCATGATGGCCATTACGCCATTTGGCCAGACAGGCCCCTACAAGGACTATAAAGCCTACCAGCTGAACATCTCACACATGAGCGGGCAAGGCTATCTGCTGCCGCTGGTGGCGCCGGACCTGGATCGTGCGCCGGTTCAAATCGGGGGCAACAGCGGCAACTTCGATGCCGGGCTGACGGCTTCCCTTGCGGTCATGGCCGCCCTGTTCCGGCGGGGAGCGTCCGGCAAAGGGCAATACATCGGCATGTCGAAAATGGAAGCCTCGATCGCCATGCAGCGTGTGGAAAGCGTGACGTTTCCCAACAGCGGCATCAATATGAGTCGCAAGGGGGAGTCTCTGCGAATGAGCGGCAACGGAATATTTCCGTGTAAGGATGGTTTCGTCTCCATTGTGACTCCCGAAGAGCACCAGTGGCAAAATTTCATGAAACTGATCGGCGATCCCCCATGGTCTAAAGAGCCCTGGTGTCAAAACCGATTTGAGCGCGGCAACCATGCGGAGGAAATCAACGCCTATATCCTGGAGTGGATGAAGGACAAACCCAAGGAGGAGATCTTCAGAAAAGGCCAGGCGTTCAGTGTGCCGGTGGCACAGATCAACACGGCCGAAGACGTGGTGTCCTCCCCCCATTTCAATGCCCGGGGCTTTTTTGTGGAAATCGACCACCCGGTGATGGGAAAACTGGAGAAATTCCCATCTCGTCCCTACCGGTTCTCCAAAACCCCATGGGCGGTCGCAAGACCGGCCCCATGCCTGGGAGAGCATAACGAGATGATATTTTGTGAAAAGCTCGACTACACCACCGAAGATCTGGAAACTTTTAAAGATGCGGGAATCATATGACAACAAGACAAAAAGGGGAACTCATGGACAATATCGGCCCCTTGGAGGGTATCCGGGTCGTTGAATTCACATCGGCCTGGGCCGGTCCTTACGCCACCTGTCTGCTCGGCTTTCTGGGCGCCGAAGTGATCAAGGTGGAAAGCCGGCAACGACCGGACCATTCGAGGATAATCTCTTTTACGACGGGAAAGGCATTTCAAACCCTCGATGAATCGGAAGTCTTCAACAATCTGAATCTGAACAAGCGCAGCGTCTGCCTGAACCTGAAAATGCCCGAAGCGGTGGAAATCGCCAAAAAGCTCATCCAGGTCAGCGATGTGGTCATGGAAAATATGCGACCGGGTGTGGTGCCGCGTCTCGGCCTGGGGTATGAGGATGCCCGAGCGATCAAGCCGGACATTATCTACATCTCTTCTTCGGCGTGCGGCCAGACAGGACCGGACAGGGAGTATATCGGCTATGCACCGACCTTTGCCGCCCTGGCCGGATTGCCGCATGTGACCGGCTATCCCGATTGGCCCCCGAGTAACTTTCTCGGCTCCATCGATTTGAGAAGCGCGTGCACATCGGCCTTCGCCATCCTGGCCGCGCTCTATTATCATCAGCAGACCGGAGAGGGACAGTATATCGATCTGGCCTCCCAGGAGGCCATCGCCACATATGCCGGCGATATCTTCCTGGACTACGTGATGAACCAGCGGGTTCCCATGCGCCAGGGCAATCGGAACGACGTCATGGCACCGCATAACTGCTACCGCTGTAGAGGCGAGGACAAGTGGATCAGCATCGCGGTGGCCACCCAGCCGGAGTGGGAAAACCTGTGCCGCACAATGGGCCGAAGCGATCTCATCGACGATCCCCGGTTTGCCGGCAATGCCCGTCGCAAGGCGAACGAGGCCGAACTGGACACCATCATGTCCGCCTGGACCGGGGACAAGGATCCCTATGACGTGATGGCCCTGTTGCAACATGCCGGTGTTGCCGCCACGCCGTCCATGTCCAGTGAAGCGCTTTTCAACGATCCTCACCTGAAAGAGAGAAAGGTCTTTCGGCAGGTCGATCATCCCGTCATCGGCAAAAACTGGGTCATTGCACCGCCTTGGCAATTCTCCGAGACGCCGGCGGCCATCCGTTCGTGCGGTCCCAGGATAGGGGAGCACACCGAAGAAATCTTCAAGGACTATCTGGGGATGTCTTCGGATGAAATTGCCAGGTTGAAAAACGGCAATGTAATCTATTGAAATTGAAGTTAATACTGGACGACATAGCAGTGATCGGACTCGATTCAATTATAAAACGCCAAAAAAACAAGCATTGGACAATAGATTTTGGATCGATGTTCTGACAAAACCCATTGATGAGACCCATGTCAGGCTCAAGGAGAGGGTCAGAACATAGAGATGGCTTAATTGCAATATCGGCACAATACGCAGATAGTCTTCTCCTATTATAGCTACCTTCCGCAGCAAGCCCTATGATTGCGAGCCCTTGCCGCCGGTCTTCGAAGGAGTTCTACCCAGGCCAGTCACAATCCTTACCTCCTTGTTGGGATTGCCCTTGGCCTTGTCTTCCGCCTTGGAGCCGGCGGTCACGTAAACTGGCTCCTTCCGGTCCTTGAGCGGATTGAGAATCTTTTCGACGTGTTGCCTTTTATTCTGGCGATATCCGACAGCCAGATCCTCTCCCGCCGGGCACACGGCCATGCAGTAGCTGCACCGGTAAGTCATTCTGAACATCAGGGATTGCCACATCAAGGCTGTCTCCCGGTCATCGAAATACCTGTGATATCCAGCCATGTCCTGGGAGGTTACCATGGCCTCTACCCGTAACTTCCCGAAGGCCTCGACTATCGGCTTGGATGTCAATAGTTGGCGCCAGGCAGGCGGGGCCCAAGAAATGATTTCCCACTTTCCTACTTGCCAGCGGTGCAGCCCGTCATTGCAATTTCGTGAGGCGGTCGGCCCTGTCCGCCACTTCGGCCTGGGCCCTCAACTGCATGCGCTCCATGTAGGCATCCATCATGTTGGCCGGAACAGGGCGGATCTGGCCCTCAGGCTTTCGCTCCAGGCTGATGGCCTCCGTTGGGCAGGTGGTGACGCATAGGCCGCAGCCGATGCAGCGGTCCGGGTCCACAACGGCCACGCTGTCATCGTCGATGGTCAGCGCCTCCATCTGGCAGCGCTCCAGGCAGGTCTCGCAGCCAATGCATTCGTCCCGATTCACGCTGGCCACAAAGGCCGACGAAGCCAGGCTGGCCGGTTTAGGGTGCATTTTGAAGGCCTTGAGCGTCTCGCAGCAATCGCCGCAGCAACAGCAAAGCGCCACGATCTTCTGGGCGTTGCTGGGCTGCAGCACCAGGCCGGTCTCCTCGGCCCGTTGCAGCACCGCCAGGGCCTCCGTCTCGTCTATGGCCCGACCCAGGCCGTTGCGTTCGTAATAATCAGCACCCCAGCCGAAGCTCAGGCAACTCTCCAGGGGCTTGTCGCAGCCCTCTCCCATCATCTTGTGTTCCTTACGGCAAATGCATGGCGAGACTACGATCTTTTTCTGGCCCTTGATCAATTCCCTGGCCTGCTCGTAGACCAACACCTCGCCCCTGGCATCGATACTCTTTTCCACCGGGATGGTGCGCAGTTGGGGCGGCAGGTGCTGAGAAGCCTTCTGGAACTCCGGCATGTACTCTCTGACCATGCGGTTAAACTCTGGCTCCAAGCGGTTGAGCTGGTATTCCCAGATGCCGATGACAAAGGGCGCAGCCATGTACATCGGTTCCTTGCCCGGGGGTTTGAGACTAAAGATCAGGCCCTTGGCCGACATGTCCTCCAGCATTTCGGCCACCTTGGCAGCTTCCATACCCGCCCGCTGGGCCACGGCCTCGGCCGGTTGGGGCGTGGGCTGCAGGTGCACGGCCAAGTTGGCGTATTCCGGGGTAAACAAGTACTTCAAGATGCGCAGCTCCACGCCGGATTCGGTGGCGGGGTAACCTTCAGGCAGGCTGTCGAGATGTTTGGCCAGGTTTTGATAAAGCATTTCATCATTCATTTTATTTACTCCTTGTTATAAATCTTCCGGCGAAAGCACTCTGTACTCGACCGAGAAATGCCTACCGTTTGTTGATGGTGTTATTGATTCTAACATTTTGATATTAAATTAATATTAAAACATTCAAGGGGGCCTTTCTAAGCCTTCAATTTCGCTTTTTCAACCTCGGCGGTGACGCAGTAGATGCCCTTGCCTTTCATGCCCGGTTTGAAGCAGGCGTTATCCGATTTACACAACGCCCTGCGACGGTCGCCCGACTTCCAGCGGTTTACAAGGTCGGGCTCGCGAATGAAGGGACGGCACATGGAGATGAAATCCGCCGTCCCATCCGCCAATAGCGCTTCAGCCGTTTCGAAAGACCGCATGCCACCCACAAGGATTAAAGGGATCTTGAACTGATTGCCAAGGGCCCGGGCTTCGGTCTTAAAATAGGCCTCCTGCTCCTCGTTCTTTACCATCCGGCTGGGACTCATCCGGCCGCCCGTGATCACTCCACCGCTGATCTCCAGGGCATCCAATCCGGCGTCCGCCAGCATCCGCGCAACCTGAAGCGCATCTGCGGTATTCAGTCCGCCCTCGACGAAGTCGCCGCAGTTGAGTTTCGCCAGAATTGGGAAATCGTGGCCCACGGTCTTGCGGACGGCACCCAGGACCTCAAGATGTATCCTGGCTCGGTTTTCGATGCTGCCTCCGTAATCATCCATGCGTCGATTATACAGAGGAGACAAGAACTGGCTGAGCAGGTACCCGTGCGCGCAATGCAATTGCACGCCATCAAATCCTGCAGACTTAGCCCTCTTGGCCGCTTCGGCGAACGATACCGTAAGCGCCCGGATATCCTCGAGAGTCATCTCGTGGCGGGGTGTCTGAGCCAGTCCCTCGAAGTCCGACACCACCCAGGGCTCAAGTCCCGTCAGTTGTTCGACGGCAAAATTTCCTGCATGGGCGATCTGCATGACGATCTTGCCGCCGTTTTCGTGGACGGCTGCCGCCATCTCTTTCAGTCCGTCGATCAGACCATCTTCATGCACGCCAATCTGCCACGGTCCGGCCTGGCCCTCCTTCCGGACATAGGCGTGACTGGTGATGATCATTCCGACGCCACCTTTGGCCAGCGCAACCATGGTTTCTGTCAGTTTTGGCGTCACCTTACCGTCGTCCGCCGCCATACCTTCCCAAGTGGCTGACCGGACAAACCGGTTGGAGAGTTCCATGCTATTGATCACTCCGGGTTCAAAGAGCTTACTCATGAGAAAAAGTCCTCCTGTTTCCGTAAATGTTTATGCTCGTTATCGGCACGCAATTTCGTCTCAGGCCCTGAAGTGGCACCGGGGATATTGATGATAAATGACATTGAGTCCTTTTCGGCAGGTATAACCCTCACTGCGCGGATTCTCTTTGTCCGGCTGCACTTTAACCACTTTGTTGCTTTCCACCAGCACTTCAATGCTGCAGTTTTGCGGACACAGGACCCATCCTGTCTTAAACCATTTTTCCATAGTTAGGCTTCTCCGCTGAATATTCGGGTTCCGGGTGGATACAGATCTACCTTAGTCGTTGACACGGCAATTCAAAAGAGGCATTTATGACTTAAAACATGCCAAATAGGACATTTTTCCAAAGAGGTGCATATGCCCCACATAACACTTCTTGCATACGAAAACTGCGCAGCTTCAGGACTTTATGGCTTCATCGACGCGCTATCTATTGCCAACAGATGGCACAAGCATTTGAATAAAAACAGAAACGACACAGATCAACTGTTTCAATGGGATATCGTATCGCTGGACGGCAGGCCGGTGCAGGCAGAGGGCTGGATCACGATTATTCCCCATCGTAGCATCCATGACAAGGCACCAACCGACTTTATATTGATCCCCGGATTTCTTTTCCCACTGAAATTTATCGGCAACGTACCCGAGGAACTGATCGATTGGATCAGGTGTTGGCACAAGGACAATACCTTGATCGGTTCCACTTGTACCGGTGCGTTTCTCCTGGCCGAGACCGGTATCCTGGATGGAAGGACGGCCACCACCAACATCAATTTTGCGGCCTATTTCCGGAACCTGTACCCTTCCGTCAACCTGAAACCTCAACGGATTATCACGGAAGACAACGGCTTGCTCTGCTCGGGGGCCACCTCATCGTACCTGGACCTGTGTATCTACCTGATTGAAAAATTTGGCTTTGGAGAGCTGGCGGCCGTTACCGGCAAAATGATGCTGCTGGACCCCAAACGCAGCCAAGCGCCCTATGTGATATTCGATTATCAGAAACAACATGGCGACCGTGTTGTAGAAAAAGCGCAAAGCCAAATGGAAAAAAACTTTGGGGCACCAATCAGTGTCGAGTCCTTGGCAAAGGATCTGGGCATCAGCCCCCGCCATTTCATCCGCCGGTTCAAAAAGGCCACCGGCGACCCGCCGTTGGTCTATCTGCAACGCCTCAGAATAGAAATCGCCAAGCAAAAACTGGAGAATACGAGCCATGCGATAGAAGAGATTACACGGCAAGTGGGCTATGAAGACCCCAACTCGTTTCGCAGGCTTTTCAAGAAAAACACTGGCTTTTCACTAAGGGATTACAGGAATCGATTCAAAAGGAAGGCCTGACATGTGCAATTGCCAAACCCCGGGATCCTGGTCATGGGTGACTGCAACGATGGTCCCGGCCAAGACCACTTCGAGACGCGCTACCTGTTTTTCGACCTGATCGGCAATCTTCAAGGCGAGGTACTGATGGGGCCCCGCATCGATGTGATCTTCTATTGCTCTGCACCTTCCACCACCCAAAGTCCTTTCATATGATATTATTCCGAAGTGAAAAATGCTAAACAACCTTCATGGACGCCGCATTTCAGTATTTACAAAATGACTCACCCCTCGATCGGCTCGAGGTTTTGGCCGTGGACTGCCAGGCAACCGCGGCCAATCCCGAAAAGGGCCATTTGCTGGAAATAGGTTTCATGGCCGGCAGTGCGGCAAGGGCTGTTCCTACTGACGCTTGCCGGTCCCATTTGATCCGCCAACCTGAAGGTTCAGCGGTCCCGGCGCATGTATTGAAGATAACGGGCATTTCGGAGGCAGACCTGGATCGGGGCATCACCAATAGCGAGGCGGCTTGTATGCTTTTTGAAGCAGCGCGTCGTGTGGCTTCCCGCAATTCATCCTCTATGTGCCCGACGATCATCCATTATGCGCGCTTTGAAATTCCCTTTTTGGAACGGCTACACCGCGACAACGCCCTGGGGACGCCATTTCCGCTGGACATCATATGTACCCACCGTATCGCGCAAAAACTGCTGCCCGATCTTCCCCGAAAAGGTATCCGTGCATTGGCAGGATATTTTGGCCACCGTGTGCCGGTCCTCAAACGCAGCACCGGCCATGCCGTTGCCACGATGGGTGTCTGGCGCAATTTAGTGGCCCTGCTCTCCGAAGTATGCAACATTACCACCTATGGGCAGTTGCAGGATTGGCTTGCCCTGGCGCCTCGGCCCGTGCGAGGCAAAAGGGTATTTCCCATGCCCGCAGCGACCCGTCAGGCCCTTCCAGACCATCCGGGCGTCTACCGGATGCGCAGCCTCGGCGGCGATCTTCTTTATATCGGCAAAGCCAAATCGCTCAAAAAACGGGTCAACAGCTATTTTAGAAGCAGGACGCCACATCCGGAACACATCCTGGAGTTGCTCAGCCAGGCCCGGGATATCGATTTTTCCGTGACAGCATCGGCCCTGGAAGCCGCCGTTTTAGAGGCCGATGAGATCAAACGCAACCGCCCGCCATACAACAAGGCTCTGCAACCGGGTCAGCGCAGCCTCGTCTTTTTCAGCAGGGATCTCAAACGGTATGGCCCCGGCAGCAACCGGCAGCGGTGCATCGGGCCGTTGCCCAGCGGCCGAATGGCTGATGCGCTCACTGCCTTTGACCGCTGGTGGACCAGCCGTGAGTCAATACGGGATAAGGACCTGTTGGACATCGGCGGCCCTTTGCTGGCGCGGCCCCCGGACCGTCTGCCCAATGTCCAATGTTTGGAAGAGGGTTTAAACCTGTTTTACAATCTCCATCAGGAAGATCTGGCTCATCGCCCGCCCCTTCGCATGGTCACCGAACTGGGGGCTAAAATTTGGCGCGAGCGGTTGAATACCACTACCGCCATGGAATCGGGAGCTGATATACAGATCGAAAGAGACGATGATCCTGACCCGGCAGGGGGTGCGGCCGGCGACGAAGGCACCTGGACGCCGGAAAAAGTCGCCGCCACCCTGGCGGGCATCATCGTGCACAGCGCTCATTTGATCCGGCGCGGCCGCTGGTTTTGCCTGTTGAGCGAATCGTCGCTGGCATGGGGCTCCGAGCAGGACCCTCACCAGCTCAAGCATCTGGTGGTGTTCGAGCGTGGGCGCCTGAGCCATCGCTCGGTGCTACAGATCGAGCAAAGCCCTCCAGTACCGCCAGGACATCTTCGTTCCTGGGTTGATCGGCGAAACAACCTTGATCTCGCCACTTATGATCGGATGCGCGTGGTCACGAGCGAGTTGCGCAGGCTATTGGACAAGGATCGCAACATCCTGTTGCGATTGGGGCCGAATGTGTTTTTGTCTTCGTCTGATTTGCACAAGGCCCTTCGGTGGGTATAAGGATATAAAAAGCTACGGGGTACGCATGTGATAGGGAGTATGTAATCAAAAGGTCGGTAAGAACTTTTTCCGCGGCATCGTGCTCACCTCATCGCAGCAGCCGTAGGACAAGTCCCCAAAGGTGCGATGATCTGTCTCCATGCGGTAATGGTGAGCTCATCGGCACCTCGGCGCTGGACCGGCTCACCACCGAATCGTTGAAAGCCGCCACGGACATGTGGCGCCGGGTCCAATCGGAGTATCAGCGGGGGATCCGAACCATGCGCGCCATGGAGTTGGAGCTGGTCCATAAAAACGGGGACACCTACTGGGTGGAGATACGGGCCAAGTTCTTCGAAGAGCCGGACGAACCGATGAAGCTGATCGGCCTAACCCGGGATATCACCGCCCGCAAACGGGCCGAGCAGGCGCAGGCGGACTTGAACATACGACTGGCCACCGCCCTTGCGGAAAAAGAACATCTACTGAAGGAGATGAAGATCCTCAAGGCCCTGCTGCCCATCTGCAGCGGCTGCCGCCGCATCCGCGACGATCACGGCAAATGGTGGCCCCTTGAACTCTATGTCAAGGAACACACCAACTCGTCTTTCTCCCACACCATCTGCCCGGGCTGCAAGGATGTGCTCTATCCGGAAATGGAATAGGATCCCGTCAACCTTCAGGCGACCGCGTCATACCAGTCCAGATTCGGGGCGATCTCCTTGCTCCTACCGCTAAAGAAGCTCTCTATCCAGGCATCAATCGATAGGGCTTCTTCATGTCTCCCTTATAGTGTTCAATTTTTTTTGATATTTGTATATGACAATTACGAACAAAAATACGTAAAAAAAAGTCAGGCAATCAAAATTATCATTATATTCTTGACCGTTAGCTTATAGAGCAATAGAAGCTCGATATCTCACTATTGGCCATTACTTATGGAGCTACGATGAACAAACTCGAATTGATAACGAAGCTGGCAGAGGAGCAAGGGCTTTCCAGGGCGGAATCCAAGAACGTGGTTGACCTGTTTTTTAACCACGTATCCGACGCACTCATCAGAGGCGACCGCGTGGAGATCCGAGGACTGTGTTCCTTCAAGGTCAAAGAGTACGACAGCTACACGGGGCGCAACCCCAAAAGCGGTGAAATGGTCACGGTCAAGCCCAAGCGGTTGCCGTTTTTCAAGGTGGGAACGGAACTGAAAGAGCGCGTTGATGGTCAATAGTGGCTCTGACCGCTACGGACTGTTCGGCACTTACACCTTATAGAATTACGCCATGCCTGGCACACTAAAAAAGGCAGAGCCTCAATCGAGGCCCTGCCTTTTTTTTATATGCCGTTTGATTAGCGGACTATATCTGTTTGCCTATGTTATGAAGCTCTGCCTTGAACCCTACCTGGCTACAGTTTGCACGCTGCCACGGCCACTCGACCGTTGATGCAGTGATTGATGAAGTACCCAAGAACTATTATCGTCAGCATGATTCCAATCATAAGGCACCTTCCTTTTGTTGCTTATCCCTGAACGTCGATTCCCATGTCACAGCCCAGATGCTCATCAGGGTTGTCGCATTTGAAATTGGCTTCACGGGTGTCCACGTGTCCCTCGTTCCTGTCGTCAAAGTAGTCTTGAATTCTATTGTCGTCCATATGTCACCTCTCCGGTTGATTTTCTTGGTTTTTGGTTTGTGTTTCATTTGCCAATAAGATGCGGCTCAATGGGAGTTGTGCAATGCGGACCGATTGGATGGGTATTGGTAGGATGAAACCACCATCATGGAGATTCGTGGCTGTTTGATCGGGCTACCGCGTGGCTTTTTAATTGAAGGAGGAATACCATTGAAACCCACCGATCTAATGGAACGTGGCCGCGGACTATGCCATCAACGCGGTGTTAAATGATGCCGGATTTAAGACACCGGCCGGGTTCCTGTTGGATGATTGCTTTGACGGCAAGTCGGCCGAGGCGATCTATGCCCTGCTGCCGGATCAGCAAGGCAGTGGCGGGAACGGGGGCGCAGATCCCGTCGGGTCCAGAGCCACGTCCGGACCGGGTGAGGTGCGGGATGCGCCAGGCAACACCGGCGCTGATCTGAAGCAGGCCGAAGCCCAATGGCGGGTAAACCTCGCCCAGGCGGCCCAGCAGGCCCAGGCCATGGGAAGTCTGCCGGCCGGTATCAAAAGGTCCATCGATACGGTGCTGCACCCTGCGGTCGATTGGCGAGTGCTGCTTCGGCACTTTGTCGAGCAGGCGGCCATAAACGATTATGCCTGGCTGCCGCCCTCGCGGCGGTATCTTGCACAGGGAATATTCCTGCCGGGTTTTCACTCCAAGGAACTGGGGCGGCTCGTGATTGCCGTGGATATGTCCGGGAGCGTCGATACCGTTGCCTTGAACCAGTTTGCAGCCGAGATATCTGCGATTTTGGAAGAGTATAACACCGTCATCGATGTCGTCTATTGCGATACCCGGATCCAGGCGCACCAGGTATATGGCAGAGCCGACCTGCCGTTGAAACTGAATCCCATTGGCGGTGGCGGCACCGACTTTAGACCCGTGTTTTAATGGGTCGCGACAGGGCTTGAACCCTGTTGCCTGATCTACTTTACGGACCTGGAGTGCAACCGTTTTCCTTCTGACACGCCGGACTATCCAGTGCTTTGGGTGCAGTTTGGTGTTGCTCGATGTTTGGTGCCGTTTGGCGAGGTCATTGAAATAACGGGAGGGGGGTGATCTTACGGAAACCGAGGAAATAAATCTCATCGACTTTGCGATGGAGGTGGGAAAAAGCGTCTTAATGCAAGCCAAGGGGGATTCTTCCCGGATCGTGGCGGTGGGGATTGCTGCCGGTATTACGGCGTTGGCTGCCGGCGTCGGAAACGGGATCTACAAAGGAGGTCAGAAGCTATACGGGTACCTTGTGGATTGAAGATCGGGGGTAGGGCTGCCCCTGCCAGGTTTTTGACCTGGTGGGGGTGGTCGCTGCTATGTGCTGCTTGGATAAAGTCGACCGTATCACAACCATTTAACAATCTGATATTAAAGACATATCTGGGGTTTTGAAAGAGCAAAAATAGGTACCGAAATTCTACAGGTATCACAGGAGATTTTGAGATTTAGACTGAGGGGGGCGATGAAGGGCGCCTTCAAGAAGAATATATACTTTTCGGTTATTGATTTATTGTGCCAAACCGCATTTTGCCAAACAGCATAATACTGTTTAAGCGTAAAGATTATCGATCCATCGCATGGCCTCCGTATCGCTAATTTTCCCAAGGTACCGCTCCGTGGTTGACAAGTTGGCATGCCGTAAAATGACTTTGGAAATGATCTCAATGGGCACACCCGAGCGACTGGCATAAGTGGCGGCATGGCGTCTCAGGTCATGGGGTCGCAAATGGATGCCCACGACATTGCCGGCATTGGCTACCATCTCCCGGGCAGCTTCATAGCCAATTGGAAATACACGCTCATGAGGTCGGACCCCTTTTGCTTTGATGTAGTCCTTAAACCGTTCGGCAAGCCGCTGCAGGACGAAGATAAATTCCTGCTCTTTTCCGCTCTTGGGTTCCTTCAAGGTTAAGCGCCGGTCATTGATATCGGCGGGGGTTAGCTTTAACACCTCGCTGATGCGCATGCCGCCCCTGGCCATCAGTTCAAGCATCAAACGGTTTCTGGGTTTTGCGGTTCTGAAGATGATTTCGTCTACGGTCTCTTTTTCGAGCGGTATCCAGTTGTGAGATGGTCTGGCCCTGAAAAGCTTTTTCAGCATGGGTGTGTCGCAAGGGTTGCGAAAGTCAGCATCGATGTTGTTTTTGATAAAGTTGAAAAATGCCAGCAAATGTGAATAGCGTGTCCGTTTGGTTGTCGGCTTCTTACCCTCGGTGATGCGATTAATGAACGGTAAAATTCTTTCGACGGTGACATCTTCCAAGTGCACATTCCCGAACTCTTCATCGAGTAATTCAACCAAAGCCTGATAGGCGCGTATTGAATTTTCTTTGGAATGCGCCCTGTGGTACCCGAGCCAAGGTTTTGATGCCTCTGAAAGTTTCATGGAATACCTCCTTTTGTTGGATTCCCTCGGCAACCATTTTATTCACTCGCTTGATAAGACTTAGCATTTCCTTGACCTTTCGGGCACCTGCAGATATGACAGAACCATCTCTCTGATTCCGTCAACTAGAACTTGGATTATGATGGATTCGATCGTGTGCTCAACCTAATCGATTAATCCCACTTCGTATTGCGCGATAAGGAGAGTCACATCCTGATGGATAACCTATTTTTTAAAAGACCGATCCTCAACTCCCCTTATGAGTATCCATCGCGGCACTGGGAGCTCGATAAGGATGGCCAGCCTACTCAGAAAATCATTGAGCGACGACGTTTTGTCGAGCTGATCACACCGATACCCAAACCAAAAAAACGCCGGCAAAAAGCCCATGAACAACAACAATTCGTGTTCGACGAAGGCAAGGGAATCTCAACCCAGGTCCAGCGATATGACCCGACCCCAATCATCAATGAACTTCGCACTCAGGTTGACCGATGGCGTGAGCTCCCCAACCCCAACGATTGGCGCGTAACCCCTGAAACTGCCCGGTTGTTGCAACACTGGCGCGACCACCGCTTCGGCAACATTCGCCCTTTTTTTTGCCAGGTTGAGGCAGCCGAAACTGTCATCTGGCTGACCGAGGTGGCGCCCCAAATCGGCAAAGCCGGCAAGGGCTTTCTGGATCACTTGGTCAATGCCAACAACGATGCCAATCCGGAACTGATGCGGCTGGCCCTCAAAATGGCCACCGGTGCCGGTAAAACCACGGTCATGGCCATGCTCATCGCCTGGCAAACCATCAATGCCGTGCGTCGATCCGCCAGCAAAAGATTCACGCGCGGGTTTCTGGTAGTCACACCCGGCCTGACCATTCGCGACCGTCTGAGGGTGTTGATGCCCAACGACCCTGACAGCTACTACCAAAGCCGGGAGCTGATACCCAGCGACATGCTGGACGACCTGACGCGGGCCAAGATCGTCATCACCAATTACCACGCTTTCAAACTCCGCGAGCGCATGGAGTTATCCAAGGGCGGTCGCTCTTTGTTGCAAGGACGTGGCGCCGCTTTGAATACGCTTGAGACCGAAGGCCAGATGATCCAACGGGTGATGCCGGATCTCATGGGCATGAAACACATCATGGTGCTCAATGACGAAGCCCATCATTGCTACCGGGAAAAACCGGGCGAAGAAGATACCGCCGACCTTAAAGGCGATGATAAGAAAGAAGCGGAAAAAAGAAACGAAGCCGCCCGGCTCTGGATCACCGGCCTTGAAATCATCGGCCACAAACTCGGCATCACGCGCGTCATCGATCTATCGGCCACACCCTTTTTCCTGAGAGGGTCGGGTTATGCGGAAGGAACCCTTTTCCCCTGGACCATGAGTGATTTTTCCCTCATGGATGCCATCGAGTGCGGCATCGTCAAGCTGCCGCGGGTACCGGTGGCCGACAACATTCCCGGCGGCGACATGCCCAAGTTCCGCAACCTCTGGGAACACATCCGCACCCGCATGCCCAAGAAAGGACGCGGCAAAGCCAAGACCCTCGATCCCCTCAGCCTGCCCGTGGAACTGCAGACCGCTCTGGAAGCGCTCTATGGCCATTACGAAAAGACATTTAAACTATGGCAGGAAAACGGCATCCATGTGCCGCCCTGCTTCATTGTCGTGTGCAACAACACCTCCACCTCCAAGCTGGTCTACGATTACATCTCCGGCTTTCACCAGGAAAACGATGACGGATCGAGCACGTTGGTCAATGGCCGATTTGAGCTCTTCCGCAATTTCAACGAGCACGGCAACCAGTATTCCCGCCCATACACCCTGCTCATCGACAGCGAGCAACTCGAATCCGGTGATGCCCTGGACGAAAACTTCCGCAAAATGGCCGCCGATGAAATCGCCCGTTTCCGTCGAGAAATCATCGAACGTACCGGCGACCGTCGCCAGGCAGAGAACCTCACCGACCAAGACCTGCTGCGCGAGGTCATGAACACTGTGGGCAAGCAGGGGCGCCTGGGGGAATCAATCCGTTGTGTCGTCTCGGTCTCCATGCTCACCGAAGGCTGGGATGCCAACACAGTAACCCACGTGCTGGGCGTGCGCGCCTTCGGCACCCAGCTTCTTTGTGAACAGGTCATCGGCCGCGGCCTGCGCCGGCAATCCTATGACCTCAACGAAGAAGGGCGCTTCAACGTCGAATATGCCGATGTCTTGGGTATTCCCTTCGACTTTACGGCCAAGCCTGTGATCGCCCCACCCCAGCCGCCGCGGGAAACCATCCGCGTCCATGCGGTGCGACCGGAACGCGACCACCTTGAAATCCGATTCCCGCGGGTGGAGGGTTACCGGGTGGAACTGGCCGGCGAACGGCTCACCGCTACCTTCAATGATGATTCGTTACTGGAGCTCACTCCCGATATTGTCGGTCCCACCATCACCCGCAATTCCGGCATCATCGGCGAAGGTGTCGATCTCAACCTGCTCCACACCGGCGACCTGCGCCGCTCGACGCTGCTGTTTCACGTGACCCGGCGCCTGATTTTCACCCAGTGGCGCGACCCCGGCGAGGAGCCCAAACTGCATCTCTTCGGCCAGCTCAAGCGCATCACCAAACAGTGGCTCGACCAATGCCTTGTGTGCAAGGGAGGCACCTTCCCGGCCCAGCTTATGTACCAGGAACTGGCGGACATGGCCTGCGAACGCATCACCGCCGGCATCACCCGTTCACTTCTGGGCGACAATCCCATCAAGGCGGTGCTCGCCCCTTATAACCCCACCGGCGCCACCATCCACGTCAATTTCAACACCTCCAAAAAGAGCCGCTGGGAGACCGATGTCCGCCGCTGCCATATCAACTGGGTCATTTTGGACAGCGACTGGGAAGCCGAATTCTGTCGCGTGGCCGAAGCCCACCCCAGGGTCAAAGCCTATGTAAAAAATCACAACTTGGGATTTGAAGTGCCTTACCGATATGGATCGGAAAAGCGCATCTATCGGCCCGACTTCATTGTCCTTGTGGATGACGGCCAAAAAGACCCGCTCCACCTGGTGGTCGAAATCAAAGGCTATCGCCGCGAAGACGCCAAGGAGAAAAAAGCCACCATGGAGACCTACTGGGTGCCCGGGGTCAATAACCTGAAAAAATATGGCCGCTGGGCCTTTGCCGAGTTCACCGAGGTCTATCGCATCGAGTCCGATTTCGAGAATAGGGTCGAAGCCGAGTTCAACAAAATGATCGAGGACGTGGGAGTAAACGATGCGCCCGACGCGACCATGGAGGCATAATGGTTTTTGA
Organism: Desulfatitalea tepidiphila; assembly: GCF_001293685.1. Taxonomy (NCBI): domain Bacteria; kingdom Pseudomonadati; phylum Thermodesulfobacteriota; class Desulfobacteria; order Desulfobacterales; family Desulfosarcinaceae; genus Desulfatitalea; species Desulfatitalea tepidiphila. The sequence goes on along the minus strand of NZ_BCAG01000003.1, from coordinate 2,423,557 downwards.
TCGCGACAAACCTTTCAATGATCTGCCGTTGCTGCCACCGGACGTGGATTTGGAATCCAAGGCGATTTTAAAGAAAGCCATTGCCGCCAATCGTGAATTGGCTGAACTCAAAGGCGCCGGCGATGCCATCCCCAATCAGGCCATATTGGTCAACTCCATCGTCCTGCAGGAAGCGCGTTTGTCATCGGAAATCGAAAACATCGTCACCACCAGCGACGAGCTTTACAAGGCCGCCGATGAAGATCCGAGCAAAGTGGACCAACCCACCAAGGAGGTCCTGCATTACCGCGAGGCCTTGTGGCATGGCTTCGAGAATCTGAAAACAAGACCGTTATCCACCAATCTTTTCATTGAACTGGTGGGGATCATCAAACAAATCGATCTGGGCATCCGCAAAGTGCCCGGCACCAAAATCGCCGACAGTCGAGGGCAAATCGTTTATACGCCACCAGAAGGCGAAGCTCTGCTGCGCGAACTGTTGGCCAACCTCGAACGCTTTATGAACGCCGAAGACGGCATCGACCCCCTGGTGAAACTGGCGGTCTTTCACTATCAATTCGAGGCCATTCATCCCTTTACGGACGGAAACGGCCGCACCGGCCGCATCATCAATATCCTTTATCTGGTGGAACAAGAGCTGCTGAAAATCCCCGTGCTTTACCTGAGCCACTACATCATCCGCAACAAGGCGGACTATTATGCCGGCCTGCGCCGGGTGACCGAGCAGAATGCCTGGGAAGAATGGATTTTGTACATGCTGGAGGCCATCGCCGCCACGGCCCGGCAGACACGGGACAAGATTTTTCGCATCCGCGACTTGGTGAATGCGGCCCAGGAAACAGCGCGCACCAAGGCCCCCAAGATTTATTCCAAGGACTTGATCGAGCTGATTTTTGAGCAGCCCTATTGCAAGATCCGCTTTCTGGAGCAGCGCGCCCTTGCAAAACGGCAGACCGCTTCCGTGTACCTCAAAACCCTTGAAGAGATCGGCCTGCTTCAAAGCCTGAAGGTAGGGCGCGAGGTCTATTTCATGAACATGCCTTTGCTGGCCATCTTAAAAGAATAGGGTGACGCCATCGACATATTTTTATAATGTGTCGAAAAAAAATTAAAATATCGACATATCGTAGAAACGTGTCGAAATTATTGACTGAATATCACTATTTCGTCTGTACCTTCTAACTTACTCGGAAATAGCATGGCCAAGAAAAAAACAAACTCCAAGCTGACCGTTGAAACCCTTACCCATGACGAGGCCACCCGCAAAAACATTCCCACGGCCGAATACCAGTCCGTGATGCGCACCGAAGAACTCTCGCCCCTGCGGGTGGCCTACGAGCGCCGCAACCGCGACCTCGACCCTCAACTGGTGTGGCGAGGCAAGGACGAGCAGGACTGGTCCGACCTAGTGGTGCATGCACCGCCTCTCTACATCCAGGAAAAGGTGCACCCCAAGGTGCTCATCGACGACCTGCTCAAAAAGGCCCAGGCCGCCCAACAACCATCAGGTGTGCCCGAGCAGCTTGATCTCTTTGCCGACTTTAACGGCCTGCCCAGCGATAACGCCCGCACCGAGTTCTACCAGCACGATGGCAACTGGTCCAACCGTATGATCCTGGGCGATTCCCTCCAGGTCATGGCCTCACTGGCCGAGCGTGAAGGCCTGCGCGGCAAGGTGCAGTGCATCTACATCGACCCGCCTTACGGCATCAAGTTCAACTCCAATTTTCAGTGGTCCACTACCAGCCGGGATGTGAAAGACGGTAAAGCGGATCACATCACCCGCGAGCCAGAGCAGGTCAAGGCGTTTCGGGATACCTGGCGGGATGGGATTCACTCCTATCTAACCTATCTGCGGGATCGATTGACCGTGGCGCGGGACTTGCTAACGGATAGCGGCTCGATTTTTGTTCAGATTGGGGATGAGAATGTGCACCTTATAAGGGCTTTAATGGATGAAGTATTTGGCAACAATAACTTTGTCGATCAAATCATTTTTCAAACTTCAAGTGGTAGAATATCTGATGGATTGGATGGCGTGTACGATATACTTGTTTGGTATGCTCGAAACAAGGAGCAGGCTAAATTCAGAAAATTAAAAAGAGAGCGCACAGAAAAACAACTTGAAACAGCATATACATATGTTCAGTTTCCTGACGGGACATTTAGGATGATGACCTCAGCTGAGCGCAATGGGCAATTGGATTTGCCACCGGGTGTAAAGCGTTTTAGGCCCGGACAGACTCAAAGCCAGTCGGGAGGAGAGTCCTCACGTTTTATCCTATCATTTCAAGGTACCAATTTTCAGCCTCCAAACACAGGGGGATGGAGAACTTCTATTGGCGGGTTTGAGCGCGCAGCAAAGGCTTGCCGTTTAATTGCCAGAGGCAAGTCGGTTGCTTTTCGACTTTGCAATGAAGATAATTTTTACATCCAGATGGCAAACATATGGACTGATACTGTATTTGTTTCTTTCGGGTCGGACAAAAAATATGTCGTCCAGACAAATCCGCTTGTAATTCAACGTTGCATTCTCATGGCGACAGACCCCGGCGACCTCGTCCTCGACCCCACCTGCGGCTCGGGGACCACGGCCTATGTCGCCGAACAATGGGGACGTCGCTGGATCACCATTGACACATCCCGTGTAGCCCTGGCCCTCGCCCGTGCCCGCATCATGGGCGCCCGTTATCTGTATTACTTGCTATCCGATAGCCGCGACGGGCAGCTCAAGGAGGCCGAGGTCACCCGCACGGCCCCATCCGAAGCCCCTGCCCACGGCGACATCCGCCAAGGATTCGTCTACGAGCGCGTGCCCCACATCACCCTCAAATCGATTGCCAACAACTCCGAAATCGACGTGATCTGGGAACAGTACCAGAAAACCCTGGAACCCCTGCGCGCGAAGCTTAACCAGGCATTGAAGAAGCAATGGGAGGAGTGGGAGATCCCCCGCGAGGCGGACATCAAATGGCCTGACGCCGCCCAAAAGCTCCACGACCAGTGGTGGCAACGGCGTATCGCCCGCCAGAAGGAGATCGACGCTTCCATCGCCGCCAAGGCCGATGTCGAGTATCTCTACGACAAACCCTATGAAGATAAAAAGAAAGTCCGCGTGGCCGGCCCCTTCACGGTGGAAAGCCTTTCACCCCATCGCGTGCTGGGCGTAGATGAAAACGACGAACTGATTGACGGCGTCTCCCAATCCAACGCCAGCCACTTCGAAGGCTATGACTTCACCCAGATGATTCTGGATAACCTGAAAACCGCCGGCGTCCAGCAGGCCCACAAGGAAGACAAGATCCAGTTCATTTCCATCACTCCCTGGCCCGGCGATCTGGTATGCGCCGAAGGCCTCTACCAGGAAGGCGACCAGGCCACCGGCAGCCAGAAACGCGCCGCCATCTTCATCGGCCCGGAATTCGGCACCGTCTCCCGTCCCGACCTGGTGGCTGCTGCCCGGGAAGCCGGAGACGCCGGTTTCGATGCCCTCATCACCTGCGCCTTCAACTACGACGCCCACTCCTCAGAGTTCGCCAAACTCGGCCGCATCCCCATCCTCAAGGCCCGCATGAATGCCGACCTGCACATGGCCGACGACCTCAAGAACACCGGCAAGGGCAACCTCTTCGTCATTTTCGGCGAACCCGACATCGACATCCTCAATGCCCAAGATGGCCAAATCCAGGTCAAGATCAACGGCGTGGACGTCTTCCACCCCAACACCGGCGAGGTGCGCAGCGACGGCTCCGACGGCATCGCCTGCTGGTTCATCGACACCGATTACAACGAAGAGAGCTTCTTCGTCCGTCACGCCTATTTCCTCGGCGCCAACGATCCCTACAAAGCCCTCAAAACCACCCTAAAAGCTGAAATTAGCGCCGACGCTTGGGCCACCCTCAACAGCGACACCTCCCGCCCGTTCCATAAACCCAAATCCGGCCGCATCGCGGTAAAGGTAATCAACCATTTGGGGGATGAAGTGATGAAAGTGTTTAAGGTGTCATAATGAATCGATTTGGTATATCATCCTATTTATTCAATTAGGAGAATTGCCATGCCAAGTGCAGACCAAATAAAAGCCCTGTTAAAATCGCACATTGAAGGCGATGATCAGCGTTTCTATTCAGTGGCCATGCAGCTTGCTGCTCATGAAGCAAGAATGGGACACGGCAAACTAGCTGAGGAACTGCGGGCGCTCATTGATCGAGCCAAAAGTCAGAACGCCACTGAAAAACCGACGCCCATCAGCCGTCCCCGGGGCGAACTGGCCAATCTGCTAACGGTTTCTTATCCAAAAAACCATTTAAACGATATGGTGCTGGATGATGAGCTGAAACAACAAATTGAGCGTGTCATCAGGGAACAGCGGCATGCACAGCAGATTTTGGCACATGGCCTTTCACCACGTCGCAAGCTTTTGCTGGTTGGGTTGCCAGGGACAGGCAAAACGATGACCGCTTCAGTTCTGGGTGGAGAGTTGGGTATTCCCTTGTTTCAAGTCCGCCTGGATGGTTTGCTTACAAAATATATGGGAGAAACGGCTGCAAAATTACGCCAGATATTCGAAGCAACAAACAAGGCGCGTGGGATTTATTTTTTCGATGAATTTGATGCCATCGGTTCCCAACGCAGTTTGGGGAATGATGTCGGCGAAATTCGACGTATACTCAATAGTTTTTTACAAATGATCGAACAGGATTGCTCCCACAGTCTTATTCTTGCCGCTACCAATCATGTTGAGATTTTGGATTATGCACTTTTTCGGCGATTTGATGATGTGCTGCAGTATAACCTCCCATCCGAAAGTCAGATTGCACTTTTATTGAAAGCGCGACTATCAAACTTTTGCCAGAAGGATATATCATGGAGTAGACTTGCCCAATCAGCGGTCGGGCTGAGCTATGCTGAAATCACCAGGGCTGCCGAGGAGGTATTAAAGGAGGCCCTTATTCAGGGCCGTGAAAATATCATTGAAACAGATATCTTTAAAATGCTGGCCGAAAGGAAGGCTGTAACAGAAAAACTACAGAACAACAGATAGTTCCGAGATGATTTGCAATGACCGACCCAAATGATACACGGAATAAACACTTCATATTAGATGGTTTTACTCAATCCGAACCTTTCTCTCGACCTGTGAGACCGATTGAACCATCACGGGTGCCCCAACAAGATCGTCATCGCCACGGGTACAGGCTCCGCAGTCAGATCGAATCATTGAAACCCGCCTTTTCAACCGCCCGTCAACTGCAAGAAAATGCAGGCCTGGAAAGTGGTTTTGGCTTGCAAGTAGAATTTGAAAGTTTCCCTGAAATCGAAATAGCTTTTGACAGCCTGGCAAGAGAACGCTCTGGGATTGAGCTGCTGAATGCCCGGCATGATGGACAGCGAACATATGCCACCGTGTTTGTCCCAGATGGGAAACTGGCACATTTTGAAAACGTGATTCAAGATTATATCGATGAAAAAAAGGATCGTGCTGGTCGGCTACGTGACCATCAAAAACTGGTCAATACCATTCGGCAGATTCGGTTAGCAACCTTGCATGCCCTGTGGACTGATGATCCGGAAGTATTCCCTGACACGGATGATGAATCCTTTTGGTGGGAAGTCTGGCTGCCGGTACGTGAAGATCGGATAGCATCCGTCGTGACATTTCGTAGGCTGGCTGAAATGCAGGGATTCCAAATAGCCCCGGGAGAATTGAATTTTCCGGAAAGGATCGTGTTAATTATCCATGGTTCCGCTGAACAAATGGCTCGCTCCATAATGACGCTCAACAGCATTGCTGAATTAAGACGGGCGAAAGAAACAGCTTATTTTTTTGACGATTCGCCCCTTGAAGAGCAAGCCGACTGGTTAGAAGAACTGATGGAACGCTGTCGGTTTGCAGAAGAAAGTGATGACACGCCGCATGTATGCCTTCTTGATACGGGTATCAACAACGGCCATCCGTTTATTGGGCCGGCAATTACCAGTAGAGATCTTCATACTGTCAATCCCGCATGGGGAAAAAATGACGACCACGGACATGGAACAGCACTGGCGGGCTTATCTTTGGTTGGCGATTTAACTGACACCTTAGATTCCAGTGAGCAAATAGAGATAGGGCACCGTTTGGAGTCGGTGAAATTATTGTCAACCAATGGTGATAATCCAGGCGAATCAAAACACCATGGTTATCTAACAATAGAAGCTGTTGCGAGACCAGAAGTAACAGCGCCAAACCGGAGACGTGTCTTCAGTATGGCGGTGACCGCCAGAGACAACCGGGACCGGGGTCGTCCGTCGGCATGGTCGGCAACCTTGGACAGACTGGCTGCGGACGCTGAAGGAGATGCCACAAATCCGCGTTTGATAATAGTTTCGGCAGGGAATATCAGCGACCCTAATGCATGGGCTCAATGTCCACATAGTAATAGCAGTGATGGCATTCACGACCCGGCGCAGGCCTGGAATGCCCTGACTGTGGGGGCTTACACTGAGCTTGTTCATATTACGGAGCCGGATGCAGCAGGCTATCTGCCAATAGCACCTGCCGGCGGTCTGAGCCCCTTCAGCACGACATCATGCACTTGGCAACCACATTGGCCGTTGAAACCTGATGTCGTTTTTGAAGGTGGAAATGCGGCTAAAGATGAAATAGGCGCTGTCTGGATGCCGAGTTTGTGTCTCTTGACAACCCACCATCTGCCCACAGAGCGCATGTTCACAACAGCCAACGCGACTAGTGCTGCAACGGCTCTTGCTTCGCGAATGGCAGCGCAGATCATGACAGTATATCCAGAGCTTAAGCCCGAAACTGTCCGAGGTCTGATTGTTCACTCGGCGGATTGGACAGATGCGATGCGCAGTACTTTTCTAACCAGTCCACGACCTTCAAAAAGCGAATACACACAGTTGGTACGTCATTGTGGTTACGGAGTACCAAATTTGCATCGGGCATTATGGAGTGTTTCAAATTCATTGACACTAATTGTGGAAAGCTCTTTGCATCCCTTCCAGCGGCATGGGCAAGCACAGCCAAAGCTACGGGATATGAACCTGCATCAATTGCCTTGGCCTTTGGAAGAGCTTGAATCACTTGGTGAGACACAAGTTGAAATGCGGGTCACACTATCCTATTTCATTGAACCGAACCCGTCGGAAAGATGGATTCGTACGAGATACCGCTATGAATCGCATGGGTTGCGTTTTGATGTCAAGCGTCCCTACGAATCAGGAGATGATTTTCGTTCCCGGATAAATGCAGCGGCAAGGGATGAAGAGACAGGCTCTCGATCCAGAGGCGAAGACTCGGGTTGGTTGATAGGACCCCAAAACCGCCATAAAGGGGCTCTGCATTCCGATATTTGGAAGGGGGCAGCCGCTGATCTTGCCAGTCGTGGGATATTGGCGGTTTACCCTGCTTTAGGTTGGTGGAAAACGAGAACCCGTCTTGAGCGATACGATAGGATGGCACGCTATTCATTGATTGTTTCGATTCATGCGCCTGAAATAGAGGTTGAGCTCTATAATGCAATAAAAAATAAAATTTCAGTTCAATCCGTTGTAGACGTATGATGGAATTCCGTATTTCAGACACCTTCACAACCAGCCTCGCCAAACTCGCCAACGAGGAACAAAAGGCCGTCAAAACCACAACCTTTGATCTCCAAGTCAATCCATCCCAACCAGGGATGCAGTTCCACAAACTGGCCAAATCGAAAGACCCCAATTTCTGGTCCATACGGGCCGGCAGTGACCTGCGTCTGATTGTGCACCGCACCGCCGAAAGCCTGCTGCTGTGTTATGTCGGCCATCACGATGATGCCTACCGCTGGGCTGAACGCCGAAAACTCGAAGTGCACCCTAAAACTGGCGCAGCCCAATTGGTCGAAATCCGTGAGCTGGTCAAAGAGGTGACCGTTCCAGCGTATGTATCCGAAGAGCATTTGGCGTCTCAAAAGCCGCTCTTGTTCGCCGGCATCGCAGAAGAAGAATTTTTGACCTATGGCGTGCCCCCTGAATGGATAGCCGATGTGCGCCGGGCGGATGAGGACTCCATCCTCGAATTAGCAGATCACCTGCCCGCTGAAGCGGCCGAAGCGCTCTTGGATTTGGCCACCGGGTCGAAACCTATATTCAGGACCGAAGCACTCCAATTGGTTAATCCATTCGACCATCCCGATGCCCAGCGCCGCTTCAGGGTCATGAACGATGTGGAAGAGCTGGAACACGCCTTGTCTTATCCCTGGGAGAAGTGGACTGTCTTCCTTCATCCGGCCCAGCGCCAATTGGTGGAACAGGCCTTCAGCGGTCCCGTCAGGGTGTCTGGCTCGGCCGGTACAGGAAAAACCATCGTCGCATTGCATCGTGCAGTTCACCTTGCGCGCAATAACCCCGACGCCAGAGTACTGTTGACCACCTTTTCCGAAATTCTCGCCAATGCCCTTCAAACCAAGCTGCGATTGCTGATCAGCAATACGCCCCGTATAGCGGAGCGCTTGGAGGTGCATGCCATCGACGCCATTGCTCGACGACTCTATGAATTCAATATCGGAAAACTGCAGCTTGCACCCGACGAGGTTGCCCATCAGCTCATCGCGCAAATCGCCTCAAAGATTGAAGGCCACAAATTCAGTCCGCACTTTCTATTTACAGAATGGGAAGAGGTGGTCGATGCCTGGCAGTTGACCACCTGGGAAGCCTACCGTGATGTGGTGCGCCTGGGCCGCAAAACACGCCTACCGGAAAAACAACGGGCCGTGCTCTGGTCGCTTTTCAGCGAGGTTCGTTCAGCCCTTCAAGGCAGGAATCTGATGACCCACGCCGATATGTTCAGTAGCCTGGCTGAGTATTTTAAAAACAATCAGAAACCCTTCGATTACGCCGTAGTGGATGAAGCCCAAGACATCAGCGTGGCCCAACTTCGGTTCCTTGCCTCTTTTAGCGCCGGGAAGCCAGATTGTTTGATGTTCACCGGCGATCTGGGCCAGCGCATATTCCAACAACCGTTTTCCTGGCGGGCGCTCGGCATCGACATCCGCGGCCGGTCACGCACCCTGCGCATCAACTACCGCACCTCTCATCAGATCCGGATGCAAGCCGATCGCCTTCTGGCGCCAGAGTTGTCTGATGTGGACGGTAACACAGAAGACCGACGCGGAACTATTTCGGTGTTCAATGGCCCCAGTCCTGCTGTCAAAGTCCTGGAAACTGCAGATGAAGAAAGCCAAGTGGTGGCCAGCTGGGTTACGCAACTCACCAGTGAAGGTTTATCGCCTCACGAAATCGGCATCTTTGTACGATCCGATGACCAATTAGACAGAGCCTGCAAGGCAGCCGAGAATGCAAAACTGCCCTACAAAATCATAGACCACAAAATGACCATCAGCAGTGGGCATATTATGATCGGCACCATGCATCTTGCCAAGGGGCTTGAATTCAGGGCTGTGGCAGTCATGGCCTGCGACGATGAGGTAATCCCTTCCCAGCAGCGCATTGAAAGAGTAACCGATGATTCGGACCTGGAGGAGGTTTATAACACCGAACGCCACCTTCTTTATGTCGCCTGTACCAGAGCCCGGGACCGCCTGCTTATTACAAGTGCTGATCCATCATCCGAATTTTTAGATGATTTATCAGAATAGGAATATACGCCGAGAGTAAGGTGAGCAGATCATTTGATCATTCTATGCGACGATGACATGAAAGCCCTTCTTGTCCAGCGCAAACGGAGTTATCCCATGCCTCAAAAGATCAAAAGTGACAATGAAACTTCATTTCTGGTAACGACATTTCATAAAAGAAAACTAATGAAGTAATAATATATCACATCCCTGCACAGGAGACAGTTAGTGCAGAAACTGAAATTGTCAGAGTTTTTTTCATCCCTTAAACCAAAATACCTTCTCGGGACAACTTATACCCTCTCTCTGACATTCTTCGAGTCAGTGGTTTGGCCGACAATCCCTAAAAACAATCTCGATAACTGCCTTATACTTTGCGACAATCTTGGTTACCGCCGGGCATTGTCCGAGGCTGGAGCACTCCGCGATATTGGTGCCCGCTACTTTGTTGTGCCTATTATAGCCAAGAGAAAATTCCACCCCAAGGTATGGCTGGCGGCCAATGAAGAGAAGGTTGCCTTATTAGTAGGCAGCGGAAATCTGACGCAATCCGGTTTTATTGATAATGTTGAGCTGTTTTGGGCAACTCATCTTGACCATAACCAGAACGTCGGAGCGATCAGTGATGATATCCGACTATTTCTTGATGGGCTTATAGCGCTTGTCGACAAAAATATCCCCTCTATCCAGCTTGCGCAAAGCCTGATGAACGCGCTATATAATTTGATCCCTGAAGGCAATGGTGACCGTTCCCTCCCTCGTTTTTTAACCTCTTTCCATGCGTCTCTGCCCACTGAGATTCAGCACTACGGCGCCGGCGGAAAACTATTTATATCATCTCCTTATTTTGGAGGTGGTCTGGCTGGTTATGAACTGCTGGTAGATACGATTAAACCTTCCAATGTCACCCTTTGTCCTGGGATGATGCGGGAGGGCCATGTTGATGTTGATCTTCAAAAAAATAAACTTCCACTAACAGGTGTGGATATTATGAAGGTCAAGTTTTGCAAAACTCCACGCAAGGGTGAGCATTTCAAACTCTATGGTCACCAAGGGATATCCTCAAAAGAGAATTGGATCTACTGTGGCAGTGCAAATTGCACCTATCCTGCCTTTATGGGAAAGAATATTGAGGCCGGGGTGCTTCTGTCGGCTACCCATGAAAATTTCTCATCGTTATTCTCTTGCGAAAGGCTGGAAGAGATCCCTCACTATCAGAAAGAAGATAATAATGATGGGTTGAATACGATTCCTTTCATTTTTGCAGCGTATACGGATGATGGCCTGAAACTCACGGTACCGGCCGGTAATCCATTATTGACCCCATTCTTTGAAATAGTTCTGGAATACAGAGTGGGAGTCAGACGTGCCACCGCTCAGTTCAAAAAGTTGTTTGTAGATGGTACTACAGGACTCGTCAGAAAAGATGAATTTGATCGAGAATTCCCATCAAGTATCTTTGCATCACCCTACTTGGTTATCAGTGGAAAAGATGCAAATGGTAGGTCGTTTAACATTACGTGCGTCATTGATGATATAAATACCTTAAAGTCATCAGCTCGCGAGAAAGGAGCAACCAGGGCCGCGAGTGCTGCGTGCCGGGGGGAATCGCCTGAACTCACTGACATCATTGAATACTTCAAATACATTGAAGGAGCGCTGGATGACGGGTTTGAATTGGGCGGAGGAGGAAAACGTTCACCCTCTAAGGGTCCGGCCTCCGAAGCGGACCGGATTGCGATTTGGCCACCTGAGCCTGTTATTCCACCTACAGAAGGCGCTGGCGTGAATGATATCAGCGGCAAACATTATTATTATTGGCTCGACAGGATGCTTCGCGTTTTTAATACAAAGAAACCAAATGTTCCTCCCTCATCCAGTGAAGGGGTCCCAGATGGCGAATCAACAGAGGCTGTTGAAACTGAAGAAAAAATACCTAAACCACCTAAAGAATGGGTAGAGGCACTAAAAAGGGTCGAGAGCATAGAAAAAAAATTCAAGGGCCTGTCCATAGACGCCAACCAAGCAAACTGCGTATACCCCACAGCTATACTTGCCCATCTTATGCTCTTATCCATTAGGACTTCCAATTCGGAGAAAGTGACCGACGCGGACGAGCTCATGGATACCCCATCCAATATTTCAAGTAGGATGATTAAGACACTTTTTGCCGATCGCTCAAACTCCTTGGGAATAACAGATTACAGCATTGCTGAGATGTGTCACAAAAGGTATCAAGTCCCCATCTATAGGCAATTTGCAGAAGACATTCTTACAGCCTTTTCCGAGTTGATATTGGCCAAAGCGGATGATTTTCCTATTAACTCATGGCTCAAGTTTAAGAGTCTCTGCAAAAACCACTTTGATATTTTTATTTCAGCACATGAGAGTATTTGGGACCGTTATACAAGACATTTCCCATGGCATGAGAGGGGTGCTTCTGAGTCAAGTTTTTCAGAAGCGCTTGAACAGCTCAAGCAGAAAGAATGGGCTATTCATCCAGGATATATCGCTGCAAAGGAAATCATCGATTCCGTCAGGGAAAAAAGGGAATTAGATGAGACATTGTTGGGTGACCAAAATCATGCATCAATAAAACAACTTGCGAATAGAATAAGCAGAAATCTAACCCCCTACGTTAGGGTCGATCGATTTCGTAGATTTTGTGTCGCTGAGGATTGTAGAAATAAATATATTACACAGGCGGAGCTTGGGGGGATAGAGCAATTAAAGCCCGCTATTTGTGAGTACTGTGGATCTGCATTAATCCCTGATATTCTGTTCGATATTATAGAGGCTCAACATGGCTGATTTCCCAACCAGTCCCTTTCTGCCAGAAGACTTTTCACCGCAAGGGAAAGGTATTGATTATCTTGGGATGAGAAATGTCAACTTGATATTTCTTGAATCCCATTTGATCCCGGGGATTAATAACGCGACACGTGATTTGGGCACATATGTCCTTGGTGTATGGATAGCTTGGAAATTCAGTGAGCTATGCAACCAGCCGGGAATGTATAAGTATACTCGGGATAATTTTAGAAAATTTAGCCAGGCTATCGAAGTGGCGATTTCCCATGCAACCCGTGATGGTTCACCAGTTAATATAAAACACCCGGTACCCCGCAATCGAATCGGGAAAAACCAAAAAATTGATTTATCGTTACCTCTCACCTTTGAAAACATGGGCAGGGGTTTAAGCGCATCAATCTTCTATGCGGCTCAGTATGGCCCCTCATTACGGTGGATTGAACTGACTGCTGATGCCCGAGCCGAAGACGGCCGTTCAGCTGGCTTTCAAATGGCTTTGCCTGACGAAGACACGAAAGCGATCTGCGGTTATGTTAATAATAAACTTCAACAGTGTCCATATTACGAAAAGCTATTACAAGGTGACAGAGCTCATCTGACTTTAGATGAAATTGATGAACTTGGGACAACAGGCCTTTGTGCCGGTTCCTACCGAAGTCCTCGCGGAAATCTGAAGAGAGCTTTAGAATCCAAGCTATTCCACCCGGGCAACAAACGGAAAACTACTGCCGATTTAATCATCGCTACACTTAAAAAGCTGGGGCCGCTCACCGAAGAGGACCTTAGACGGGTCTGGTACACAGGCCTAACCCCTTCGGGAAAATTATTTGCTTTGGAACATGAAGAACTGCAACAACAATCCAGAAAATGGGGCATTTTTTATTCCCGGCAAATCCTGAGATATACCCTGGAATCATTGCTATGTTGTCTCGAAAGGGCAGTTGATCTAGGATGTCTTTCAATCGAGGAGGTGGTTGATACTTTTTTGTTGGAGTGGATGGAAGCCACGGAGGGCTATTCTATCGAAACATTCGCGGATTTGTTGCGTCACGTCTGCCAAGGCGCGGGAATAAAGAGCAATGAGAAGTTGGGTCTCTTGTGGAGTCAAAAAATCAACCCTCACCACGAAAATTTTGAATATATAGAGTTCCATGAGGGTGCAGAGATGTTCGCTGATTCGATGGCGATGCTTGCGGGCTGGTGGATGCGGCTTTCTGGTAATGCAGAATTAGCTGAGCAACTTGGAAAACTTCCGGACGAATCGGGTCGAGTACCTATGAAGGAACTTCATGACTGGCTTTCGGATCGCATGGAAGATAAATTCATAAATACCTGTAAAGATTTAATGGCAGACTTCGTATATTCCCAGCACCTCAGGATAGGAATGTCGCGGCTGGGTGAGGATGGAACCCGATTGAGGTTTTCACTGGGGGACCATGGAATCAGCCCAACTGCAAATCTTGATAACTTCGCTAAAGCCAAACCTCCTTTTATGGCGGATCGTTTGCTTTCCTTAGCCAATCTAATGGAGGACTTAGAATATGTGTCCAGAAATGGCGACCAAATTTCGGCCCTGTGACCATCTACGTAGGCGAACCAAAGTAGCCTTGAGAGTTCAAGGGTTCAAAAGAATTGAGCTCTAAAATGGCAATTCAGCGCACTATGTCTTTTTGGGTATTTTATTGAAATCACAAATTCAGCCAAGCCTCTGATATGAGAATACAGATGCTCAACGGTGAGGAGGATTCGTGCTCTGCTTTTCGTATGGTTCTAATATGTCGCTCGCGCGTTTACAAGATCGTGTGCCATCAGCTCGATTTGTCGCGGTTGCGATTTTGCCAGCTCATAGGCTTCGATTCCACAAAGTCAGTAGAGATAACTCCGGAAAATGCGACGCTGAGGAAACCGAAAACCCCAATGATCGTGTTTATGGTGTGGTGTACGAGATTGCAAATGACGAAAAACCTGACCTTGACCGGAAAGAGGGACTGGGGTCTGGATACGATGAAAAAGAGGTCGAGGTGATTACGGATCAAGGGAATTTGACTTCTTTGATGTATTTCGCCACAAGAATAAATTCCGCGTTGAAACCTTACCGCTGGTACAAAGAGCACGTCTTAGTTGGGGCCCGTGAGTACGGGTTGCCCCCCGAATACATCGCTCAGATTGAAGCGATTGAGGCTGTCGAGGATCCGGACGCTACAAGGAGCGAGCGTGAGCTGGCAACTTACCGCTAACAAACAAATCCAGCCGAAGATAGTTACCTGGCGAATGATTCGCCGCTTTGTGGCTGATCAAAACCGGCCTATGTGCGGGAAAAACGCCAGTAAACACCTGCTATATTCACATCATATCCGTGGGTCAGTCAAACCTGCGATATGAGAATAGTATCCTATCAATGCTGGGCCATTCAAAACTTTTAATTACACCGAGATGATGAATTGCGGGGGCCACATCACGCGCTGCTTCAAAAAGCATATGGCCCGCCTCGCTGTAGATGATGCCCCGATCTAGGTAGTGTCCAGAGTTTTTCGCACTTTTTCTTTTAGCTGCCCATCAACCTGATGGTTCGGGGAAGATCCCCGCCTCAGGGGGCATGCCCCCTGAGGCGGGGGGCGACTAAGCTATCGAACACTTTATTTCTTTGAGTCGGTCCATATTCATATATCTTCGTGTGCCCCACTTGGTACCGGCTACATGCCTCAACCTGGCGGCCACCAGCATCAACGCTGACTTACCATCTGGAAAGGCACCCACTACGCGGGTTCTTCGCCTGATCTCGCGCATGAGCCTCTCGAGTGGGTTGTTGGTGCGAATCGATCGCCAATGCTGACTCGGAAAGGCATAATATGACAATGTCTCTGCAGCTCCCTTTTCAACCAGTTGAGCCGCTTCAGATAATTTCATACTTCTTAGCTTTTTCGTTACCGCAATGACTTTCTCTTCGGCTGCCGCTCGATCCTCTTGCGCATGGATTGCTTTGAGCATGGCCGCCACATTCTTAACTTTCGACTTGGGCACCACCGTAAAGACATTGCGGTAAAAATGAACCGTGCAGCGTTGCCATTTTGCTTTAGGATAAAAATCAGCCAATGAATCGACAAGCCCCAGGCATTTATCACTGACAAAAAGCTCCACACCTGTCAGGCCGCGCTCTTTTAAATAACGCATGAAGGCAATCCAGCTCTCTTGATCCTCTTTGGCGCCTTCTTTGATGCCCAGCACCTGACGGTATCCGTATTGATCCACACCGATGGCCACCAATACACTGACATTTTTGACTTCGCCGGCCCAGCAGCGCTTGAGCCAGATACCGTCTAAGAATACATATACGAATTTGCCCTCAATCGGTGCCTTGAGCCATTTATCGATGCGGCCATACACCTTCTTGTTCAAATTGCTCACCGTCGACGGGCTGACCCGAGTGCCCCATAAGGCTTCGGTGATGTCTTCGACACGTCGGACCGATATGCCCGCAAGATACATCTCGATCAGTGCTTCTTCGACCGAACTCTCGCGCCGACGGTATCGTTCGATAATGGCCGTCTCAAAGGTCAAGGTGCGTAGCTTTGGAACCCTGAGTTTGACCGTGCCGGCCTTGGTCTCCAAATTGCGGGTATAATGCCCTGCGCGTGTGTCTTTGCGGGCTTCGGTGCGCTCATAGCGCCCAGCTTGACATAGCCTGTCCGCTTCGGCGTCCAATAGGGAATTTAGGGTGCGTTCCACCGTTCCTCTAACGACCTTGTCCAGGTGCTTGTTCAACTGGTCCTGTTCGATACGGATAATTTGGCCGGCTTTTGCCTCTTTGTTTGAACGCGCGGGTTTGCTATTGTGCATTTGTAGCCCTCCTGATGGTATACGTTTGAGTTGTGGTGACCCAAACCATACCAGATTGAGGGCTACTCTTTCAAAATGTGCGAAAAATATTATACGTTATCCCGATCTATGTCCGGATCCGAAATGCTCGTTATCTTCAAAACATGCACCGAGACCGCTGAACCTTCAGATTGGCGGATCACATGGGGCCGGGATGCGCTAGTATGAACAGGCCTTGCCGCGCTGCCGCCACGAAACCAATCTCCAGCAGACCGCCCTTGTCGGGATCTGCGGCGGTTGCCGGTAATCCACGGCCAAGACCTCGAGCCGATCGAGGGGCAAGTCATTTTCTGAATACTGAAATGCGGCGTCCATGATGCATTTGTCCATGCGGAATAATTTCCTGTGAAAGGACTTTGGGTGGCTGGAATGTGCGGGGAGCCTATGAGAGGGGGGACTGTCTCCGTCGGTGGCGAAGCTGCCGGTGGGGGCAGTTTTTTTGAGGAAGGGATTTTTTTTTAGCCCTCAGAAATAGGCGGCTTCCTCGTGCGCCGACCACGACCGAACCAGATATCCATACCAAAGCGGGTCCGGAGCAGGGGGGCGCGATGGGACCAGTCACGGGGGAGTGTGACCGGCTATGACCACCTATATGACTGCGGCTGTTCGGTGATCCCGGAAGCCTGGGGCCTGCCCGCCTCGACGACTCTGATGGGTCTTGGAAAACGCCTCGCGAAACAGCTGGTTGAGCAGTCCGGCCGCATCTCCTACACCTCCCGCATCTTCTACTGATCGCTGAATTGTTGGCGATGGCAAAGCTTCAGGATCTGCTGCGTCTCGTATTCGAGATAATTTTTCAGTTCTCTGAAGGTAAAATTGGCCAGTCTTTTGATGCCGAAAAGCGTCTGGTCGGGAATTTGGCCCAATTTTCTGGCGGCTTCCAATGCCGCCGTTTCGAGATCCGCCGGCGGGACCACCCGGTCTGCAATTCGGTTTTCCAGGGCTTCAGCGGCCGTAATCCGCTGTTTGAGCAACAGCAGCGCCTTGGCCCTGCTCGGCCCGTTGATTTTACTGAGGAAGAAAGGCGCCCCGCCCTTGGGTAGCATGCCGATTTCCTGAAAAATGTTGTGGAAGACCGTGTCCGAGGAGATGATCCGGTAATCACAGGCCAGGGAGATGTTCATGAAGAGAGACAACACATCCCCCCCGCAGATATGGATCACCGGTTTGTCCATGGCAACGATTTGCAGCAGGGTCTGGTCGATGAAGTTGCAGAAACGATGCAACTCGTAACGGTCCATGGTGTTGGAAAACCCGAAATGCCCGAGATTTCGTTCGGGGCACTCCATAAGGAAAAATCGCAGGTATTCGTCGCTGCCCGATTCGTGAAATTCCGAGTGGATGACGATGGTCCGGATATCGGCGTTTGCGGAAATCCGGCCGAAGAAGTCCGGGAAGAGATCCTTGTGATCGAATATTAGAAAATTGTGAAAGAAGTTACCCGAAAATTTCAGCCAGAGGGAGTCCTCGCGAAATTCGGAGACAAAAAAGCCGGGATAAGAGACACTGAGTTCGTTGTCATGCATGGTGCACCTCACATAGCATCATTCACTTCGATTGGGCCCTGTGGCGATTTAATGGTTCCGGACTTGCGGGTCGTCCAAGCCTTGTCCCACGGCCCTCTCGAGCGCGGCCAGGGCGTCCAGGTAACTGTACAAAGCGGTGTAGTAATTGGTTTGGGCCTGGGTCAGGTCGGTGCGGGCATCGAGCACCTCGGTGGAGGTGGCCGCCTCCTGCCGGTATCCCAGTCTCGTGATGCGCAAATTCTCTTCGGCCTGTGACACGGCGACCCGGGCGGTTTCGATGTTGTTTTCGGCCACCCCGAGATCGAGATGGGCGCTCTTGATTTCCAAACGGACCCGGTCTTGGACCTCCCGCATCGTCTCCTCGTAAGCGCGTTTCTCCGATGCGGCCTTGCCCACCCTGGAGCGGGTCTTGCGGCCGTCGAAAAGGGTCCACGTGGCCTGGAGTCCAATGGCCGCGTTGTGATCGTTTTCATAGTCGTTGCTGTACGCTTCGGGCGAGTCGCCGTGTTGCAAGTAACCGGCGACGGCCGCCACCTGGGGGTACCTGGCGCTCTTTTCCAGGCTGATGGCATGCGTCAAAGATTCCCGGACCAGCACCATGGCCTGGAGCTGGGGGCGGGTTTGCAGCCCTTTTTCGATGAGCGCATCGAGCGGCCAGGCGACGGTCCGGACCCTGTCGATGTCCGCAATGCGGGTGTCGGCATGGATGTCCAAGCAAAGCCAACGGTTCAGGTCGGCCACGGCGATGCGGGTATCGGCGTGGGTCCGCTCCTTGAACTGAACGGCATTGGAGAGGGTCACCTTAGCTCGCAGGAGATCGTTGCGCCGAATGATGCCGCGATCAAAGAACATCCGGGCCTCCTCTTCATGGGATGAGAGGGTGTGGACGGCTTCATCGGCGACAATCTCCATTTTTTGGGCGAGCAGCACACGATAGTAGGCGCCTTTGACGCCCCTGGCGATGTCGAGGACCGTCTGCTGCTTCTCTTTCTCCTTGATCTCGACGCCCAGTTTTCCCATTTTATGTCGCGACGAGATCGCAAAGCCCGTAAAGAGCGGCTGAACGAGCCGCAGGCCCCATTGGTACTGGTCGTCGTGGGCTACTTGAATGCGCCGACCGCCGGTGATCATGTAGGGGGCCCGGTCAAGGGCGGTATAGGTGTAATCGGCCGATAGGGTCGGGAAATATTCCGCCCTCGCGCTCTTTTCGGCATGCTCGGCGCCGATCAGGTTTTCCGTGGACCTTCCCATCGCCGGGTTCCTTTCCATGGCGATGTCGATGGCCTGTGGCAGGGTCAGAACAGCGCCGCCGTCATCGGCGGAGACCGAAGGAACGCCTGCGCCGTAAAACATGAGCAACGCCACCACGGAAACCGCCAGCGACTTGGCCATCCCCACCTTTTTCCGAACCCGCTTTCGGCCGGGCTGGAGCGCCTTCCAGTAGAGGACGGGCATCACCAGCAGGGTCAGGGCCATGCCGAAGACCAGCCCCACGGCCAGCACCGATCCCAAAGGCCCCCAGAGCGGCGATCCGCTGATGATCATGGGGACCACGCCCATGGCCGCGGCCATGGCCGTGAGAAAGACCGGCCGCATGCGCCGTTTGCCAGCATCCATGGCCACACTTTTCAGATCCCGGGAGTCGTCCTGAATCGTGAGTTTGTCCGCGTATTCCACCAGGATGATGCCGTTTCTCACCACCAGGCCGCTCAGGCTGATCACCCCGAGGAACCCGGTAAAACTGAATGGGTTGCCGGTGACATAGAGCCCCAGGAAGGCGCCGAACCAGCTCATGGGAATGGCGGCCATGATGATCAGCGATTTTCCAATCCCCTTGAACTGGAAGAGCAGCACCATGAAGATCAACACCAGGCTGGTGAGCAGTGAGGTCGTCTGCTCGCCCATGACCTTCTCCTGGTCTTCCAGTTCGCCGCCGTAGTCGATGGTGATTCCCGGGGGAAGTTCCATGGCGTCGATTTTGGGCTTAATTTCGGCCAGGATGTCGTTGGGCATGCGTCCGAGCTGCGCTTCAGTACGCACGGTGAGGGTGCGCACGCCGTTTCGGCGTCGGATGCGACCGTGCTGCCACTCCGGTTCCAGGTCGGCCAACTGGCGCAGCGTCACCTTGGCGCCGGTGACCGGAGAGACCAGGTAGATGTTGTCGATGTCATCGAAGGCGTCGCGCTGTTCAGCGTCAAGGCGCAGCAGGATGTCGACCGGATGGTCTCCCTCCCACAGGGTGGAGACCGGCACGCCCTTGAGTCCACCGCCCAGCATTCGGGCGATGTCCTGGCTGGCGAACCCGAGCCGATTGGCCACCTCCTCGTTCACCTTGACGCGCAGGCCGTAATAGTCCTGTTGAAAGGTGGTGCGGATGAAATTGGTCCCTTCGGTGTTTTTCAGCAGTGCGGTGATATCTTCGCCGATGTGCCGAATGGCCGCCAGGTCGTTGCCCTTCACGCGGACTTCGATGGGCGCCTCCACCGGCGGTCCCTGCACCAGCTGTTTGACCAGGATCTCGCCATTGGGAAGAAAATGGTGCAGCCCGGGAACCAGTTTGGTGACCAATTCCTCGGTATCCTTTGCCGAACGGGTGGCAATCAGGATCTGGGCGTAGTTTTTGTCCGGAAACTGGGGTGCATAGGTCATGTAAAACCGTGGCGAGGCGGTTCCGATAAAGCTGGTGACCTCGAGGATGCGATTGTCTGCGGCGAGCAGCGTTTCGACCTTTCGGACCGCAAGATCGGTGGCTTCCAGACGGTTGCCCTTGTCCATGTAGACCTCCAGGCAGAACTGGTCCCGCTGGGCATTGGGAAACATCCGCACGGGAACGAGCGCTGCCAGACCGACGGTTCCGACCACGGAGAGGATGCCGAGCAGGATGGTCAGTCTGGGCCACTTGAAAGCCTTGCTCAACACTGTATCGTACAACCGCTGGACCCCGTCGAGAAAAGAGAACCGAGGTTTTTTGCCGTGACCCGAATGTAAACCCCTCTTGATGAAGACGTGGCAGAGCAGAGGAATGAGAAACACCGCTACCACCAGGGAAACCAACAGCGCCACCAGAACCGCGATGGGCAGGGTGTGGAGAAACTCCTGGCTGTTGCCCGTGAGAATCAGGTTCAGGGGAATGAAGGCGCAGATGATGGCCAGGGTGGCGGAAAAAACCGGCACGAAGAGATCCGTGGCGCTCTTTACGGCCGCTTGCCAGGTCGAGGCGCCCTGATCCAGTCGTTCGACATAGTCGTCGACAATGACGATGGCATTGTCGACTACCATGCCCAACACCACGATCAACCCGGCCAGTGTCATCTGCTGCAAGTTGATATTGAAATAGTCGAGGAACCCGAAAGTGATCATGATGGTGATGGGGATGGCCAGGGCCGCCACCATGGCCACCCGCAGGGGCAGCAGCAGCATGGTGACCAGGATGACCGCCGCGATGGCGATCGCGAACTCTTTCATGAAATGGCTGATATTGGCATCCACCACCTGGGGTTGGTCGATGGTCTTCTTGACGCTCACATCCGAAGGGATCCTCTCCTGGGCGACCGCCAGGCGCTGGTCCACCTTATGCCCGAATTCCACGATATTGAAGCCGTTCTGCATCTCCACGGAGAGAAGCACGGCTTTTTGCCCGTTGAGGCGGATAAAGGCATCCGGCTCCTCGTAACGCCGCACGACTCCGGCCACGTCTTTTAGACGCACGACCTGGCCCTGGGACGAGATGTCGACGATCTGGTGTTCAATCTGGTCGATGGACCCATACAGATGGGTGGTGTGGACCGGGATCTGTGCACCGCCGGATTTGATCTCGCCGGCATAGGTGATGGTGTTCATGGATTGCAGGGCCTCAACCACCTGGCCATGAGTCAGCCCGTACTGCGACAGTTTGCGGGAATCGGTGGTGACATAGATCTGCTCCGCCTGCTCGCCGTAACGTTTGAGCTTAGAGACCTCTGCCAGGGGACGCAGCTCGTCTTCGATGATTTCCAAGAAGTCCTCCAGTTCCGAGTAGCTGTGGCGCTGGGAGGAGACGGCGATCAGCAAAGCCACGGTGTCGCCAAAATCACTGTTGATGATAGGTCCGATGACCCCGGGCGGAAGCTCGGCCTTCAGCTCGTTGAGATCGTGGCGCGCTTTGGACCAGAACCGGTCCTTGTCGAAGAGCCACTCCTGCAATTCCACCTGGATGATCATCTCGCCGTCCTTGGTGGTCGATTCGGTTTCGTCTTTCTTGACCTCCTCGTACCGAAAGAGGAGCGCTTCGACCTTTTTGGTCACCTGTTCTTCCATCTCCAGGGTCGTTGCGCCGGGATAGAGCATGATGACCAGGCCCTGGCGAATGGTCATCTTCGGGTCTTCCCGTCGCGGCATGTGTTGCAGGGAGTGCATGCCGGCGAGAACGAAAATCAGGGTCAACAGCAGCGTGATCTGCCGGTGCTTGAGGGCAGCTTCAAAAAATTTCATTGTATACACTCTTCAGAGGGGGTGGCAGGTGTACATGGAATCATCAGGCGTCGCTGTTCCCTTTGGCGATCGTGATGGGGGCGCCGTCGGTGAGCTTGTGTTGGCCGGAAACGATCACGGCATCCTTGGCTGTCACTCCGCTTTTGATTTCGATCTCGTTGCCAAAGGCCGAGCCGGGGATGACCCGCCTGCGCTGGGCCAGACCGGTCTGCGCATCGGCCACAAACACATAGGTGAGGTCGTCCGCGTCGCGCACGATGGCGCTGCCCGGGACTGTCAACAGGTTCACGCGCTGGTCAGTCATGATCTCGGTCTGCACGATCATGCCCGGACGCAGGATGAAATCCGGATTGTCCAGTTCAACCTTGACCGCAAAGGTCCGGCTGCGCGCATCGGCCACGGCGCCGATCATGGAGACCTTGCCGATGAAGGAATGGCCCGCCAGGGCCGGGATTGTGACCTCGGCCTTCTGCCCCATGGACACCTGGCCAACCTCCGCTTCGGGGACCGACACTCGGGCGTAAATCACATCGGTTTTGACTATGGTAAACGCCAGGACCTGGGGCGATACGAGTTGGCCGATTTCTATGCCCTTTTGCCCTACGATGCCGGATATGGGGGCGGACAGGTCGGTATCGGCCAGGGCCTTGCGCGCGATGTTGCGGGCGGCAACCGCCTGGGCCAGGCCCGTTTTCAGCTCGATCAGGTTCTTCTCCGTAAAGGCGCCTTCCCGGTAAAGGGGTTCATAGCGGTTATAGGCGTCGTCGGCCTTGAGCAGCGCCGCCTCGGAGATGTCGAGATTGTTGCGGTAATCGTGGGATTCCACGGTGGCCAAAAGATCTCCGCGACGGACGTGATCACCTTCATCCACGTAAACGCGACTCACCTTGCCCGGCACCAGAAAACTCAGCGGTGCGGTCTTGTCGGCGGTCAACGTCCCGCTGACCGCCACCACCTGGTTGGCCGCCACTTGGGTGACCAGTACCGTTGCCACCGGCGTCGATGCGGCCAGTTGAGTCAAGGCAGCTGGCTTTTCCTCCAGGCTGCAGCCGACCAGGCCCCAGAGAACGAGGGCGAGGGTGGCGATCCCCACAATCCCCGCTTGTATCGACCTACGATGTTCTTTCATCTGCTTCACTCTCCCTCCGCTTCAATCCAAATCGAATGATCCACTAGGCCCATGTGTCGCACCTCGTCCGCCAATTCGATCCCCAGCGCCGTTCGACCCATGGGGCTTTCATTGGTTTCCCGGTGAATGTGGATGGCCCAATCGCTGTCCACCAGGCTGCCTCGGTAGATGACCAGCCGCACCACGCCCTCGGCACCTGCAGTGACATTGCGCCGGATGTCGCCGAATAGACGCTCCAGTATCGAAGGCGCCGTGGTCGCGGCAACGCGGACATTGATGATTTTAACCCACCGCAAGTGGACCTCGCTATTCAATAAACCGTGCAACGATGATGTGACGCCACGATCACTTCTTGGCATTCCGCTGATTTAATCAAAGATCGTGCCATGATAAAGTTTTCTTAAAATCAATAGGTTATGTAATTTTACGGTATTTACCGCGAAATATCGTGCTTTTAAATGTGAAATATGGCATTTAAAACAAGAATCTTCGATATTTCGAATGCGAGGGTGATGCGATGAATGGCGACATGAATTTTTTCCATCAGGCGACCCTGAAAATCTGCGGCAGCCTGGATATCGACAAGGTGGTCCGGGAATGCTTCGCCTATTTAAAACACTATCTCCCTATAAAGGGGATAATGCTTTGTACTTATGAACCGGAAAAAGGGGCTGTCCGCGTGCTCTCCCTGGCCGCGACCTTGCCCATCTCCGCCTGGACCAAACCGATCTATTTGTCTTCCGAGGCGCAAGCCCGTCTCACGACCTCGGGCGATGAGGTCCTCCTGTTACCCCATTCGGCGGACGATCCCATTGGCCGTGAAGTGGGGGGGGCCCTGGGGATCTCACCTTTTTCCGAAATCGTATTGCCGCTCAAAATTGACGAGAAAAAGCTAGGGGTCGTGCAGGTTTTTTCAGATGACGAGAACAGCTTTACCCCCGAGCATGTCCGGCTGATCGGGTTGCTTCACGATCCCTTCGCCATTGCCATGGCCAATGTGCTCCAGCACCGAGAGCTTTTGCGGTTAAAGGATCTGCTGGCCGATGACAATCGCTACCTGCAACAGGAGCTGCGCTATCTTTCCGGAGACGAAATTGTCGGAGCTCGGTATGGGCTTCGCGACGTGATGGAGATGGTCCGGCAGGTGGCCCCCCTGAACAGCCACGTCATGCTCACCGGCGAGACCGGGGTGGGAAAAGAGGTCATCGCCAACGTTATTCACTTCACCTCGCCGCGGCGCGACGGTCCGCTGGTCAAGGTGAACTGCGGCGCCATTCCCGACAACCTGCTCGACAGCGAGCTGTTCGGTCACGAAAAGGGGGCCTTCACCGGCGCCATCCGCAGCAAACGGGGGCGTTTCGAGCGGGCCCACCGCGGCACGCTTTTCCTGGACGAGGTCGGCGAACTGCCACTGGCGGCCCAGGTCCGGCTCCTGCGGGTGCTTCAGGACGGCATCATTGAGCGGGTCGGCGGGACCGACCCCATCGAGGTGGATGTGCGGATCGTCGCAGCTACCCATCGCAACCTGGCCGAGATGGTCAAAAGCGGGCGGTTTCGGGAGGATCTGCTCTTCCGGCTCAATGTTTTTCCCATTCACATCCCACCCCTGCGCCGGCGCAAATCCGACATTCCGGCCCTGGTCCACCACTTCATCGACCGAAAACTCAAGGCGTTCAATCTCTACAAGCATCCGGGCCTGGCGGCGGGCACCATGGATCTGCTCGCGGCCTACCCCTGGCCGGGAAACGTCCGGGAACTCGAAAACATAGTCGAGCGGGCCCTGATCCGCCATCAAAGCCGCTCCGAAGAGGAACCCCTCTCGTTTGCAGGCCTGGTCGACGATCGGCCCGACGACGACGCCCCGGCGAGGGCAGATGAAACACTTCGTCCGCATCTCTCCCTGGATGCGGCCATGCGCCGGCATATCGAAGCCGTCCTGCGCTCGACCCACGGCAGAATCCAAGGCAGGGTGGGCGCGGCCGCCCTCCTCGGCATCCATCCGAGCACGTTGCGCAGCCGCATGGATAAGTTGGGCATTGCTTTCGGGAGAAAGACCACCAGGGTAAACAACCTGTTTGCCAATTCCTGATCAATCGCTTGCTGATGATCCCGATGTAACAGATTAACCAAAGAATCTGAAACACCCATGATATCTAAAACTGCTTCAGAATCATTTCCAGAATTCCACATTCCGGTTCTCCAGAGGGAGGCGAAAAAGTGGGCAAAAATTCACCCTGAAATATTTCGCGTGTCTTTATATATATGCCATGAGCCTGAAAAATATGGGTTTAAATATTTAATTAAATGGGACGTTACGCAAATTCCAAAAGAATTGAACTCGCAAATAGATTTCTTATTGAAGGAGGAAAAATATTTTTCCGGCACGTTTGTGGCCTGTTATAAAGACTTGCCTAATTTTGGATATCAAAGAGAATGGCATATAGACATTTCTGTGCTGGATAATCATGCACTCTCTCATCAATCGAAAAAAAACGAGCTGCATGAAAAAAAAAAGGTAATTGTCCCATCAGACCATCCGGAAACCTTTGTTTCTCTTGTAGATATCTATTTAGAGGACCCAAAGATTGTCTTGTATAATAAAATCAATATAGATGAATCCTTGACAGAGGAAGTTTCAAATACAGGAGCCAATTTACAACTGGAAGATGACTTTAACAACCAATTGGACCAGTTGCTTGAGCAGGCAATGGAGCCCGTCGAGGCTATCTGGAGAACAATGGTGAGAAACATAAACAACAGCCTATTAAAAGAAGAATCGCGAGAAAAATTGCGCAAAAATGCATTATTTGGGCTCAAAAATTATGCGAGAAATAAAGGTGGCTGCCTAATTGCCAAAGAAGATATTGATAGCAAGGACCTGTATTCGTGGTCCAAAGATCCAAGAAAAAAATTCAAAGCAGGGGTGCTACAAAGATTGGTGACGCGGGTGTTGCCTCACCAAAAAAGCTATAGCAAACAAAGACTGTTTGAGAGGTATCAAAGACTCAAAAAACTGAACAAAAGTAGCTGAAAGGCAGCTTTTTTGATTATTTAAGAATTACAGATTCTTATAATTGAAAAAAGCTGCTTTTTAGCTGCGACATGATTTCGCTGCTGAACTATATGTGAGGCGCAACTCATACTGAGTGCGCCTTTTTTCGTCCAATGGCTTGTTGTTATTGGCTGATTCAATTAGATGGTGCTGTGCGAAAGGCTCAATCTTTGGAAAGTCTATTCAACCGCTTTTTCCATAATAATGAGGTTTGCGAAATCCGTGCACTGGGGCTCAGCGGAAAAAGCAAGGTTTGGCCAGGTTTTTGTTCGCGTCACGATGGCGGAATCGTGCGTGGCTATTTCAATGATCCGCAGACATTCGCTACAGCGGCGGCCGAACTTGATGACGCTGGTGCATCCGGCGTCTATTTCACCATCAATCCTCTAAAGCCTGCTTTGCTGGCCCGATGTGCAAATCGTGTCGAACCAAATGCCAAACACCAGGCAAGCGACACCGATGTTTCACTTATAAGGTGGTTACTCATTGATTTGGATCCGCGCCGGCCGGCCGGCATTAGCTCAACCGATGAGGAATTTGACGCTGCAAGGCAAAAAGCGCAGATGATTGCCGCTTTTTTGGAGGATGAGTTGAAATTCGGGCGAGGAATCCGGGCGGAATCCGGAAATGGATTTCACCTTCTATACCGCATTGAGGATCTTGCTAACACCGAAGAAAATAAGAGGGTGCTGCGCAAGTGCCTATTGACTCTGGGTGAGAAGTTCGATGATGACCATGTGGACGTTGACAAAAAGGTTTTCAATCCCGCGCGAATCTGGAAGCTCTATGGGACCTGGGCCCGAAAGGGCGACGACACCGCCGAACGGCCACACCGTAAATCACACATGCTCGATGGGCAGCCAGGATTACTATCGGATGTGCCGGTCACGGAAAAAGCAAAGTTGCTTAAATTGATCGAAATGGCGCCGGAAGAATCGCCTAGAAGACCACTTCCGTCTGTAAGCAATCCCCAAAAAGCAACCGAGACCGCTCCAGTCCATCCGGTTCAAAAACGCCCATGGCGTTCACCACAGTCGCTCGGCAAGATGGATGTCAGAGCGTATCTTGAGCATTATGGGATCAATGTGATCAAAGAAAAACCGACCGGTTCGGGCGCTGTGTTGTTTTGTTTGAGCGAGTGTCTTTTCGATCCGAATCATCGCGGCAATGAAGCCGCCATCGTCCAAAGCGACACCGCCCCTTATCTTACCTATCAGTGCTTTCATAGCAGCTGCCGGAACCGGACCTGGCGCGAGGCAAGAGAACACATCAGCGGAAATGATAGTTTAGCCCCTTTTTGCGAGGGTTACGAAACGGGCTGGAAACCGCCTGTCCAACAGGCAAGCCCTGCCGTTGAAATTCAGATCAATGCCGATGCTTCTTTTGGACCTGCAATCTGTATCATCGATGCCCCTGTTCCCCCGCCCGAAAAAGTCGATCCCCAGCTTTGGTTTTTCGAGAAAGGCGAAAAAGGGCGCCCAAAATTCATTCCCGCTTATTTGGCAAAATATCTTATCCGCCTTTTCGAGCCGATTTCATTCACCGACGGTGAATTTTGGCAATATCGAAACGGTCTATGGAGAAAGATAGGACGCTCCATTCTTTTTTCCGCGGGGACTTATGCCATGGGGGATCTGGTTCAGCCTGATTACGTCGAAAAAGGAATAAAGGTCGCAGCCGGTTTGGTTAACAAAGAAGAAACGGAGTGGCCCGAACAATCTGGCTATATCAATTGCATCAATGGCATGATTGATATTGAAGCATTATATCGCGGCAAGTTCACCGAAGCGTTAGTTCCGCATGATGCGAAATTCGGTAGCCGGGTTCAGATACCGTGTCGGTTCGATCTGGATGCCGAATTCGATCGGTGGGCCCGTTTTCTTACCCAGGTCTTCCCGGAAGATCATTTTGACCTCACAAACGATGGCCGGAGAAAGGAAAGGCATATCAAATCGTCTATTTTGCAACGCTTCTTCGGTTACTGCCTGCTAAAGGACTGCCGTTTCCAGAAAGCTCTTTTTTTGTATGGGACCGGCGCCAATGGCAAATCGACTGTCCTAAACATCTTGGAGACCATGGTCGGTCGCGAGAATACCAGTTCCCTTTCGATTGCAAGTCTCGGACTTCGATTTCAAACGCAATTTTTGCAAAACAAGTTG
The DNA here is from genome assembly GCF_001293685.1 of Desulfatitalea tepidiphila. Taxonomy (NCBI): domain Bacteria; kingdom Pseudomonadati; phylum Thermodesulfobacteriota; class Desulfobacteria; order Desulfobacterales; family Desulfosarcinaceae; genus Desulfatitalea; species Desulfatitalea tepidiphila. The sequence goes on along the minus strand of NZ_BCAG01000003.1, from coordinate 2,394,920 downwards.
GTCAATATTGCCACCGAGACCAACACGCGTGATCCGATAGGCACTGAAATATTTAAGGCCGTAGTTGCAGGCGACTCCATTGCCGCTGAGCGAAAATATGGCGAACCATACAGTTTCAGGCCTCATGCCAAGTTCTTGGTGGCCATGAACGACATCCCGGTGATTCCCGACAAAAGCTCTGGTTTTGAGCGGCGCCTGATCGTTCTCGATTTCAAGCGCAAGTTCACCGAAAACGAAATGGACCCCCGGATGACCGAAAAGCTGGTGGAAGAGATCGATGGCATTTTTATGTGGGCGCTGGATGGACTAGCTCAGCTTCTATCCGAGGGCGGTTTCAACATACCTTCGCAGGTCAAGGAAGAAACGCGCAGGTTCATGCAGGCGCTCAATCCGCTTTTGATTTTTGTGGATGAATGCTGTGTGTTGGCCAGTGCGGAAGCTAATGGCCCGACCGACAGCCTGAATGTTCAGAAAACCCGGCTTTACGCCAAATACAAGGAGTGGTGCCAGGAAGGCGGCAACCGCGCTCTTAGTCGCAACAAGTTCTACGACCAATTGATGATAGGCTATCCCCAGGTGACCGAAAAGCTAAAGCCGATCGCGGACAATCCGGTGCGCCAGCGCTGTTTTGCCGGTATTTGTATCAGAGACGAGGCCTTCTCAGCATGAAAGCATTTCTTGCTTGCAGTTCTTTGAGTGGACATGCCGAAGCCAGGCTTCAAATTAAGAGCATGCCACCGCTTTCGACATCCCCCGCCCCCGGTTTCGAGCACGGAGGCTTTCCGTTGTGGCGATACGCAAAAACGTATCGTGAGGTGTTGTCTAAGTTGTTGATGTCTGATTGGATATACGGTCGATACAGTTTTTTCAAACTACTTTTTTATCATTTAATCCCTTCATCGCGCGATAGAAAAAAAAGAAGAAAAAAAGGAAAAAAAGGTTGTTACCGAAAAGCGTTGCAAGTGTATCGCTCCCCAAGCCGGAAGGTTTAGATTTTAAACCGGCTCGCATGCTGCGATCTTTGGCAGGGAGCGCCTAAAACCTGGATGTTTGTGCATTAACACATGGTTTCGGTGTGTATTTTTTGAAATTTTTTGCAAAAGCTTCGGTGGAAAACATCATAGATAGGTCAGTAGTGATCGGCCTTTTTTTTGAAAGAACAAAGGGGGAAGGGGGAAAGGGTGTAACGTGCTGTAAACACTACTTAGTTTAGTAAATGCATTGGGAGGTGATTCAATGAAATCGTGTCCGCTGAAAGTCGCAGGGAGTTATGCTTACTCTGGGGATAATAAAATTCGTGAAGACGCCTATGGTTGTGACGGAATCGAGTGCGGATGGTGGGTTGAAACGCAGCCGACGAAATACTCTGGATGTGCGCTGAAAATTCTGGCCTTGGGTTTGGTCCAAAAGGAACAATGCGAAGGAAATAATAAACGGTCGTTTGTTGATTTCTAAAAAGGATAAAGAAATATATTTACAAATATATTCTTATGTGGGTAATAAATTGTTAAATTTTACCTTTTTATTAACCCACAGCCAGGCAGGTCGAAAATGAAGGCAAAGCATCCGGGCAAAACCATCGCATATGTGCGGGTATCCACCGACAAACAGGATATGGAAAACCAGCGGCTCGAAATCCTCAAGATGGCCAACGATCGTGGGCTCGGCAAAGTGCGATTTGTCGAAGAGACAGTCACGGGCCGAAAAAACTGGCGCAGCCGGAAGCTGGCCGGCGCCCTGGAGGAACTGAGCCGTGACGATGCACTGCTGGTATGCGAGCTTTCGCGGCTGGGAAGGTCGATGCTCGAGATCATGGAGATTTTGAGCATCGCCTCCCAAGCCGGCGTTCGGGTGTTTGCCGCCAAGGGCAGCTGGGCCCTCGATGGAACGATTCAGTCCAAGCTGGTGGCCATGTGTTTTTCCATGGCCGCCGAAATCGAGAGGGATCTGATCTCCCAGCGCACCAAGGCGGCCCTGGCGACCAAAAGGGCCCAAGGCGTTAAACTCGGGCGGCCCAAGGGGCCGGGTCGATCCAAGCTGGATTCTAAACGCGATGAGATCATCGAGCTGCTGGAGCTGGGTATCACCCGCAAGCGCCTGGCCGAAAAGCTCGGCACGACACCGTTGAACCTGCGCCACTGGTTAAAAAAAAGAGGGATGGAGGCATTGGGCAAGGCCAAGGCGTGAAAATGGAATCGCAGGCCCCGGGCGGATTTGGCCGGGGCTTGCGATGAACATGATGCCGATCCGAATGCTGCATCAGCCTTGTGTTCGCCCTTCGGGGTGATGATCGAAAAAAAATCGATTGTCAAAACCAAAACCCCCCGACTGGAGTCCCATCCCCCCACCAATCAAGGTGGGTATGAAAATTTTCCACCATTTTAGCCCCCTTTTTTCAGCAAGCCTTAGGGGCCGCTATCGTCTCCCGAAAAAAAGGAATGGGACAATGAAACTCATCGACCTCAAAGCCTTGTCCGATCAAACCTCGATTTCAATCGGGTCGCTGCGCCAGTATCTCAAGCTGGGCCTGCCCCACTATCGAGTCCGTAGAAAGATCCTGGTCAACACCGAGGAATTTCAGGCCTGGTTGCAGCAATTTAAAAGCAGCACGCAGACCGATTATGACAACCTCGATGAGATTTTCGAGGATGTGGATTTTGGCTGTGCTTGAACCGAGCGCAACCTTTTGATACCTTGGGGCTGCGAATATGCAGTCAGGGTAAAACGAAAGGAGGCAATCCATGCCCTGGCGCAAATACAGTTCCAAGGAAGGTAAGTTCGGTTCCGTCTATCACGTGGCCAAAGGCATTCAGGTTCGCAAAGACCAGCGGGGCAAGTGGACCGTATATGCCACCAAAAACGGGCTGCGCAAGAACAAGACCATCGGGGACGGACGGCCTGGACTCGTTGCGGCGATCAAGGCCGCCGAAGCGATCGCGGCCAAGATCGATAAGCTGGTCCCGGCCGGAGAGATTAAACCCCATGAAAAATCCAAAGGCCCGCCCTTTAAAGATTACAGCCGGCAGTGGCTGGTCGGAAACACGGCCCGCTGGTCCCCTTACACCCAGGAGCGCTATGAGCAGATTTTCAGGCTGCACATTTGGCCACATGCGATTTTTAAAAAGCACCTGGCCGAAATCGGACGCAAGGAGATCAAGGTGTTCTTAAAGGAGCTTGCCCGTACCATGTCGCCGGCGACCATCGAAGCCGTACATGGCGTGATCAGCGGGGTGTACAACGAGGCGATGGATGACGAACTGGTCAGCGGCAATCCCAGCGCCGGTTTGCTTAAGTCGATTTTGCCGCCGAAAAACCGCCGCGATCTCAAAGCCCCCGATCCGTTTTCACGCAGCGAGCTGGAGCATTTTCTTGCCCACGCCCAAAGGATCGCAACCCCCACCGAGGTGATGATCCTCAAAATGATGGCCTTTGCCGGCTTGCGGCTGGGGGAGGCGCTGGCCATGCGCGCCGAGCATTTCAACCCGTCACGGCGCACGTATTACGTGGCCCAAAGCTATAAGTGCCGCGAGTTTGGCCGGCCCAAGGCTGGCAAGACCCGTTTGATCGATCTGCCCGATTTTTTGGTCGCCGATCTTCAAGTCTATTGCCAGCTGCTAAAAAAGGATAGCCTCAAAGAGGGCAGGGGAGGGCGCATCGATCTGTTGTTCGTCGATCCTACCGAACAAGGTAACTGGCCGTATTCCCAGCGTAAGGTGCTTTATCTGATGAAAAGGGTCTGCAACGCCGCCGCCCTGCGGGTGCGCAACCCCCACGATTTGAGACACACCTATGCAACCCTGCTTTTGACCGCGCACCGCAGCCCCGGCTATGTCCAAAAACAGCTCGGCCACAGCTCGATTTCGATTACCATGGATGTCTACTGCCACTGGCTGCCGGGGGAGGGAAGAGACGGTTTGGAAGAAGCATTGGTGGGAGAAAAAGGTGTACCAAATCGTGTACCAAATATGCATATTTTTGCATATGACGACAAAGGGCCCCGGTAAGTTACCGAGACCCTTCGTTTATTTCAGATTTGGTGCCGAAGGCCGGACTTGAACCGGCACGGCTCGCGCCACTACCCCCTCAAGATAGCGTGTCTACCAAGTTCCACCACTTCGGCACAAAATGTATGCGATCAGTTCTTTTCTGGCTCCTCCGTAGCTGCCGGTGTTTGGGGCGCCGGTGCGGCTTCCTGGGCAGCGGGTTGCTGATCGGTGCTCTGCGCTTCTGTCGCCGGAGCGTTATCGTCCGTTGCGGCCGGCAGGGTTTGGGATTGTTCCTGGTTTGGCAGATCGGTGACCAGTCGCTTTTCACCCGGGCTGCTGTACATGTAGGCCAATGCCAGGGAGGTGAGCATGAAGACGATGGCGGCCGCGGTGGTCGCCTTGCTCAGAAAGGTGGAGGCGCCTGTGGCACCGAACAGCGTCTGGCTGCCCCCGCCGCCGAAGGCCGCGCCCATGTCCGCCCCTTTACCGGTCTGGAGCAGGACGATGAGAATCAGCGCGATGCAAACAATTACATGAACGACTACGATCAGTATCGACATTTTCTACCCGTTGATCAGCTTTGGTAATGAACCAGCTGGCTGAAAGTTTCCGGATCGAGGCTGGCGCCACCCACCAGCGCACCGTCCACATCCGGCATGGCCATCAACTCTTTCACGTTGGAAGGTTTGACGCTTCCACCGTATAGGATCCGCATGCGCTGGGCAAAATCGGCACCGAACATCTGCCCGAGTTCGGCGCGGAGATGGGCATGGACTTCCTGGGCCTGTTCCTTGGTGGCGGTCTTGCCGGTACCGATGGCCCAGACCGGCTCGTAGGCCACCACAAGGGCCTGCAGATCCTGTAAAACAAAGCTCTCTAAACCTTTTCGGATCTGTTTGTCAAGTACAGAAAATGTCTGTCCGGCTTCTCGCTCGGCTTCACTTTCACCGATACAGAACACAGGGCTCAAACCAGACTGGACGGCGGCCCGGATTTTTTTGTTGACGGTCTGGTCGGTCTCTCCAAAGAACTGGCGGCGTTCCGAGTGGCCCAGGATCACATAACGGCACCCGGCGTCCACCAGCATGTCGGCGGCTATTTCACCCGTGAAAGCGCCTTTGGGTTCCCAGTGCATGTTCTGGGCGCCCAATGCGATTGGGCTGGTCGCGATTTCGGCCGATACCTGGGCCAGTGTGGTAAAGGTCGGTGCGATCATCACTTCCACCGAGGTGACGCCGGCCACCAGTGCTTTCAGTGCTTTTGCGGCCTCGACGGCTTCCTTGCCGGTCTTATGCATTTTCCAATTACCGGCGATGAGAGGGCGGCGGTTGGACATGAGACTCCTCCCGTGAGGTTAAGTGTCCATACTTTTTACAGCGTCTTGCCGATCATGGCGGCCAGGTCCACCATGCGATGAGAGTACCCTGTTTCGTTGTCGTACCACGAAAGAACCTTGACCATCTGATCGATGGCATAAGTGTTGTCCGCATCGACTATGGAAGAGAGGGTGCTGCCGTTGAAGTCGGACGAAACCAGGGGCAAGTCACTGAATCCCAGGATGCCGGCCAGTTCGCCTTCGGCTGCGGCTTTCAAGGCGTCGTTGACATCCGTTACGGTGACGCCGCTCTTGTTGACGTTCACCACCACGTCGACCAAAGAGACGTTGGGAGTGGGAACGCGTATGGCCAGGCCGTTGAGCTTTCCGGTCAGTTCGGGCAGGACCAGGGCGACCGCCTTGGCCGCGCCGGTGGTAGTAGGGATCATGGAAAGGGCTGCGGCACGGGCCCGGCGGAGATCTTTATGGGGAAAGTCGAGCAGCCGCTGATCGCCGGTATAGGAGTGGATGGTGGTCATGAGACCGTTCTGGATACCGAACTTTTCCATCAACACCTTGGCCACCGGGGCCAGGCAGTTGGTGGTGCAGGATGCATTGGAGATCACGTGATGTTGTTTGGGATCATAGGTGGTGTGGTTGACGCCCATGACGATGGTGGCGTCCGGTTCTTTGGCCGGGGCTGAAATGATGACCTTGCGGGCGCCGGCGGTAAGGTGTTTGGCGGCACTGGCCCGGTCCCGGAAAAGGCCGGTACACTCCATGACGATGTCCACACCCATCGACTGCCACGGCAGTTGGGCAGGATCCTTCACGGCCGTGTAGGCGACGCTGCGTCCGTCCACCACGATGGCGTTGTCCTCTGCGTGGATCTCCATGTCGAGCTTGCCGTGGACCGAATCGTGCTTGAGCAGGTGGGCCATGGTGGCGGCGTCGGTCAGGTCATTGATGGCCACGACTTGGATTTCGGGATGTTTCAAGGACGCCCTGAAGACTACCCGGCCGATCCTGCCAAATCCATTGATTGCTAACTTGATGCTCATCTTGCCTCCTTTTCGTACGTTCGAGGTATGAGGTTGCTTAATGGGAATAAGGCGATCATCCCTGGCTGCGTTTGTTTCCTTTCAGGATACCACTGGCCAGGGAGATGCTCTTTTTGCCGAAGTTTTCCAGGTATTCGGCCAGTTGAGACAAGCCCTTTTTATCCCGCATGCCAACGGCCTTGACCACCATGGGTAAATTGACACCGGAAATGACCTCGATGTGGCCCTCGTCCAAGAAAGCGTAACTCAAATTGGAGGGGGTGCCGCCGAACATGTCGGTCATGATCAGAACGCCGTCGCCCTTTCCTACTTCCTTGATTCCCTTTTCGATTTTGGTTCGCAAATCGGCGGCATTTTCACGAAGATCGATGGATATGGCGGCCAATGCACTGGGACGTTCACCCATGATAAACTCGACGCAATCAATCAGCGCGTCGCCGAGTTGCCGGTGGCTGACGATGAGGATTCCGATCATTTTTGGCAATTTTCCTTTTTATGGGTTTGTGCTCAACCGGATTGGATGTCTCGGTGAACCAGTCGCACCGTGGGCTGGGTCTTGTGAATATGATCGTAGATCTGCTTGGCGATCACAACCGATCGATGGCGCCCGCCGGTGCACCCGATGGCAATGGTCAAGTAGGCCTTGCCTTCCTTTTCGTATAACGGAATCAATGGGTCCAGAAGTTTCAAAAAATTATTTAAAAATAAGCCCGTTTCGGGGGCTTTCAAGACGAAGTCCTGGATTTCCTTGTTTTCACCGTCCAAGGCCTTGAGTTCAGGAACAAAATAGGGGTTTGGCAAAAAACGCACATCCATCAACAGGTCCGCTTCCGGAGGACTGCCATGCTTGAATCCGAAGGAGACCACGTTGATGGCCATTCCCGAGATGGCCGTGTGCTGCCGGGCAAGGTTCAATATGGCAAACTTCAGCTCATGCACGCTGAGGTGGGTCGTATCGATGATGTGGTCCGACGCATCACGCAACGGTTTGATCTTGGTCTTTTCGGCCTGAATGGCATCGAGAAGACTGCCGGATCGCCCCAGCGGATGATGGCGGCGTGTTTGGTTGTAGCGCCGCAACAGGACCTGCTCGTCGGCTTCCAGAAATACGATCCTGGTGGTGTACCCGCTGTTTTTCAAATCGGCCAGCAAGCCGGGGTAATGTTTTAAAAAGTTTTTGTCGCGCAGGTCCATGCCAAAGACCCAGCCGGCAATTTCGTCTGTCGGGTTCTGTTTTTCCAGGACCTGCAAAAAGTGATGCACGAGCTGCGTGGGCATATTGTCGATGCAGTGGAACCCCGCATCTTCAAAGGCAGCCAGGGCCGTGCTTTTGCCCGACCCGGAGCACCCGGTCACGATGATGATCGGCCTTTTTTGCATGTTTAAAAGTCTTCATCCTTTTCACGGATGATGTCGAGGATCTCTTCGGTTCGGGTGGCCTGCATGAGTTGGGACTTGAAATCTTCGTTCTTGAGCAGTCGCGAGAGGCGGGCAAGCAGCTTTAAATGCAGCCCGGCAGAGTCTTCGGGGGTGAGCAGCAGGAAAAAGATGTGGGTCGGCCGGTTGTCCATGGATTCGAAGTTGGCGCCTCTGCGGCTCAACCCGAAACCAAGTATCAGCTGGTCCAGATTTTTCAGTTTTCCATGGGGAATGCCGATGCCGCCGCCGATACCCGTGCTGCCGAGGCGTTCCCGTTCCATGAGCACTTTTAACAGCTCTTCGTGGCTGGTGCCCGTCATGGCGACGACCGGTGCGACCAGTTCATCCAGAATGCCCTTTTTGTCTCTAGCTTTCAGATCGATGCAGATCGTGTCGGGAGTCAGTACATCCAGGATCTTCATTGGGATTCACCGCTGTTCGTTTTCGCCTCGGACGTCGTGGCGCGTATGAGTCGGGCCCCGCAGGCGTGGATACGCGCGTTAGCGCATATCCACCCGAAGGGTTTTGGACAACAGGTTTAATAAAGAAACGATTCCTTGTCAGGGGTTGGGTTGAATGAGACCGTAGTTGCCGTCTTTTCGCCGGTACAGGACATTGACCCGATCGGATCGGGCATTGGTAAAGACGAGAAAGGAGTCCTCCACCAGGTCCATTTGCATGATGGCTTCATCGACATCCATGGGCTTGTATTCGATGTTCTGGACCATGACGCGCCTCTCTCCCTCTCTCTCCACCGGGCCGGCTCCTCCCATGACAGTTTTGGCTTTGCCTTTGTTGGAACGGCGGTCTCTTACCTTCTGTTTGCCTTTCTTGATCTGCTTTTCGAGTTTGTCCAGAACCATGTCGATGGCCGAGTACATGTCCTCGGTCTCTTCCTTGCCGTTGATGGTCATGCGATCGCCTGTGATGTTGACCTCGGCGGTGTGTCTGAACTTTTCCACGGAGAGGACCACGTTGGCTTCACCCGGGTTGTGAAGGTATTTGTCGAAGCGGTTGAGTTTTTCAACGATGTAGTTTTTGATGTGATCGGAGGGGTCGAGATTCTTGAAGGTAACAGATGTTTGCATAAAAGATGCCTCCTTGTGGATAAGGGTCATCGCAAATGGGTATGCATGCATACCAAACCCGACCTAACATTTTAAATTTAAATATGGTTGAACGGATTGCAACTGTTTCATGTGCCCTGCTTACGTATATTTTTTACGTTTGCTCGATGGCAAAACGCCCATCATTTCGCGATATTTGGCCACCGTCCGCCGGGCGATGTCAATATTCTGGGCTTTGAGAAGGTCGGCCATTTTGCTGTCGGAATGGGGCTTGCGGGGGTTTTCGGATTCAATCAGTCGGCGGATTTTTTCCATCACGCTGGCGGATGCAATGGCTTCTCCATGGACCCTCTTGATTGAACTGTTGAAGAAGTATTTCAGTTCGAATATGCCTTGCGGCGTATAGGCATATTTGTTGGTCGTCACCCGACTGATGGTCGATTCGTGCATACCGATATCTTCGGCCACATCACGGAGCACCATGGGCTTGAGGTGGGTGATGCCCTGGTCGAAAAAAGCACGCTGGTATTTGAGAATACTCTCCATCACCTTGTAAATCGTTTTCTGGCGTTGATGAATGCTGCGAATCAGCCATGCGGCGGAGCGCAGCTTGTCTTGAATATAGTTTCGGGCATTGCCGCCGACGTCCTTGTCACGGGTGATGGCCTGCTTGTAAAACGAGTTGACCTTGAGCTTGGGCAGGCCGTCATCGTTGATGACAATGGCAAAGTCATCTTCGGTTTTATAAACATAGATGTCTGGCGTAATGTATTGGGGTTCATCGTCGCTGAAAGCCCGGCCGGGTTTGGGCTCCATGTTGGTGATGACTTCGACCGCCGCGATGACTTCATCGATGCTGACTTTCAAGGCCTTGCAGATGGCCTTGTAGTTTTTGTTTTCCAGGTGGTTGATATGATCTGAGATGATTCGGGTGACCAGGGAGTCTTTCAAGCCGAGGGCGCGGGCTTGCAGCAGAAGACATTCGGTCAGATCCCTGGCGCACACGCCGATGGGATCGAAGCTTTGCAATAGGAAAAGTACTTCTTCGATATCATCTGCGGTCACGCCTGCCTGAACAGCCAGCTCTTCCGTGCTGGATTGCAGGTAACCGTCCTTGTCCAGATTGCCGATGATCAGGGACCCGATACGTTTTTCTTCCTCCGACGGAGAGGCCATTAAAAGTTGCCACAAAAGATGGTCGCTGAGAGATTCCTTGTGGGAAATGAACGCCTCGTATTGGGGCGTGTCGCGGTCCTCGGTTTCAAAACGGATACGACCGGGTGAGTTGTACTCATCGATATAGTTGCTCCAGTCGATATCGCTGGGGATTTTTTCATCGATGGTGACTTCCTGGGTTTTTTCAGGGACCTCTACCTGGACCTGCTCATCGCCGGCCAGTTGATCCTTGGACACCGTTTCCAGACTCTCTTCGAGAGTCGGGTTTTCTTCCAACTCCTGCCGGATGGCATCCATCAGCTCCAGACGCGACAGCTGCAGCAGCTTGATAGCCATCTGCAGCTGCGGGGTCATGATCAGCTGCTGGGTCAGTTTGAGTTGTTGTCGAAGTTCAATGGCCATGTTACAACCTGAATTCTTCACCCAGGTAGATTTGCCGGGCGATTTTGCTGTTGGCGATGGTTTGCGGAGTTCCCGATTCGATGACTTCTCCGTTGGCTAATATGAACGCCTGGTCGCAGGCTTCCAGAGTTTCGCGCACGTTGTGGTCCGAAATCAAGATACCGATGTTACGCTGTTTCAGGTGCCCGATGATTTTTTTAATATCGATGACGGCCAATGGATCGATACCGGCAAACGGCTCGTCCAGCAAAATAAAATCCGGATTGGTCGCCAAGGCCCGGCTGATTTCCAGCCGGCGCCGCTCACCACCCGACAGGACGCTGGCTTTTTGATGGCTCAGATGTTTGATCCCCAGTTCTTCCAATAGCGCCTCTGTCCTTTGTTTTTGTTCCGGCTTGGGAATGGGCATCGTCTCCAGGATGGCCAGGATATTTTCCGATACGGTCAGCTTACGGAAGATCGATGCCTCCTGTGGCAAGTATCCAACGCCCTTGCGAGCCCGCATGTACATGGGGTAGTCGGTGATGTCCTCTTCGTCAAGAAGCACTCTCCCGGCTTCCGGTTTTACCATGCCGACCACCATGTAGAAGGTCGTGGTTTTACCGGCCCCATTGGGCCCCAACAATCCGATGACCTCTCCGGAAGACACCCGAAGGTTGACCGTTTTGACGACTTGGCGGCCGTTGTAGCTTTTTGCTAAATTTTCAATGGCTAAGGTTGCCATGAAGTTCCTGTCTTTCCCAGTCGATGCCGGAAAGTTGGTATAGCAGCTCGCTCAAATCAGTTCAAGCCTCTTTGATTGGACCGAATAATGGCCTTGACCTGGCCCTTTGGGTCGCCTTCCATCTTCACATTGCCACTGTCGCGATAAAAGGTGATCTTGCTGCTTTCGATCACATCCTGTCCACTGGTCACCTTGGCGTTCTGTCCGGTCAACACCAGGGTGCGTTCATCGGTGCGATAGATGGCGCGTTCGCTTTCGGCCACCCGACCATCCATGACGATACGCACGTTGCCATCGGCTTCGATGCGCTCGATGCTGTCGGCGGTGGTTCCGTCTTCAGAGGAGGCACCCTCGGCGTAGACCAGGGTCAGGCGATCGGCCGTGATGGTCGTATCGCCTTGCACCACTTTGACATTGCCGCTGAACTGGGCGTTGCGGCGTTGGGTGTCGCTGACGAGGCGATCGGCCGTGATGTGAATCGGGTCGGCCGGCGTTTCGGGTGCCTGGGGCTCCTCCGCCGCCAGGATGCCGGCGCTCAAGATGACCCCCAGCAGGGCGACGATAAGGAGGCGTGGCGCACCCGATAGGCGTATCCTATCATGTCGCTCATATCGCAGGTTATATCGCCGGTCGTTCATGGAGATCTCCTTCAACTTGGCCTTCGAAATGCGCCCGATTCTGTGTCAGGTCGTAGGTCATCCGGTCTGCGCGCAGGGAAGCCGTCGAACTCTCGATGCGAACCGGCGCGTCTGCTCTAAGCAGCCGCTGATCGTGCAGGTAGACAAGGATCTCGGTCGTCAGGGTATATTGATCATTGTGAAGGTGCACCCGGCCCGTCACTTTCATGTCATTGTTGTCGGTGTGCAGGATGCCCTGTTCGGCCGTCAGATGGACCAGGGTGCCGTCCTCCATGTGAAACTTCACTTTGGGTGCCGTCAAAATCATGCGTCCGCCACTGGCCTCGAGCTGGGCCGAGTCGGCATCGAGTTCCCATTGCACCTTGCCGTCCTTGGTGGCCGTTTGATGCACTTTGGCCAGGGTCATCAAGGCCTTGGCGGCTGGCATGGGGATGGGCACGGACCCGCCCTGCTGGCTGCGCAATTGCAGGAATACGATGACCAGGAAGATCAGACCGGCAGCGGCGGCGCATGTGAGCGCAATTTTGAAGGTGCGTTTGCGGTTAGCCATTGGCCATCGTGTCCAACAGACCCTCCCAGCGGCCCTGCGCCTTGAGGATCATTTCGCACGCCTCCCGAACGGCACCCCGGCCACCCGGCGCCCGGGTCACCAAACGGGCGGCTTTGCGTACCGTTTCGTGTGCGTCGGCCACGGCCATGGGCACCCCCACCCGCTGCATGATCGCCAGGTCGGGCAGATCGTCCCCGATAAACGCGGTGCGGTCGGCGGTGACGCCGGTCCTTTGTTCGATTTCGGGCAGTACCCGGGCCTTGTCGCGGGTGCCGTCGAAGATCAGATCGATCCCCAGATTGGCGCAGCGATGCCTCAGCGCCTGTCCGCTGCGACCGGTGACAATACCGACCTGAACACCGGCATCCCGGAGCAGGCGAATCCCCAACCCGTCCTTGACGTTGAATATTTTCAATTGCTCGCCACTGTCCGTGTAGACGATCTCTCCGGCCGTCAGGACCCCGTCGACGTCAAGCAGCAACAATTCGATCTGTTCGAGCATAGGGGACGTCATCTTTCAAAAGGCTCCGGTGGATACGACCTGGTGAATCGCTTTCAATTGCGCGAATATATCGCTCAGGTCATCTAACGGCAGTGAATTGGGCCCGTCGCAGCGCGCGTTGTCCGGATCTGGGTGGACCTCGAGGAACACCCCGTCGGCGCCGGCGGCAACGGCGGCGCGCGCCAGAAGCGGCGCATATTGACGCTGGCCGCCGGAGCTGTTGCCCGCACCGCCGGGCAGTTGAACGCTGTGCGTGGCGTCGAAAATGACAGGGAACCCGGTGGCCTGCATGATCGGAATGGCCCTGAAGTCCACGACCAGGTTGTTATAGCCAAACATGGCGCCCCGTTCGGTGAGAAGGATGCGGTCGTTGCCTATGGATCTGATTTTTTCGACCACATGGGTGATGTCCCAGGGGGCTAGGAATTGTCCCTTTTTGATATTCACCGGCTTTGCGCTGCGTGCCACCTCCAGTATGAAATCGGTTTGCCGGCATAAGAAGGCCGGAATTTGAATCACGTCCAGCACCTCGGCGGCCTTTTCGACCTGCCCGGTCTCGTGTACGTCGGAGAGGACCGGGATGCCCAGCTCGGCCTTGATCCTGGAAAGGATCTCGAGTCCTTCATCCAGACCAGGGCCGCGGTAAGCATCGATGGCCGTCCGGTTGGCCTTGTCATAGGAGGCTTTGAAGATAAACGGTATCTCCAGCCGCTCGGTCAATTGCTTCAATGTGGCGGCGATGTGGAAGGTGAGCTCAAAATCTTCGATCACGCACGGCCCGGCGATCAAGACCAGCGGCATGCCTTTGCCGATGCGTAGATTTTCTACTTGAACGATCGTGTTCATGTTCCCCTTTACATCCTTTTGTATTCCCTGTTTCTATTGCAAAAATTTAGCCTGCCCCCCCCTAAAAGTCAAGCCGGGAAACTTTGCCTTGATTCGCGAAAGTAGAGCTGGTATGCTTCGTTGCTCGATTTTACTGGAAAGGGGGAAGTTAACCCATTGAATGCTAAAAAGAATGCATCCAGACGCTGGCTGTTGATTTTGCCGGCGCTTCTTATTGTGGTCACCCTGACGGTCTTTCTGGTTCGACGAATGGAAGGAGAATCGCCGGAGATGACAATGGCGCTGACGTCGCCTGCATTGGGCGCCAGTCAGAACCTCAAGTTGCATGTGATCGACCGGAAGAGTGGCATTCGCAAGGTATGGGTCGCTGTACTGAAGGATGGTCAGGAGGTCCCGTTGCTGGACAAGACCTATTCTTCGGCGGGGCTTTTGGCCGGCGGCCAGACGCATGAGGAAACGCTTGAAATACCGTTTGAACCAAAAGCGAAAGGTATTAAAGACGGCAAAGCCGTGTTGCGGTTCGTCGGCAGGGATTTTTCCTGGCGCAACTGGGGTAAGGGCAATGTCCAGTACCAGGAGCAGGAGATCGTCATCGACACCCATCCGCCGGTGATCAATGTGCTCAGCCGGGCGCATTATCTATCCCAGGGTGGCGCGGGGATCGTCGTTTACAAGCTTGCCGAAGAGTGCCCGACCAGCGGCGTAACGGTGGGAGAACACTTCTATCGGGGGTTCTCGGGGGTGTTCGAGGATCCGGCCATTCACGCAGCCATGATTGCTATCGATTACCGCCTTGGGCCGGGAACGCCGGTTGCGGTGACGGCGACCGATTTCGCCGGTAACGAGAGTCGCGTCGGGCTTCAGCACCTCATCAATGCCCGGACCTTCAAGCGAGATAAAATCGCCCTTTCCGACGGCTTTCTGGATTGGAAAATGCCGGAGTTCGTCAGCCAGGTCGATGTTGTGCCGGGTGCATCCCACCTCGATGTGTTTCTCGCGGTCAACCGTGATTTGCGACGTGCCAATTACGAAACATTGAAAAAGGTGACCGCGCAATCCGATCCAGCTGCCCATTGGAAAGGCGAGTTTCTGCGGTTGCCGGCCGCCGCCAACAGGGCCGGTTTCGCCGATCACCGCTCCTACATCTACAAGGGGAAGGTCGTCGACGAACAGACCCACATGGGTATCGATCTGGCATCGTTGGCCCAATCTCCGGTTCCCGCCGCCAACAGCGGCAAGGTGGTTTTCGCCGGTACGATCGGGATCTACGGCGGCACCATCGTCATCGATCATGGTTTGGGTCTTTTCAGCATGTATTCCCACTTGAGTCAGATGACCGCCACCGAAGGCCGGATGGTTTCAAAGGGCGACATCATCGGCGCCACCGGTGTGACCGGATTGGCCGGAGGCGACCACCTGCACTACGGTATCATGATCCATCACACCTTCGTCAATCCGATGGAATGGTGGGATGGTCAGTGGGTTCGAAACAACATCACTTCCAAGCTTGAGGCGGTCGCCAATTAACCGGGGTATCTCGCTCTGAGAAAACCGCCGGTGCCATCGTCCCTTCATTTGATGCTTGCCGTTTCCCCGGCAAGGGTATCGATCGCTTGAACCGACAGACCGGAGCCTATGAAAGAGACCGCGCGACTCTTTATCGCTTTCGAATTGCCCGATCGTGTCCTTGCGTTGGCCAAGGATCTGCAGGCGCGTTTGAAACGACATGGTCTTAAGCTGCAGTGGGTTCGCCCCCAGAATATGCACCTGACCGTGAAATTTCTGGGCGAGGTGGGCCAGGCGCGCATCGGCGACGTGGCCGCAGCCCTGCACCATGCGGCGCTCGAGGCCGTGCCGATGGAGGTCTGCGCTCAGGGACTGGGGATATTTCCCGGCATGCGTCAGCCGAGGGTGTTATGGTTCGGACTCGGGGGGCAGGTCGATCTTCTCGGCGAGGCCTGCCAGCACTTGGAGGACGCCCTGGCTGCAAAGGGTTTTGCCAGGGAGCGGCGTCCGTTCCGGCCTCATCTCACGCTGGCGAGGATCAAGCAGGCGGTGGACCCCGCTCTTTTGTTGGAAGGCATTCAGACGGTCGGCCGGTATGATCCGGTGGGGTTTCGATTGACCGAGTGGGTGCTGTTTCAAAGCGATTTAAAGCCCCAAGGGGCCATTTATACCGCCCTGGATCGGGCGACGTTGGCACAAGGCGCGTGAATCCCTATTGACGTTTCGGCCGATTTTTCGGAATAGTGGTGACCAGTCAATCTCCGAAGCGCATGCATCGGCGTGGATTGGCCGAACCTATCAGGACAAGGCAGAGCAGGAGGATGAGATGAGCGTTTCGGTGGACAAGACAAAGGCGATCGATTCGGCCATGGGGCAGATTGAACGTCAGTTCGGCAAGGGATCGATCATGAAACTGGGCAGCCGCCCCATCGTGGATGTGCCGGTGATCCCCACAGGTTCCATCGCTTTGGACCGGGCGTTGGGAATCGGTGGACTGCCCAGGGGCAGGGTCGTGGAGATATATGGCCCGGAATCCTCGGGCAAAACAACCCTGGCGCTCCATGCCGTGGCCAATGCCCAGAAAAAAGGCGGTATCGCGGCCTTCATCGACGCCGAGCACGCTCTGGACACCAGTTATGCCAAAAAGTTGGGCGTGAACTGCGATGAATTGCTGGTCTCGCAGCCCGACACCGGGGAACAGGCCCTGGAGATTGCCGATATGCTCCTGCGCAGCGGCGCCATCGATGTATTGGTGATCGATTCGGTGGCGGCCCTGGTGCCGCGTGCCGAGATCGAGGGCGAGATGGGAGATGCTCACATGGGGCTTCAGGCGCGGCTCATGTCCCAGGCCTTGCGCAAGCTTACCGGAACCATCGGGAAGACCAATACCTGTCTGATTTTCATCAACCAGATCCGCATGAAAATCGGGGTCGTTTTCGGCAACCCGGAAACCACCACCGGCGGTAATGCCCTCAAGTTCTACGCCTCCGTCCGCCTGGAGATCCGGCGCACGGGATCGATCAAGAACGGCGCCGACGTGGTGGGCAACCGCACGCGGGTCAAGGTGGTGAAGAATAAAATGGCGCCGCCGTTCAAGGAGGCCGAATTTGACGTCATGTACGGCGAGGGCATTTCGCAGGTGGGGGACCTGCTGGACATCGGCGTGGAAGCCGGGATCGTGGAGAAAAGCGGTGCGTGGTATTCCTACAATGGCGAACGCATCGGGCAGGGGCGCGAGAACGTGAAGAGTTTTCTCGGCGACAATCCCGATATCTTCACGGCCCTGGACGAGCAGGTACGCGCAGCCGTCGGCATTGTGAAAAAGAACGAAGAGAAACCGGTTCAGGAGCAAGCCCAATAACCGTGGGTGGACCCGATACGATTTTCAGGGAGCAGGCACAATGACAGGAAACGAGATCCGCAAGCGATTTCTGGACTATTTCGAGAAGCATGCCCATCGCGTGGTGAGAAGCTCATCGCTGGTGCCCCATGACGATCCCACCCTGCTGTTTACCAATGCCGGGATGGTTCAGTTCAAGCGAACCTTCATGGGAGAAGAAAAGCGCGGATACGATCGCGCCGTCACCTCCCAGAAATGTGTCCGCGCCGGCGGCAAACACAACGACCTGGAGAACGTGGGCTACACGGCCAGGCATCACACCTTTTTCGAAATGCTGGGCAATTTCTCCTTTGGAGATTACTTCAAGGAAAAAGCCGTCGACTTTGCCTGGGACCTGCTGACCAATGGTTACGGCCTGCCGGGAGAGCGGCTTTGGGCGTCGGTCTATCTCGACGATGATGAGGCTTACGATTTGTGGCACCGGAAAATCGGCATTCCCACCGAGCGCATGGTGCGTCTGGGCAAAGAAGACAACTTCTGGGCCATGGGAGATACCGGACCGTGCGGCCCCTGCAGCGAGATCCATTTGGACCGCGGCGATGCCTACGGCTGCGGCCGGCCGGATTGCGGGGTGGATTGCGACTGCGACCGTTTTCTGGAGATCTGGAACCTGGTGTTCATGCAGTTCAACCAGGATGAGACCGGTCGGATGACGCCGCTTCCAAAGCCGAGCATCGATACGGGTATGGGGCTCGAGCGTCTGGCCTCGGTGCTGCAGAACACAGCCACCAACTTCGATACGGACCTGCTGCGGCCCATCATCGCCCATACCGAGCAACTCGCCGAGAAGGCCTACGGCCAGGATGCAGCGGTGGATGTGGCCATGAAGGTGATCGCCGACCACAGCCGCGCGGCCGCCTTCCTGATCGGCGATGGCGTGCTGCCGTCCAACGAGGGACGCGGTTACGTGCTGCGCAGAATCATGCGGCGAGCCATCCGCTATGGCCGTAACATCGGCTTGAACCGGCCCTTTTTGCATCAAACGGCCGAGACGGTTTTCGACATCATGCGGTCGGCCTACCCGGAGCTGGGAGAAGCCTCGGCCTTTATCCGCAAGGTGATCTCAAATGAGGAAGAGCGCTTCATGGAGACCCTGGATACGGGGCTGAAGTTGCTCAACGATTCGCTGGCCGAACTGCAGGCCAGGGGCCAGACCACCATCCCCGGCGATCTCATATTCAAACTTTACGACACGTACGGGTTTCCGGTGGATATCGTCCAGGACGTGGTTCGCGACACCCGGATGAAGGTGGATTTGCAAGGGTTCAACGCGCACATGGAAGATCAGCGCAAACGCAGCCGCGCCAAGGTCGTCTTCGACAGCCTTGCCGATGCCTATAAGGCGCTCTCTTCCCAGGCCATCAAGCCGGAATTCAAGGGATACCAATCCCTGCAGGCCCAGTCCGATGTGCTCGTGGTGGTCCAGGCAGGTCAAGAGGTGCCCGAGGCCGTTGAAGGCGAGGAGATCGAGGTGGTCACCGCCGCCACACCGTTTTACGGAGAAGCCGGCGGGCAGGTGGGCGATCAGGGCACCATTTCGGGCGACGATATGACGATGATCGTGACCGCCACGCGCAAGGACCCTACCGGATTGATCATTCACAAGGGCAAGGTGGTTTCCGGCCGCATCGCTAAGGGGCAGCGCGTTACCCTGAGCGTGGATGCGGCCAAGCGGCGGGCCACGGCCTGCAATCATACGGCCACCCATTTGCTGCATGCCGCCTTGCGCCAGGTGCTCGGGGAACATGTCAAGCAGGCCGGTTCCCTGGTGGCGCCGGACCGGTTACGGTTCGACTTCACCCATTTCAGCCAGGTGACGCCCGACGAGCTGGATCGGATCGAGACCATCGTGAACGATCGTATTCGCGCCAATGTGCCGGTTCAGACCGAGGAGATGGACGCCGATGCAGCCATGCACTCCGGTGCCATGGCGCTCTTCGAGGAGAAATACGGCGACCGGGTGAGGGTTGTCTCCCTGGCCGATTTCAGCAAAGAGCTCTGCGGCGGGACCCATACCGGATACACCGGTGACATCGGACTGTTCAAGATCGCCAGCGAGACGAGTGTCGCCTCGGGCGTACGACGTATCGAGGCGATGACGGGCGAGGCGGCCCTGGCCCTGGTCCAGCACACCGCCCGAGTTGCACAGCAGGTCGCCCATCTGCTGCGCGTCAAACCGGATGAGATGCTCCCCCGCATACAGCAGTTGATCAGCGGTCAGAAGGCGGCTGAAAAAGAGGTCGAGAAACTCAAGGCCGCCGTTGCCGATGCCAAAGCCCAATCCGGTGACGACGCGCCGCGAATGATCAACGACGTGGCCGTCCTGGTCAAGCGGGTCGCCGTCGATAACCCCGGGGCAATGCGGGAGCTGGCCGATCGATTCAAGGATCGCATCAAATCGGGTGTGGTGGTCCTCGGCAGCGAGGCCGGCGGCAAGGCGTTGCTGATTGTCGGGGTGACCAAGGACCTGGAAAAGCGTTTTCATGCCGGCAAGATCATCAAGGCCGTGGCCGCGGCCGTCGGCGGTGGCGGCGGCGGTCGACCCGACATGGCCCAGGCCGGTGGGCCCCAGCCGGAACACCTGGACGCGGCCCTGGAAAAAGCGTATGAGGTGATTTCTCAAATGTAGCGTCTGCCTGGTGGTCGCCCAGACTTCTGAATGGAGACTGCCGGATCACGCGTATTCTCGATGCCGACACAAAAGGCGCTCGTTTCGAGCGCCTTTTGTGTTGTTCGAGATAGATAGGTGGCACGTCACGTTTTGACTTTGAGGGCCACTTCGATAACGATTCCCCCTTTGTCGGTGCTGCAGGGGATGGTGATGATGGGAATGCCCGATGGATAGCTGACCTTGTGTTTGCCGATCACGACGCTGGGCACCGAAATGGCGTTGTCATTGCTGGGAAAATCGGTTTTGGCATTGCCGGCGATCATGTTGGCGATTTCACCGATGGCATCGGTGCAGACTTCATCCAGTTCGTTGATCTCGTCTCCGATCAGGTTGGATGCCAATTGAAACGCGACCTCCTGGGTCAGGCTGATCACCACGCTGCCGCTGACATTGCCGGACAATCCGATGATACCGCTGATTTCATGGGGAACTTCGCTGCCCTTTTTCAAGGTGGGTTTACCCAATGAAAAGGGAACGGTAATCATGGTTTCAAAAACACGCTTGACCGCCACCACGAACGGCTTTATGTAATTGGGGTCCATTTCATCTCCATTTCAATCATCACGATAGGCGCGAACAGACTCACGGCCGATAAACAGCGCCAGTTCAACCGTCGTCATGCAAAAAGACAATCATCGAGTCGGGTTGACTGGCCCCAATCGTATCAAGGGTATCATCGGCACATGTTTGGCGAACTTTACCCGCTCGCCTCGCTTTTTCTGGCAATCCGCTCGGCGCATCATCGATGCTTCAGATCTGGCATGTTTGCAGTCGCGCTGCTGTTCTTGTGGCCGACAGGATCAACCAACGAAAGGAGGCCACAGGATGGCCGGAAGATCGCTCGTCAGGGGACTTTTGGTTCTCCTGCAGTTCTTGATTGCACAGTCCGTTGCGGCCGAACCGCCATTTACGATGGCCGAGGTGTTGTCCACTACCACCCTGGACCGGCACCTCAACGACTTGAAACAGGGCAAGATCGTCTCCATCGGATTGCCGGAAGTGGATTCGGATACGGAACTCAAGGTGTTGATGAGCATATTGGTGCCTGCGCCTTTCGACGACACGCTGACCGCGCTACAGCGCCAGGCCAACGACAACGGGGTGCTGATCGTGGAAGAGATCGGCGATGGGCTTTCCGGGGCCGAATTGGACAACGTATTCGCAAAAGTGGCCTACAGCAAGGAAGAGATCGGCGAGGTCAAACGCCTGCTCGACGCATCGGCCAGAGCCGATTATAATTTCAGTCCGGAAGAGATTGCATCGATCGACGACCGCGTGCGCGCACTTGAAATAAATGCCCTTGATGATGCCGTTGCGGACGCCATTGCTGACGATCGATTGGTCATTGCGATGTCTTCGGCCATGGGAGACATCCTGAAGGGTCGATACCTTTCCTACCGTGAAAACGGTCTCGAAGGTCTCCTTCCCTATCAGATCAAGAACAATGGGACGGCGAATCCTTCCGAAGAGCTGGCCCTGGCGACCGAATCGCTGGTCATGCTCAGGCAGGGCATGCCCTCCTATTACACGTGCCTGCGCAACTACCCCGAGGCGTGCCCTGGCGGGATCCATCACCGGTTTTTCTGGGTCAAACAGCTCGAAGGCGGGCGTCCCATGTTTTCGCTGAAGCACTGGCTGCTGGAAATCCATCCGGAGCACGCCGTGATCACCGAACGGCAGTTCTATCTGAACCACTCCCTCAACAGCCTGCAGGTCGTGATCGGCTGCCTGGTGCATACCGAGGGCACCCTGGTGGTGTTGCTGAATCAGGCGTTTACCGAGAAAGTCAATGTCGCGATCGGGAAATCCATTGCAACGAGCATCGGCCGCATGCAGGTCGAGAAGAAAGTGCGGCCGATGTTCGAGCAGCTGCTGGCCCAGTTCGCCGGAAATTCTTAGTGGTAAACGCTCATTTCAGGACTGCATGACATGCCCTCCAGGGGCTCGGATGTCGCACCTTTCTACCCGATATTGTGAAACGGGTTGATATGGTCATGTTGTTCCTTGGGAGAAAGGAGGCTGACATTCACCTCTTTTACCCCTTCGATGGTCGAGACGATCCCCTTTATTTTTTCGAACGCTTCATTTCCCGCCTTGGCATCGAAATGGTGGATTAAGACTTTCCCGTCGTCTGATGCCACCTGGATCTTGGGCGCGATCATGGCCAGTTTGGCTTTGATCCTGGCCGAAAGGGCAAGATCTTCTACCTTTTTGCGGGATTCCGCCGTAGCTTGAAAGGCCGGTTTCTGGACCATCTGATAGAGAATCTCCACGGCGTCATCCACCGTCAGTTTGTGGATGTTCAATACGACATCGTAGAGCCGGCTGTCCCAGGTGTCGGTGCCATAGACCTGCAGTCCCCACTTGCGGCGTTCTTCATCGTCTTTTTTCAGGATGTAGAGGGCCTTTTCGGCGGATATGTTTTCCCGCTTCATCTCTTCCGCCACCCGGTCCTCGATGTCGGCGATGATTCTGACTTTCAGGACATGCGAGATATCGCAAAGAAAATACTGCCCGGCCAGGCCGTGGTAGACGACATTGTCCTTGCGCGCCATCTGGAGAAGAGAGGAATAGAGGTAGCTGATATATCGCTCCCTGCCGTTGGTAAAACGCTCGAGGACGGACGGTGCGTCATGCAGCGCGCGAATGAGCTTTATTTCCGGAATATTGAACTCATCGGAGGCGTCCAGCAGGACGTCCCGTGAAATACATTCGTAGTTCAATTTTCGGGCCAGCTGTTCGGCAACTGCCTTGCCCCGGCTGTACGAGCCCCTGTTTATGGTAACAATCGGCATTGTTCCTCCTGTCGTGGATCTCTAATTAACTTATAGCGTATTGGATGATGGGGTTTTGGATTATGGTGTCCTGTATGTCCCTTACATGAGTGACCCTGCCTTGAGGACATCGATCATGGTGAAGACCTTGCCGGTAATGCCCTGGGCGATTTTGTCCGCCAAAAAGCAGATCGCATCCATGGTGCCGTCCCCGTAAACATCGCGTCCGTTGATGTTGTGGGTGAATTCGAACCGGACCGTGCCATCGGGCGAAACCAGGGTATAGGTGTGCCAACCGTGGCCTCCCAGGTGTTCGGCCGGCACACCCCACAAGTTGAGCTGCCGTTCCGGATCACGCTCCTTCTGGATCTGGTCGTCCTGGAACGGGATGCCCATGCGGTTGAAATAGGTCACCATGGCTCTGGCGGTTCCGCTGGTGTCGGCTTTTCCGGCCTGATGGCTTTCCCGGATGGTCAGGCGGTAGCCTTTAAACAGGTCCGGGAAGTTTTCGGCCGCATAGGCCATCATCGCTTGAAATCCCACGATTTGCTTGGCCATGTTGGGTGCGATGACGGCAGTGTTGCCCGCATCGGTCACCGCGGCTGCCAGCTTCTCCCGGTCACCTCCAGTGGTGCCCATGACAAACGGCAGCCGGTGGCGGCCGTAGAATTCGGCGTTGGCGTTGACGCCGCTGGGATGGGTGAAGTCCACACATATGAACGGTCCCTCCGCTGCAATGATCTTCGCGATTTGGTCTTCGCGCGCTTCGGGTCGGATGAGTTCGACGGCGACGCCGTCGACATGGCAATGGGGGGCGTCGATGTCCGGCCCGGTCAGGGCGAAGGGGAGAACGGCCAGACGCTCGTCGGCCAGGGCGTGCCGGGCGATTACCCTGGCCACATTGCCGGGCAGACCATTGATCATCACTTTTATTTTTTTCATCTCAACGCTCCTCATCCGCGATTTCGTTGATAATGGCCGTCAGTCTCGGCAGGCGCAGGGTGGTCTGCGAGTTGAGATGCCGTTGCAGGGTGCTCACGGCCGCAGGGATGTATGCTTCAAAATAGCCCTTTTCCTTCACCCGGGTCAAGTATCCAAATGCGCCGAGCATCTGCAGATTTCGGGTCAGGGCGCAGCAGTCGTAGCCCCTTTGAAATCCATCTGCATCGATATTTGCGATGGCCTTGAGTCGATGCAGGGCATAGGCCAACAGCTCTTTTTGCATTTCGGGCGGCAATTGGACATACGGATCGATGAGCAGGGAGGCCAGGTCGTATTGCAGGGGGCCCAATCGGCCCCCCTGGAAATCGATGAAATAGATTCGTTCTTCTTTCACCATGATGTTGCGCGACTGCAGATCGCGGTGCAGAAACCCGGGGATCCCGTGATCGATGGTGCGGTCGGCCAGTGGCGAGAAATCAGCGACCAGGTCGGCGTAGGTCTCGCTACGGCCCAGGTAGCCGACCAGGAAAGCGTCGACAAAATATCGGCACTCCCGTTCGAGGATCAATTCCCGGTCATAGCAGGGGGTCTGCCATGTCCACCGGGTGGAAAAGTCCTGCTTACCGGATAGGGCCATGTGCAGCCACTGATCGATCACTTTCCGGTAGATTTGCAGCAGCTCCGGGTTGTTTTGCCTGGCAGCGATGTCCTGCAGATGCGTTTGGCCGAGATCTTCGAGGAAGACCAACCCGGAGAAACGGTCGTGGAGCCATATCCGGGGCACGGCCACCCCCTTGGCGGCGAGGTGGTTGCCGATATCGATAAAGGCATCCACCTCCTGTTGGCCGTCGCGCGCCGGCCGGATCCCATGATCGACCATGACGAGGCTGTGGGTGCCGCATGCGACTCGATACCATCGGCGGTCGGAACCGTCTCCCTGCAACGGGAACCGCTCGATGGGCGCCGAGGGGCGTCTCCCCAGAGCCTTTTCAAAGGCAAGGGGCGCCATCTGCTCGGCGGCGGCGAGAAAGTAGCTTTGAGGGGTGCCGATGTCGCGCCAGTAGGGATGGTCCAGGACCATTGCCGCGATCGGCTTGCCGGTCTTGATCATGGCGGCATAGGCGTCGATGATATGGGCCGGGCCCTGTGGCGGCAGATAGTCGAGGACGCGGCGGTTCAGGACGTGGATGCCGGTGAAGGCCATCCGGTGCTGGCCGGCTTGGGGTTCTCCCGCCGCGAAATCGACCACGCGGTCATCGGCGTCCACGGTCACCGTGTTGAACTCCGGCCAGTCGTGCATCACCATGGTGACGCTGCATTCAGCCTGGCGGTGATATCGATAGACCTGCGCCAGGTCGATGTCGCTCACGACGTCCGCGTTGATCACCAGCAAAGGGCCATCGGCCCAGAGGTCGGCGGTATTGCGAACGGCTCCGCCCGTGCCCAGGATCTCGGGTTCGTAGCGCGCTGTCACCGGCAGCGACCAGGTAGTCTCAGACAGAAAGGCTTCAATGCGTTCATGCAGGTGGTGGGTGTTGACGATAACGGCGCGGCAACCGGCACGTTGCAGGCGCTCTATGGTCAATGCCAGCACCGGCCGCCGATTGATGGTGAAAAGCGGCTTGGGCGTATGTCGGGTGTAAGGCAGCAAACGGGTGCCCAGGCCGGCTGCCAGTATCAGGGCTTTCATTGTTTGATGAGGAAAGTGAAATTTCGAATGGCTTGCTCGTACATGTCCACACGTTCCGTGCTCTCCGCACCTTTGACGCCGTGACTGGTGAAATAGTTGATACCGTTTTCGTAGTTGATCTTGGAAAGCGATTCGGCCAGCAAAATTTCCTGTTCCTTGAGCATGGTCTTTCCCAGGGCCTGGATCCGTTTCATGCGGTCCTTGGCTACGGCCTCTTTGCGCGGGGTCTGTTTGAAATAGGTCAGCACCACCCAATAGGATTCGAAATAGGTGAGCAGAAAGCGTGCAAAGAGCTTGAGTTTGCGGTACCCGGCCGAGGTGATCTGGTAGGTGTCGGGCAGGGTGGGGTGGGGGATGAGGATCGCATCGTCGATAAAGGCCTTGATGCTCTTGCGCACGATGACTTCCGCGCTCTTTTCGTTGTTGAAGGCGAATTCGTATTTGAAGAAATCCTGCAGGAAGCGGTAACGTTCATGCAAATCGGCCTTCGAGAATTGGAAAGCGTCCATTTCCAGGATCGAAATCGCAGTAAAAGCGGCCGGCACAAAATAGGCGATGCAATTGTTCTTGTAATATTCGAGTTGAAGCCGTTTGCCGGGCGGCAGCACGTATTGGGCGATTTCCGACGGCATCTCCTTTTCGCCGCCGGGAAGTTCGATGAATTTGCGTTGCACGTAATTGTCGAGCGCCTGCTGACAGGCCCGGATCGGATCCACGATCAAGGTATCGGCCAGTTTGGCCATCTGAGAGTTGAGGAAGGCCGTGTAGGTTTCGGTGATCTGGATCAATTCTTCGGCCGTAAAGCGGGTGGCCGAGCAGTTGAGGGCCGCCGATGCCACCAGCGCATGGGGGGTCACTACGCTGACCTCGTCGATGGCATTGATAATTCGCCAGCCCAGATTTCGACAAAGGGCGTTCTGCTCCTTGGCCGGCATCTGATCGAAGCCGGTGTTCAACTCTGCCAGCATGTCGTTGAACGAGATGGGATTGCTGAAATTGATGTAGATTTTGCCATAACGGCGTTTCAGGAACCGACGCGCCCGCAGGACTTGGGAGATGCTCTCCGGCTCCTTCTTGCCTCCGGTCACCTCCTGAAGATAGGCGGTCTCCTCGAGCACCTGGTCATATCCGATAAATACGGGCACGAAGATCATATCTTCGCAGACATTGTTCTTGAAAGCGTTGAGCAGCAGCATCAGGAAGCCGAGTTTGGGCATCAGCAGTTTGCCGCTGCGGCTGCGGCCCCCCTCGATGAACAGCTCGATATTGAAGCCCTCTTCCAGGAGCTTGGAAATATATTCGGAAAACACCTTGGAATAGACCACCGCGCCGCTGAAGGTGCGCCGGACGAAAAAGGCGCCGCCGGCCCGGAAAAGAGGGCCCATGGGCCAGAACGACAAGTTTTTTCCGGCTGCGGTATGGGGGGCCGGCATGTTGTAGGTGTAAAACAGATAGGAGAGAATCAGGTAGTCCATGTGACTCTTGTGGCAAGGCACCAGGAGTGAGCGGTCCCTTCTGGGACATGGTTTTGACCCGTTGCAGACCCTCTTCGTCGACGACCATGCCGTCATACATGCTTTCAAGCAGCCAATCCACCGGCTTGGATGCCCAGCTGACAAAAGTTGGGCTGTATTTTGCGGCGATCTCGTCGAGATAACTGTCGGCCTGCTTGCGCACCTCGTAGATGGTCGTATTGCGGCTTTCGGAATATTGAGCCATGAATTCGCGCAGGCGTTGGCCGGACAGGACGCTCTCTTTAAACTCTTCGTGGGACTTGATGACCGGTCCGGTGATGGTCTGGCGATGACGGTTGTGCTGCATCAGAAGCTGGCGGCGTAACATCAAGGCCAGATATTCCGTATTGGCCTCCTCGGGCCCGGTAGATTGGATGAAGGTGCGCAGGTCGAGGGGTTGAGATATTTCGACGAACACTTTTCCCGGGTGGCGCAGCAGGGTGAACATTCGGCGCATGAGCCCCGGACGTTGCTCGCTGCCGAACAGGATGTCCCGTAAGCGTGGGATGGATGAAGCCGGATTTTTGCTGAAGAACATCAAGTGGGGCACCAGCACGACGGGCCGTTCGGTGGATCGTTGCAGTTCGATCAAAAAGCGCAACGGGTCGGTCTGCGCCTTTACGAAACGTCGATAAAAGCCGTGCTTTTCCACTAGCGGCAGCAGGGCCGCATGACCGTCGAGCAGCGCCTGCCGCCAAAAACCGGTGTCGTAGGGATCGAGCCATTTGCGTTGTCGCGCCAGCCCATCCAGGTGGGCCAGAATAGAGCGAAAAATCCTTGAAAGGGGTTGCAACAGCCAGAGCCGAAATCCGAAACCGAGTTCCGGTATCGGCACCTTCTCTTTCTGGTAACGTGAGTGGTAAAAAAGATATTCGAATTGGCTTCGGTATTTAGTGGTATAGACGACAATGGATTGTGCAGGCAGTTCGCGCAATCGCCGTAAATGTCGTTCGTCAATGGTGATGCCGTTGAAGAACCGCTTGAGCAGCCAGGGCACAAGACCCTGGTTGGGAGGAAATTGAAACAGATAATGGTCGTGGGTCCCCTTGAGCAGTTTGTATATCAGACGATGCCATTTATCGCGCCATGTTTCCGTGGCGGTATGCTCTGAATTCGGCATGAAATTTCACCTGTGACGGGTTCTTTTTGGATGATCCGGTCTGATGCTCCGGCAATTTTCGGTCGTGCAGTCGGATGACTGGGAAAGCTAACAAAATTGAAGGTGATTTGCAATTGTCGATCTACGTTCCAATGAGATAAGGCCGACAAAGCCGGGCCATGGCGGATCGTCGCACCACCTCAAAATTCATCCCAAAATAGACTTGCGCCGGCCTGGGGCATATGATAATTCTCAACACCTGCTTCGGTTGATGTCGGTCAGACCTCTATAAAAGAAATATCCATAAGTTATAAACAAGGGTACTATCGTATTTTGGTTTCAATAAAGGGTCGATGGTGATTCATAGCTTAATGTAAAGGAGGTTGCTGTTTTATGAAAACGTTAATCGGTGGCGCAATTGCGGCGGTGATCGGCCTGATCGGGCTGACCATTTGGTTTCCGGCGTTCCTTCAGTTATTGGCCGGCGCCATTCCCATCATGCTGTTGCTCGGTGGCGGGCTTGCCATCTACCTTGGATTCGATGAACTGAAAGACTCCTGGAAAAAAGGGGATGAAGAGCCCAGCGAGAGCAGCGATGATCCCGGTAAGTACAAACAAGAGATCGAAGATTTGAAGAAAGAGATCGAAACCCTGAAGACCGAAAAGGCTTAGCGCTTCACTTATATCGTCACGAAGCCCCCTGCGTCTGAAACTATGCCTGCGCCCGGGATCCAGCCTCGACCCGGATGACGCGCCGCGCATTGCTTGAGACGAAGGGGGTTTTTGTTTAGGTTCAATACATTTACTTGCCTTTTATGCTCTCCACTGCCAGCTGATCGGCACGTTCGTTTTCCGGATGCCCGGCGTGCCCTTTGACTTTAACGAACCTGATCTGTTTAAAACTTGACACCAGCTCCCTGATATCGGCGACCAGCTCCTGGTTCTGTTTCGCTTTCCATCCCTTTGTCAACAAGCCCAAGGCATAGGCGCTATCGGTAAAAACGATCACCGGCAGTTGCCTGTTTTTCACCGCCAGCAATCCGGTCCGGATCGCCTCGAGTTCGGCGATGTTGTTGGTGCCGATGCCCAGATAGCGCGATATCTCTTTTTGCTTTTCCTTGTAGTGCATCACCACGCCAATACCCGCCGGTCCGGGATTTCCCGAGCAGGCGCCGTCCGTATAGATGCAGACAGCGTTATTGCATAGACCCTCCGGCAGCGCCGAAGCATCATCGGTCAACCGGAGCCCGCCGCGTGGCTTTTTCCGGGGTCTGGTGCCAGCCGGGGCGGTACCCGCCTGATCCAACGGCACGAGGTTGGACGGCTGGACCCAGTACTCATGGGGTTGGTCCAGCTGGTATTTGATCAGCTGCTTGCCGTTTTTAACCAGCGGCTTCCGGTCGGCATTCAGGGCCACCCACACCTTGTTGCCTTTGAATTGCATACGTTGCCACTGGGGTATATCGTTCGGGGTCTTTGGGTGCGTTGGGGGGGTCAACACGGACCTCGCTTTAATCGTTCCCGTAGAGGAAATAATTCCGCCTAAGGTTGTCAAAAGCTCGCAGTCCTTTCCGCCAGGAGGATTCCAGGGCATCGATGGCGGTCATCTGCTCAAGACCCAGGCGGACTTGCCGATCGCCGATAATCAGGTCGATGGGCAGCCGTTCATATTCGTATTCATACGGCGGCGATTTCCATTCAAACGACTGGGGATGACATGCGAGAACGGCCTGGAGGAGCATCAGGCTCGTCCGGTAGGGACGGTAAAGATTCCGGTCGGTGACATGCAGTTGAAATCCGTGACACGGCTGACCCTGCCATTTATTTGCTGTGGGCTCGAATTCCGTGACCCGGAGTACGAGGCCCGGCTGGATTCTGCCTCCCAGGATGTCCAATATCTTTTGCGGCGCGATAAAAGGCGCTCCGAACAATTCAAACGGGAGAGTCGTGCCGCGGCCCTCGGAGACGTTGGTCCCTTCCCAGATGACCTGGCCGGGGTAGACCACGGCCGATGCCGAGGTCGGCAGGTTCGGGGAGGGGGCCACCCAGGGCAGGCCGGTCTGCTCGAAATACATGCAACGCCGCCAACCTTTCATGGGGATCACATCCAAGTCACAACCGATCCCATAGGCCCGGTTGAAGAGCATGGCCAATTCGCCGATCGTCATGCCGTGGCGCATGGGCAGGGGGTATCGGCCCACGAACGAACGCCAGGCCGGGTCCAGGCAGTTGCCCTCGACGATGTCGCCGCCAATGGGATTGGGGCGATCCAGGACCACCACCTTTTTGGCAAATTTTCGGGCCGCCTCCATGCAGTAGGACATGGTGTAAATAAAGGTATAGACGCGGGTACCGACATCCTGTAGGTCGATGAGAACAACATCGATGGCATCGAACATCTCTTGGGACGGCTCGCGGATGTTGCTGTAGAGGCTGTAGACCGGAAGATCGAGCAACGGATCGCGACGATGGTCCGACTCGATCATGTTGTCCTGTTTTTCTGCGAACAGGCCATGTTGAGGGGAAAAGAGCTGAACCAGCCGCTCACCGAAACATTCGTGGACCAATTGGCGGGCATGGACCAGATGACGATCCACCGACGCTACATTGCACAACAGCCCCAGTCGTTTTCCACGAAGGTACGCCGGCGGTTCGGCCGTCAGTTGTTCGAGCCCTGTGGTGACGATGGTCATAACGGTCCCTGATGATTTTCAATCGATAGCGCGGAGCGTCGACAAAGGTGTAGGGTTGATGTGTCGCAACGCCTTCCGGCCGGCGCTGCGATCGGCTCGACCAGTGCCCATCCACAAATGGCCAATTTGGGCGGTATCTGCGTACTGCTCAAAATTTTATCATCGGAATATCAACTACATGCCTGCGGTAAAATTTTTCGCACGCCGTGATCTCGACCCAATTTGCCTATTTGAGGGCGGACACTGACTAATGATCGCCTACATAGAGGATCCGGTCTGGAAAGTAAACCTGAAAACAGCTTGACACATCCGAACGAACCCAATAAATTAAGCGTTTCGTTCAATTTAGTCGACATGGGAATCACGATATTGTCGTTCATTGTTCAGTATGAACGAACTCATTGAGGGCCTGGCGCGTTCTTTGGCGAGACGGTGTTTCCCAATTCAGATGGTGGGTGGCCATGGTGGGACACATCGACCTTAAGGGTATCGTTGTCATCGTCGGCAACTACGGGAGTGGTAAGACAGAAGTCGCTGTCAATCTGGCCTTGGACCAGCACGGCCGGGGGGTTCATGTACGGCTTGCGGATCTGGATCTGGTCAATCCCTATTTCCGGACCCGGGAGGTGCGCCGTCTGATGTCCAGCCTGGGGATCGAGATGATCCTGCCGCCCGAAGGCTGGTTACAGGCCGATCTTCCCATTTTGACCCCCAAGGTCGGTGGTTTGATCCGGAATCCAGGAGAGTTGGCGATCTTGGATGCCGGCGGTGACGGCGTCGGGGCTACCGTGCTGGCTGCATTGGCCGATGCCTTCCAGGCCCCAGGCGCTTCGCTGCAAGTGTTTCAGGTGGTCAATCCATTTCGCCCGAACACACAGACCGTGGCACAATGCCTGGCCATGAAGCGTACCATCGAGGCGGCCTCCCGGCTGAAGGTGACCGGTTGGATCGGCAATGCCCACCTGCTGAGTGAGACGACGGCCGACCATATCCGGGAGGGCTACGAATTGATGCAAGCCCTTTCCAAAGATAGCGGGCTGCCCCTCTTATGTATAACCGCCAGTGAAACCCTCGTTGCGCAGACCCGTGACATGGGACTGAACTGCCCGACTTTAACGATCCGCCGTCAGCTGGTGCCGCCATGGCTCAAACCAGCACAGTGGCATGCGATCGACTGATCGGTCGAAGGAGTGATGACGATGACCTATTGCTACCATATTGAAACGGACCGCTGCAAAGGGTGTGGTCTTTGCGTGGCCGTGTGTCCGAAAAAGGTGCTCGAGCTGTCGACCCAAGTGAACAGCATGGGCTATTTTCCGGCCTATCAGGCGCGGCCGGAAGATTGTATCTTGTGTGCGATCTGCTGTACCATGTGCCCGGATGTGGCCATCAGTATTACTGAAACGGCATCCGATACGTGTCCTTGAAACCCATATTCGGTTGATGACCTGCCGGATGGGTGCTGAAGCCGATGCGGTCAGGCACGATTCACTGTCAGTTTATTCCGTTTGTGCGGTCCGGACGCTGCTGCGATCCTGGCCACAGCGCAAAGGAAAACAGGGAGATCAAAACATGTCCAAGGTATTGATGAAAGGCAACGAAGCCATTGCCGAGGCCGCCATTCGTGCCGGTTGTCTCAACTATTTTGCCTATCCCATCACGCCCCAATCCGAGGTTGCCGAGTATCTTTCCTGGCGTATGGCCGAAGTCAACGGGGTTTTCCTTCAGGGCGAGAGCGAGGTGGCGGTCTCGTACATGATCTTCGGCGCCGCCGGCGCCGGGGTGAGGGTGTTCACCACCTCTTCGAGTCCCGGTATCAGTCTGATGAGCGAGGGGATCAGCTACCTGTGCGGCGCCCAACTGCCGGCCGTGTTCGTCAACATCATGCGCGGCGGGCCGGGGCTGGGCGGCATTCTGCCCTCCCAGGCCGATTACAACCAGGCCACCCGAGGCGTAGGCCACGGGGATTGCCGCCTGCTGGTGATGGCGCCGGCCAGCGTGCAGGAGGCGGCCGAAATGGTGATGATGGCCTTTCCGCTGGCCGAGAAGTACCGCAATCCGGTGATGCTTTTAGGCGACGGCCTCATCGGTCAGATGATGGAACCGGTGGAATTCCCCGATCATCTGAAAAGCGAACCCTCCAATAAGGACAGTTGGGCCACCAACGGCATCGACCATCGCAACGGCACGACGCGAAATCTGGTCCGTTCGCTCTTTTTGGATCCCGAGGCGCTGAACAACAACAATCTGATACTCAGAGCCAAATACGAGCGTATGAAGGCGGAAGAGGTGCGCTTCGAGGCTTATAACACCGACGGGGATTACCAGGTTCTGATCGTTTCCTACGGTACCATGAGCCGCGTATGCAAGACCGCGATAAATGCCCTCAAAGGCCAGGGGATCGAGGTCGGTCTGATACGGCCGCAAACGTTGTTCCCCTTTCCGGACGTCGCTATCCGGGAGGCGGCCGCCAAACCGAGCTGCCGGACCGTCTTGTCCATTGAAATGAGCATGGGACAGATGGTCGACGACGTGGAACGCTGCCTCCATGGCATCCGGCCGGTGGAGTGGTACGGCAAGTGCGGCGGCGAAGTGCCGACGCCCGAGGAGATTATCGATCTGGTCAAGGCCAGCGTATAGACGATGAAATCAGTCAGGAAACGGTCCGCTGGCCTTCACCATTAAGATGCAAGGGTTGAAAGCGCGGAACCACCCCAAGGAGATAATCCAATGGCCAAGTTATTTCAAAGACCCAAATCCATGTTCGATGTGAGCACCCACTACTGTCCGGGATGCACCCATGGCGTGATCCATCGGTTGGTGGCCGAAACCATCGACGCATTGGACATACGGGGACGCACCGTGGGTATTGCACCCGTAGGCTGCGCCGTTATGGCTTATAACTATATTGATTGCGATTTCCAGGAGGCCGCCCACGGGCGGGCGCCGGCCATGGCCACGGGCATCAAGCGAGTGCGGCCCGACCTGATGGTGTTCACCTATCAGGGGGATGGTGATCTGGCGAGCATCGGCATGGGAGAGATCGTCCATGCCGCCAACCGGGGAGAAAAATTCACCACCATTTTTGTCAACAACGCCATCTACGGCATGACCGGGGGGCAGATGGCACCCACGACCATGCCCAATCAGCGCACCACCACATCGCCCTTCGGTCGGAAGACCGAGGAGGTGGGCATGCCCATTCGCATGGCCGAGTTGTTGGCCACGCTAAGAACTCCCGGTTACATTACACGGCAGACCGTCATCAAACCCAAGCATATTCAAAAGGCCAAAAAAGCGATCGAGCGCGCTTTCGTCTATCAGATGGAAAATCGGTGTTTTTCTTTCGTGGAGGTGATCAGCACCTGCCCCACCAACTGGGGGATGACGCCCAAAGATGCCGTCCAGTGGGCCGAGGATGTGCTGCTGCCGTATTACCCATTGGGTGACAAGAAAACCCCGGACAGGGAAGTGACGGAGAAGCTGGTCGCCGCAGCCGGCGCCGCATAATTTTGATGAACTCGTAAACTACTGCAGAAGCGCCATGCCGGACGCGATCCGGCACCCAGAAGAAATTGAAAATACTGGCTATCGGCTTACGCCGGAATGACGGGGGAATCTTATTCCGGGCTACTATGGAAGCGTCATGTTGGTGGCCCGTTTCCTGGGATAAAAAGTTCCACCGCGAAGCGGGGGAAACCGTTTTGTGCGAAGCCATCAACTCAAAAATCGACCTCAAGAACTGTTGAACGTGGGGCCCATTCGACGATGGGCCGAGGGCAAGGAGACGCCATGCAAAGTGAAGTGATGTTTGCCGGTTTCGGTGGACAAGGCATCATGCTGATTGGAAAAATTTTGGCCCATGCCGCCATGGAAGAGGGGTATGAAGTGGCCTGGATTCCCTCCTACGGACCGGAAATGCGCGGAGGCACGGCCTATTGCATGGTCGTCATCGGTGATCAGCCGATCGGCTCACCGATCATCAAGAATCCTTCCCATCTGGTCGCCATGAATCGGCCCTCGCTGCAAAAATTCGTTTCGACCATAAAATCCGGCGGCGTGGTGATGATCAATTCGTCTTTGATTCCCGACGATGTGCAGCGTAACGATGTGGATGTACTTAAAGTGCCGGTGGTGGAAATCGCCACGGACAACGGCAGTTCAAAGGCAGCGAATATCGTGGCACTGGCGGCCTTCGTGGCCCGCACCAAACTGGTTCCCCTGGAGACCCTCAAACGGTGCATCGAAGAGGAGTTCCAGAGCAGACCCAAGCTCATACCGCTGAACATGAAGGCCATGGAGGCCGGTGTCGCAGCGGCAAACAATTAGGTTGTGCCCAATCCACAAAGGGCCTATTTGTGGACAGGCATCATGTCGCCGGTGGCGTCCGAAGGCGGACACCGATTCGATGAGATGAAGGTCATGAAACTCCCCATTCCCGATTATATCCAGAACATCGCGCCATACGTCCCGGGCAAGCCCATCGAGGAGCTCGAACGGGAATATGGTATCTCCGATTCGGTCAAACTGGCCTCCAACGAGAATCCATTGGGGCCCTCGCCCAAGGCCATCGCGGCCCTGGATCGGGCCCTCGCTCGCTTGCACCGCTATCCGGACGGGGCCGGTTACGAGCTGGTCGAACGATTGGCCTCACATTTGAAAGTGACGGCCCGGGAAATTGTATTGGGCAATGGCTCGGACGACCTGCTCGGCATGCTGGCGCGGGTCCTGCTCAAGCCCGGCGACGAGGTTGTCGTCCCCGATCCATCGTTTCTCATGTACACCATCGTGGCGCAGAGCGCCGGTGCCACGCCGGTCAAGGTGCCCCTGAAACAGCTCTGCATCGATTTGGATGGGATGCTGGAACGCATCGGGCCTCGGACCCGGATGGTGTTCGTCTGCAATCCCAACAATCCCACGGGAACCGTCGCTGGCCGCCAGGCCTTCGAATCGTTCCTGGCCGCCGTGCCGCCCCATGTGTTGGTGGTGGTGGACGAGGCCTATTTCGAATTTGTCCGCGATCGGAACGCCGTGTCCGGGCTTAACTATTTGAAAGCCGAGCAGACGGTGGTGACCCTGCGGACCTTCAGCAAGGCATATGGCCTGGCCGGATTGCGGGTGGGCTACGGCGTCATGCCCGTACCTTTGGCCGGGTACCTGAATCGCGTGCGCATGCCCTTCAACGTGAACAGCCTGGCACAGGCCGCGGCCGTTGCGGCCTTGGATGATGTGGATTTCCTTAAACATACGTTGGATACGGTACACCAGGGGCTCGATTTCCTGTATAGGGAATTGGGCCGTCGCGGATTTCAGGCGTTTCCCAGCGAGGCCAATTTCCTGCTCATTGATGTGCAACGACCGGCCGACGACCTGTTCGAACGGATGCTTCGCCAGGGGGTCATCGTGCGCTCGATGCGGGCCTATGGCTATCCCCAATATATTCGTCTGAGCGTGGGGCGTCCCGAAGACAATCAACGGTTTTTGACCGCCCTGGATCGGGCTTGTGCGCCGGGTGCTCAAGTCCAATAGATCTATGCGCCGGGAGTACCGGTCGATTGCGATCCCCAAAGAAAGTCGATTGCGATCCCCAAAGAAAATGGATGTTGGCATGGGTGCGAAGGAGAAGCTGCGACGGTCCCTGATCGTCACCATCGACGGTCCGGCCGGCGCCGGAAAAACGACGATCAGTAAGCTGCTGGCACAACGGCTGGGATATCGCTATATGGATACCGGGGCACTCTACCGGGCCGTGGCCGTGGCCGCGGTCGAGGCCAGGGTGGCAGCGGACGACGACGCGGCCCTGGCCGAGTTATGCCGCGGTATGACGCTTGATCTTCGAGAGACCGGCGAGGGATTACGGGTTCTTTTGAACCAAAAGGATGTCACCGAGCAGATTCGGACCCCCGAAATTTCAATGATGGCATCGGCCGTTTCGGCTCGGCCTGCGGTTCGATCGTTTCTCCTGGACACCCAGCGGGCACTTGGCGCCCAAGGCGGGATCGTCGCCGAGGGGCGCGACATGGGCACGGTGGTTTTTCCCCAGGCCGAGGCCAAGTTTTTTCTCGACGCCGACAGCGGCATCAGGGCCAGGCGCCGCTATGAAGAGTTGAAGATGAAAGGCGCCGCCGCACCTGATCTGGAGACGGTCGAAAGGGAGATGGTCCAGCGGGATCATAACGACAGCACCCGACCGCTGGCCCCGCTCAAGGCGGCCGCCGACGCTCTCGTGATCGATTCGACCCATATGACCCCGGAGGAGGTCGTCGCTCGGATGATCGCCCATCTTTCCGCCATTTCCTGATGCCCCTTCCCTGCCGTTCCAATCCCTACCTATCACCCGGCCGTCACTGAAAAATTCAACATGCGCCGGGGGCGACCCATCGGATCAAAACGATAACATTTCATTTTATCATTGCATTATCGTCGGGCCTTGTACTATAGAACCCTGATTATGCTACCGGCAGGTGCCGGAAAATTAGGCTGAGGGGAGAACTTTTAAGCACATGAATGACATTGTTGAAAACACATCCAAACAACCAACGACCAACCCAACCGATTCATCTCAATCCTCGGAAGCCTCCATGGAAGATCTCATGGATATGTACGAGGAGAGCTTCAAGCGCTTTGCCGAGGGCGAAGTGGTGACCGGACGTGTCATCTCTGTGGATAAAGATTATGTGATCGTCGACATTGGATACAAATCCGAGGGCCAGATTCGCATCCACGAGTTCCAGGACGAAAACGGCAATGTGGATGTTCATACCGATGATAAGGTCGAAGTGATGGTGGAGTGGTGGGACGACGAAAATGAAGTCGTCGTGCTCTCCAAGGAGAAGGCCGAAAAGGTCAAGGTCTGGGAGGAGATCAAGCGCGCTTATGAGGCGGATGAACCTGTCGAGGGTGTCATCGCCAGCCGGGTCAAGGGGGGGTTCTCGGTCGACATCGGCGTCAACGCGTTTTTGCCCGGTTCCCAGGCCGATCTTCGTCCGGTGCGCAATCTGGACGAAATGGTCGGCAAAACTTACAAATTCAAGGTGCTCAAATTCAACCGTAAACGCAGCAATATCGTGCTGTCCCGCCGCGTGATCCTCGAAAGCGAGCGTGAATCCAAGCGCAGCAAGACCTTGAGTACCATTCACGAAGGCAAGGTGGTTAAGGGCATCGTCAAAAACATCACCGAATACGGCGTATTCGTCGATCTCGGCGGCGTCGACGGGCTTTTGCATATCACCGATATTTCCTGGGGACGGGTCAAGCACCCCTCGGAAATGTTCTCCGTGGGCGATGAAATCACGGTCAAAATTCTCAATCTGGACCTTGAACGGGAGCGCGTATCGCTGGGCATGAAACAGCTGGCCCCCGATCCCTGGAGCACCGCCGCCGAAAAGTATCCGGTGGGGTCCCGGGTTTCCGGCCGCGTCGTGAGCCTGACCGATTATGGTGCCTTCGTGGAGTTGGAAGAGGGCATCGAAGGTTTGATCCATGTCTCCGAGATGTCCTGGACGCGCAAGGTGCGACACCCCAACAAGGTGGTTTCCGTGGGCGAGGAGGTCGAAGCCCTGGTTCTGGATATCAAACCGGACAACCGGCGGATTTCTCTGGGCATGAAACAGGCGGTGCCCAACCCCTGGGACGTGATCAGCGACAAGTACCCGGTCGGCACCACCATCGAGGGGAAGATCAAGAACATTACGGACTTCGGTCTGTTTATCGGTATCGATGAGGGCATCGATGGCCTGGTCCACATCTCCGACCTTTCCTGGACCAAGCGTATCAAACATCCCTCCGAGCTTTACAAGAAGGGCGATACGGTGCAGGCCATCGTTCTGGAGATCGATAAGGAAAACGAGCGATTCTCCCTGGGCGTCAAACAGCTTCAGGCCGATCCCTGGGATTCGGTCGCCCAGCGCTATGAAGTAGGCAAGGAAATCACAGGTACAGTCACCAACGTCACCGATTTCGGCGTTTTCGTTGAATTGGAAGAGGGCATCGAAGGCCTGGTGCATGTTTCCGAAATCAGCAAGGAGAAGGTCAAAACGCCGGTGGGCATGTTCAACGTCGGTGATGTGCTCAACGCCCGGGTCATGAACATCAACAGCGATGAACGGCGCATCGGTCTGTCCATCAAGCGCCTGGAGATGGAAAGCGACCAGGAATACCTGAGCGACTACGTGAACAATATGGGACCGGCAACTTCCAGTTTTGGCGAAATCCTGCGGGAGAACCTTCAGGAAAAGCTGAACGAAGATTAGGTCATCGTCCGGAACAATACACCGGTATTCCAATTCATTCGATACTCAACGGCCGAACGGGAAGTTTACTTCCGTCGGCCGTTTCGTCTTTGGCGATACCCAGCGCGCGGTCAGGAGGATTTCTGTGACCGGGTAATGTGAAACCAATTCGAAGGAGACGATTCATGTTTACACGCAGGCACCCTTATCTGTTCGCTCTACTGGTCATGGCGGCGCTGGGAACGGTTTCGATGATTTTTTTTTCGATCACGGTGACCGCATTGACCGGTGAGCCGGTGGATAGCGATGGCGAGAAAGTCGGTGTCATCGAATTGGTCGGCGCCATCGTCGACAGCAAGCAGTTCCTCGAACAGATCAAGGAGTTCCGTGAGGCCGAGTCCATAAAAGCCATCGTAGTCCGTATCGATTCTCCCGGCGGCGGCGTGGGGCCCTCCCAGGAAATCTATCGTGAAATCCGGAAGACCGCGGCGGAAAAGAAGGTGGTCGCCTCCATGGGGTCGGTGGCCGCATCGGGCGGCTATTACGTGGCGGCTGCGACCGATGGCATTGTCGCCAATCCCGGCACCATCACGGGCAGCATCGGCGTGATCATGGGATACACCAATTTCGAAGCGTTGTTGGAAAAGATCGGTCTGCAACCGGTGGTGATCAAGAGCGGAGAATTCAAGGACATGGGATCACCGGTGCGTGAAATGAAAGATGATGAGCGGGCGTTGTTGACGTCCTTGACTCAAAAGATCCACCGGCAGTTTATCGACGACATTGCGGCGGGCCGCCGCTTGGAAGTGGACCGGATCGAGCCGATTGCCGATGGCCGCATTTTTACCGGGCAAGAGGCTAAGGATCTGGGATTGGTGGATCGCCTGGGAAACTTCCAGGATGCGGTGCAGTGGGCCGGAGAACTGGGCGGCATCCAGGGGGAGATCGAAACCGTTTATCCTGAGGAAGAACGCCCCCCCTTCATTGAGTATCTCATGGAATCCGCCTTGAAACTCGTTTCCCAGAGCGGCTTGACGGTGCGGCACCATCCTGAAGCGAAGTGGGTGCCGACCCCGAACATTTAACCTGACGAGTGCCCGTCCACAAATAGGCAAATTGGGTCGAGATCAAGGCGCGCGAAAAATTTAACCGCGGGCGTATGGATGATATTCCGAGGATTAGATTTTTCGCGCAACGCCGATATGGGGCCAATTGGCCGTTTGTGGATGGGCACTGATGAACGAGATTCTAAGAAAAGAGGGACACATCCCCCAGCGCTGCCCGCAGAACCACCGGTTCATCGTCGATCAGCGAGATGACACTGGAGGGTTCCCCTGGAACAGGGCCGCCGTCGATGACCGCATCCAGCAGTTTGCCATACTGGGCTTCGATCAACCACGGCTCCCTGAGCAACTCTCCGTCAGGGGTTGCGGCGCTGGTGGAGATGATGGGATTGCCCAACGCCTGGATCAGGCTGATACAGATGGGGTGGTCGGGCACACGAATTCCGGCGGTCTTGCGTTTGGTGAGCATCATCTTTGGGACCTCGTTGGAGCCCTCCAGTATGAAGGTGTAGGGCCCCGGTAAGAGGCGGCGCATGGTCTTATAGGCATAGTTCGAGACCTTGGCATACTGGCTGATATTTTTCAGGTCCGAGCAGATGAAGCTGAACGGCTGGTTTTTAGGACGTTGTTTGATTTGATAGATCCGCTGAATGGCCTTTTTATTGTTGATATCGCAACCGATACCGTAAATCGTATCGGTGGGATAGGCGATCACACCGCCGTTTCGCAATATTTCCGCAACTTTTTCGATTTTCCGGGGTTGCGGATTTGTGGGATTGATTTCGACCAGCACGGCTTGTTTCCAGTCCTCTATCAAAAATGAGCTTTGGCGGTTTTGCGAATATGGATGTTTATTATCGGTCAGGCCGCTTGTCAAGACGGCAGGCGAAACCGAGATCCAGATACCGACTCCAATAGTCAGAATGAGCTGGATGACCGACCTGCGTTGGAGGCAAGAGGTCGAGACCAGTGAAAATCACCGACAGGCACAGGAGAGGGTTGATCGGTGAATACTATATATGGTAATGTCATTCATTTTAATACCCAACAAATTGTACCTGTTTGAAATCTCATCGAATATACCCTAAATTCCTGCAAACACGATGACGTGGAGGATGATATGAACAAAATTCCACCCGAGGAAGGTTTTTCCTTCGACGATGTTCTCCTGATTCCCAATTACTCCGATGTGCTTCCCAAAGACGTTGATGTCAGCACCCAGCTTTCCCGCCATTTACGCGTGAATATACCGATTGTCAGTGCGGCCATGGACACAGTCACCGAGGCGCAAACCGCCATCACCATGGCGCGGGAGGGCGGCATCGGTTTTATTCATCGCAATATGAGTATTGAAAACCAGGCCTTGGAGGTCGACCAGGTCAAGAAGTCGGAAAGCGGCATGATCATCGACCCGGTGACCATTCATCCGGACCAGAAAGTCCAGGCCGTTCTGGATCTCATGGCCAAGTACCGGATATCCGGTGTGCCGGTGGTTGACGGCGATCGCCTGGTCGGTATTGTCACCAATCGGGATTTGCGTTTTGAAACCGATATGGAAAAGAAAATTTCTGCGGTGATGACCAAGGAGAACCTGGTCACCGTACCCGAAGGTATCAGTCTGGAGGAGTCCAAAAAGCTGCTGCACGAACACCGCATCGAAAAACTGCTCGTCGTCGACACTACCGGTCGCCTGAAAGGGATGATCACCATCAAAGATATCGAGAAGATCAAGAAGTATCCCAAGGCGTGCAAGGACGACATGGGACGACTGCGCGTCGGCGCCGCCATCGGCGTGGGGCCGGATCGATTGGAACGCGCAGAGGCGCTGCTTAAAGCCGGCGCCGATGTGATCCTGATCGATACATCGCATGGCCACACCCAGAACGTGATCGATACGGTGCGGGAGTTGAAGTCGACCTTCAAGTCCATCGAGTTGATCGCCGGCAACGTGGCCACGGCCAAAGGAACCGAAGAGCTGATCGAAGCGGGTGTGGACGCCGTAAAAATCGGTATCGGTCCCGGATCGATCTGCACCACCCGTATCGTGGCCGGCATCGGCGTGCCGCAGGTGACGGCGATCATGAATTGCAAACCAGTGTCCAACAAGACCGGTGTCCCGCTGATCGCCGACGGGGGTATCAAGTTTTCCGGCGACATCACCAAGGCTCTCGGCGCCGGAGCCCATACCGTCATGATCGGCGGCCTCTTCGCCGGGACCGAGGAGAGTCCGGGCGAAACGATTCTCTATCAGGGGCGCAGTTACAAAGTCTACCGCGGCATGGGGTCCATCGAGGCGATGCGGCGAGGCAGCAAGGATCGCTATTATCAAACCGAACAGGAAGAAGACGACAAGCTGGTGCCCGAAGGCATCGTCGGGCGTGTGCCTTACCGCGGCTCCCTGGCCGGCAATATCCATCAGCTCATCGGCGGCCTGAAGGCCGGCATGGGCTATGTGGGCTGCCGCACCATCGAAGAGTTGCGCGACAAAGCCCGCTTCATGCGGATCACCGCCGCCGGGTTGCGTGAAAGCCACGTCCATGACGTCATCATCACCAAAGAGGCGCCTAATTACCGGGTGGAGCAGTAGGGACGGACGATGAGCGAAACGCCGACCGATTTCGTCCATCTTCATGTGCATACCATGTACAGCCTGCTCGACGGCGCTATCCGCCTGGATGCGTTGATCGAGCGGATCAAGGCGTTCGGCATGCACAGCGTGGCCATCACCGACCACGGCACCATGTTCAATGTGCTCGAATTTTATGAAAAGGCGGTCAAGGGCGGGATCAAGCCGATCATCGGCTGCGAATGCTACGTCGCACCGCGCACCATGGCGGACAAGACCCCGCAGGACGCCAAAGGCCTCACCCACCTGGTGCTGCTGGCCGAAAACCAGACGGGATACCGCAATCTTTGCCGGCTGGCCACGCTGGCGCAGACCGAAGGGTTTTATTACCGGCCGCGCATCGATAAGCAAATTCTTCAGGCGCACCACGAAGGTCTCATCGGCATGTCGGCCTGCCTGCACGGCGAGATCCCCCAGTTGATCAAAGCCGGTCACCTGGCACGCGCGCGGGAAGCGGCCCTGTTCTATCAAGAGCTTTTCGGAGCGGGCAACTTCTTCCTGGAGGTGCAGAACAACGGCATTGACGTGCAGGACGTGGTCAACGCGGCCCTGCGCGACATGAGCACCGAACTCTCCATCCCGCTGGTGGCCAGCAACGATTGCCACTACCTGGATAAGAGCGATGTGCGCGCTCATGATGTGCTGCTGTGCGTACAGACCGGCAAGACCGTCAACGATGCCGAACGTTTTCGCTTTCGCACCGATCAACTCTACTTCAAGTCAAAAGAGGAGATGATCTCCTATTTCAAGGATTTTCCCGGTGCCATCGAAAACAGCGTAGCCATTGCGGAACGGTGCCATGTCAGCTTCGATTTCAAGAGCTACCATTTTCCGCTCTTCACGGATCCATCCGGGTTGAGTGCCGAAGCACTTTTCACCCGCAAGGCGCATGAGGGTTTCGAGCGGGTGTGGGCGCTGATTCGCGCCAAGCGTCCGGATGCCGACGATAAGATCTACCGGGAGCGTCTCGAATATGAGATCGGGGTGATCAACAAGATGGGGTTTCCCGGATACTTCCTGATCGTGGCCGATTTCATCAATTACGCCAAGCAAAACAGCGTTCCCGTCGGGCCCGGCCGCGGTTCGGCGGCCGGTAGCCTGGTGGCCTATTCACTGGGCATCACGGACCTGGATCCCCTGGCCCACGGATTGATCTTCGAGCGCTTTCTCAATCCCGACCGCATCAGCATGCCGGATATCGACGTGGACTTCTGTATCAACGGCCGCGAGAAAGTTTTCAAGTACGTGGTAGAGCGTTACGGCGGCTGGGATTATGTGGCCCAGATCATCACTTTTGGAAAGCTCAAGACCCGGGCCGTGATTCGCGATGTGGGACGGGCACTGGACATTCCCCTGGGCGAAGTGGACGCCATCGCCAAGCTGGTGCCCGACGTGCTCAATATCTCCCTGGACGAAGCCCTGGCCCAGGAGCCCAAGCTGCGCGAACTCGAGAGCACCCGACCCGATGTGGCCGAACTGTTCGCCATCAGCCGCACCCTGGAAGGGTTGCCCCGGCATGCGTCGACTCATGCCGCCGGCGTGGTGATCGGCGACAAACCGCTGGTCGATTATCTTCCGTTGTATAAGGGTAAAAAGGGCGAAGTGGTCACCCAGTTCGACATGAAACACGTGGAGAAGATCGGACTGGTCAAATTCGACTTTCTGGGGCTGCGCAACCTAACGGTCATCGACAACACCCTCAAGCTCATCGAACAGCAGGGCAAAACCCCGCCAAACCTGGCCAATATCGATTTTGACGACGCGGCGACTTACGAGCTCCTGGGCAAAGGGGATACCACCGGCGTTTTTCAGCTGGAAAGTTCGGGCATGAAAGACCTGCTGGTGCGCATGAAGCCGGAGTCCTTCGATGACGTCACCGCCCTGGTGGCTCTCTATCGACCGGGTCCGTTGGACAGCGGCATGGTGGATGATTTCGTCGAGCGCAAGCATGGCCGAAAAGCCGTCGAATACATGTTGCCTGATCTCGAACCCCTTCTTAAAGAGACCTACGGGGTAATCGTCTACCAGGAGCAGGTAATGAAGATTGCCAGCGCCCTGGCCAGTTACACCATGGCCGAAGCCGACGGGCTGCGCAAGGCCATGGGAAAGAAAATCGCGGCCATGATGGCCGAACACCGCGAGCGGTTTGTCAAGGGTGCGGTGGAGAACGGACACGACGAAAAAAAGGCGGTCGCCCTGTTCGACCTGATGGAGAAGTTCGGCGGCTACGGCTTTAACAAATCGCACAGCGCGGCCTATGCCCTGATCGCATATCAGACCGCCTATCTGAAGGCCCATTTCCCGGTGGAGTTCATCGCCGCCCTGCTGACCAGCGAAATGCACTCCATCGACGGCGTGGTCAAATACATCAACGAATGCCGCAAACACCAGA
This sequence comes from Desulfatitalea tepidiphila, assembly GCF_001293685.1. Classification (NCBI taxonomy): domain Bacteria; kingdom Pseudomonadati; phylum Thermodesulfobacteriota; class Desulfobacteria; order Desulfobacterales; family Desulfosarcinaceae; genus Desulfatitalea; species Desulfatitalea tepidiphila. The sequence continues at coordinate 2,350,132 of NZ_BCAG01000003.1, read as the reverse complement.
TCGACGTTCTGCCGCCGGATATCAACGGCGGCGATACCACCTTTACCGTGGCCGATGGCAAAATTCATTTCGGTTTGGTCGCGGTGAAGAATGTGGGCGAGGGGGCGGTGGAGGCCATCGTGGAAGAACGGCGCCAAAACGGGCCCTACGAATCGATGATCGCATTTTGCGAACGGGTGGATTTGCGCAAGGTCAACAAGCGGGTGGTAGAGAGCCTGATCGCCTGCGGTGCGTTCGATTCCACAGGGGCGCATCGTTCCCAGATGATGGCCATTTTGGAAGATGCCCTGGAATACGGGCAGAAGGTCCAGCGGGAGCGCTGCGACCCCCAGATGGGGCTGTTTGACGATGGCGCGAGCTGCAACCTCTCCATCGATCCGCCGGGGCTGCCTAAAATTCCGGAGTGGTCCGAGCGCGAACGACTGGCGCGTGAAAAGGAATCCCTCGGGTTTTATATCACTGGACATCCGCTGGCACCGCACCACAAGACCATGGATAAGTTCGGCACCACGACGACCACCGCCATCGAAGAGGTGGCCGACGGTCAGATGGTGCGCATGGGCGGCATGGTGACCGGAAGCAAGGTGATCCGAACCAAGAAGGAAGAGTTGATGGCCTTTCTGCAACTCGACGATCTGGAGGGTGGCATCGAGGTGGTCATCTTTCCTTCGGTCTATGCGGATTGCCAGCATCTGTTGACCGACGATCGCCCGATCCTGGTGCAAGGCAAGGTCCAGAAGGATGAAAAAGGGGCCAAGCTTCTGGCCGACACCATCATCGCCATGGAAGAGGCCGAGACGCAATGGACCGCCGAGGTTCACTTCAACATTCAAGTGGAGCGGACCGACAAAAAGCACCTGGAACGCCTGCGCGAGATCATCCGGCGTTACCCGGGGGATTGCCTGGGATGGCTGCACTTGAAGATGGCGGACGAGGTCGAAGCCGTGATCGCCATCACGGAAGACTGGCGTTTCCAGCCCGGAGAGGATCTGCGCCGTGAAGTCAATGCCCTTTTGGGCTACCCGGCGGTGCAGACCCAATGCGGTGAAATCAAAGCCGTCAACGGGTTCAAGCCTCGGAACGGGTATGGCGGAAGAAGATAAAAAAAATAAAGTGTAAAGTTTAAAGTGTTAAGTGTAAAGTTAAGGAACAGGACCATTCCAATACTCTATAGAGATTTTTCTAATGAGTGTCCGTCCACAAATAGGCAAATTGGGTCGAGATCAAGGCGAACGAAAAATTTAACCGCAGGCATATGGTCGATATTCCGAGGATTGAATTTTTCGGGCAACGCCGATATCGGGCCAATTGGCCATTTGTGGATGGACACTGAAGAGGATTTATCATGAAGGTACCCCTCCTGGATTTGAAGGCCCAGTATCAAAGCATCAAGTCGGAGATTCGTCCATGCATCGACGAGATTTGCGAGAGCCAGTATTTTATTCTCGGTCCGCATGTCGAACAGATGGAAGCCAAGCTTGCGGCCTATTGTAACGTGCCTTATGCCGTGGGCGTCTCCTCGGGCACCGATGCGTTGCTCATCGCGCTCATGGCGGCGGGGATCGGACCGGGAGACCGGGTGATCACCAGTCCCTATACCTTTTTCGCCACGGCCGGAGCGATTGCACGACTCGGTGCAGTGCCGGTGTTCGTGGATATCGAGCCGACGACCTACAACCTCGATGTCCATGGTCTGGCGGAGACGCTGGAGAAGATGAATGCCGGCCGGCGCGCTACCGTCAAGGCGGTGATTCCGGTTCACCTCTACGGCCAATGCGCGGAGATGGGGCTTCTGATGGATATCTGTCGGCGGTATCGTCTGACCGTCATCGAAGACGCGGCCCAAGCCATCGGTGCCGAGTACCAGGGCCAGCGTGCCGGCACCATGGGAGATTTAGGCTGTTTCTCCTTTTTTCCTTCAAAGAATCTGGGGGCTTTTGGCGATGCCGGACTCGTCACGGCCCAATCCAAGGAGTTGGATGACCGCCTGCGCATGCTGCGCGTACACGGCATGGAGCCTAAATACTACCATCAGATCATCGGCGGCAATTTCCGCATCGACGCCTTACAAGCCGCTGTCGTGGCGATCAAGCTCGATCATCTGGACGAATGGACGAGCGGGCGTCGCCAGAACGCCGCCACCTATCGGCAGTTATTCAAGGCGGCCGGCCTGGAGGATCGGGTGATCCTGCCTGCCGAGGTGCAAAGCCGGCACATCTACAATCAGTTCGTCGTGCGGGTGTCCGGGCAGCGCGATGGCTTGAAGGATTTCCTCGGTCAGCAGGGCGTCGGTACGGAGGTGTACTACCCGGTGCCATTGCACCTGCAGGCCTGCTTTGCGGATTTGGGCTATGGCCGGGGGGATTTTCCCGAAGCCGAGCGCGCGGCTGAAGAAACCCTGGCCCTGCCCATCTATCCCGAGCTCACCCAGGAGCAGCTGTCCTACGTGGTGGACTGCATCACGGCGTTTTTTGATCGTTGAATGGATTCAAGAGGTTGGCTGGGATGCGGATCTCATTGGGGTTTTCGCCCTGTCCCAACGATACCTTCATATTCAATGGTTTGGTATCCGGGGCGGTGCCGTTGCCGGGCCACAGCCTGGCCGTGTCGCTGCACGACGTCCAGACCCTGAACCAGATGGCCTTTGATGAAAGATTGGATGTCAGCAAGCTCTCATTTTATGCCTGGCTGAAGGTTCGGGACAGATATCGGCTGCTCTCCAGCGGTGGGGCTTTGGGATATGGGTGCGGCCCGTTGGTGGTGTCCCGCCGCACGCTTCGGCGTGAGGACTTGGCCGGCTGCCGGGTGGTGCTGCCGGGCGAGTTGACCACGGCCCACCTGCTGTTCCGGCTCTGGGCGCCCGAGGCCGAACAGCGCAGCTTCGTGAGCTATGACCAGATCCTGGAGGCCATCGATTCGGGCGAGGCGGACTGCGGGGTGATTATCCATGAGAGCCGTTTTACTTACGAAAGCCTCGGATTCAAGGCCGTCGTCGATCTGGGCGCCTGGTGGGAAACGCTGACCGGTTTGCCGATTCCGCTGGGGTGTGTGGCAGCTCACCGACGACTGCCCGAACAGACGATCGGCCAACTCGAAGCGGCGATCCGTCAGAGTATCGCCTTGGCGCGACTGGAGCCGGCTGCCGCCCTGCCGTATATTCGGGCGCATGCTCAAGAGATGAGCGAGGCGGTGCTCGAGGCGCACATCGACATGTTCGTCAACGACTTCAGCCTCGACATGGGGGAGATGGGGCGCCGGGCCATCGACACCTTGTCCCAGCGGGCCGTGGAGGCGGGAATTCTGGTATGATCGGATTGATTTTTGCGACGAATCGGGAAGCGCGTCCGTTTCTGGCACGCAGCCAGGCGGAGCGGTTGGAAGAGCGGCCTTTTGTCGTGTACCGCTCGCCGGCGGATGAACGGCTGCGCATCGCCATTTGCCGGATCGGAAAGGTGGCCGCCGCAGCCGCCTGCCAGGCACTGATCCTTTCCCACCGGACCGATCGCATCATCAACATCGGCGCATGTGGCGCGCTGCATGACCGGGAGGAGTTGGGGGTGGGGCGGCTGGTACACATCACCCACGCCGTGGAGGGAGATCACGAGGTGTTCGGCAAGCCCCCCCAGCCGGAGGTCTGCATGTCGGGCATCGGAAACGGTTTGCCGCCGGTTCGCCTGATCACCTGCGACCTGCCGGTTTTCGATCCGATCCAGAGAAAGCGATGCGGAGAACGGGCCGACGTGGTGGACATGGAGGGTGCGGCCATCGCCAGGGTCGCCGCCCTGTATGGTGTGCCGTGTGAAATGGTCAAGGGCATTACCGACAATGCGTTGGCCTGTGATCGCCAGACGCTGCTGGAAAATCTCGACAGGGTTTGTGAGCAGCTTGCGGAGTGGGTGTGGCAGGCATTGACAGGATCGGCGGCGGTTCGATGATCGGAAAAGTGTTGCGTTTTATCAAAATCGAGCACACGGCCTTCAGTCTGCCGTTGGTCTTTACCGGCGCCTGGATGGGCGCCGGTCATCGATGGCCGGGTTCCCGGGTCTTGGCCCTGATCGTCATGGCTGCTGTGGGGGCGCGCATTTTCGGCATGTCGTTCAACCGCATCTTCGATCGCCACATCGATGCGCGCAATCCGCGCACCGCCGGGCGCGAACTGCCCGCCGGACACATGAGCGTCCGCCTGGCGCTGGTCATTGCCATGGGCGGCCTGCTGATCTATCTGATCGCCTGTGCGCTGCTGGGACCGTGGTGCCTGAGGCTGTCGCCTCTGCCGCTGATCCCTTTGCTGGGATACTCCCTGTTGAAACGCTATACCGCCCTTTGCCATTTCGGCATCGGCTTGTGTCTGGCCCTGGCGCCGTTGGGCGCCTTCGTGGCCGCCGCCGGCCATGCACGATTTTCCCTTTCGGTGATACTGTTTGCCCTTTTCGTTTTCTTCTGGCTCAGCGGCGCGGATATCATCTACGCCCTTCTGGATATTGAGAGCGACCGCCTCAACGGCATCCATAGCCTGCCGGCGGCATTGGGACCGGGCGGCGCCCAGGTCGTGGCTGCCGCTGTTCACCTGGTCGCATTGGGCACGTTGTGGCTGCTGCTGTGGCAAGCGGAGATCGACTTTTGGGCCGTCGCCTGTTATGCGCTGACGGTAGGGCTTTTTATTACGATGCACCTGCCGTTCGTCCCGATTCCCAAACGGTTTTTCCCGATTTCCACCCTGGCCGGCATCGCCGGCGCGCTCACGCCGTTGTTTGTGTAGCCGGATCAGATTGCCAAACTCTCCAGATGGATCGGTGCTATTTTGCCTCCAGTGCCGCCTCCACAGCCGCTTTGATCCCATCGAAATTGGGCCGATTGACCATGCGGCCGTTGACGAACACCGTCGGGGTGCCGTGCACGCCGGCATCTTCCCCTTCCTGCTTATCCCTAGCGATCCTGGCAAGGGTTTGGGGAGCCTGCCTGTGCTGCTCGAACCGGGCTGGGTCGAGATTCAGGGACAGGCGGATATCATCTATTATCTGCTCGTTGAGACGGTTGTAGTTTTGGAACAGGAGGTCATGGAATTCCCAGAACTTGCCTTGGGCGCCGGCGGCGACGGCCGCCTGGGCCGCCAAAGCAGAGTAGGGATGGCTGGACAGCGGGTAATGTTTGAATACCGATTTGACTTTTCCGGGGAAGCTCTCCCTTACACTATCGATAATCGAACCGATTCGGGCGCAGTAGGGGCACTGAAAGTCGCTGAAGACCACGATGGTGACCGGCGCATCGGCAGGGCCCTTGGATGGCGCCTGGGAGACATCGAGGTCATAGGTGAAGGTCAGTTCGAGGACTTGCACCGTTTTGGCCTTGCGGCTGCTGAGAAAAAGGATATCGTCACGCGGTCCGATTTTGATCTGGTCCGTATCCGGGGGTACCTTCATCTGATCGATCAATCGACCCGATGTGTTATAGATGAGAAGTTTCGAATCGGCGTCTAGCACGTAGATCTGCCTGCCGCTCAACGACACCTCCATATCGATCGGCTCGTGTTCGAGTTTGAGAGTGGCCAGCTTTTTCAGGTCGACATCGGCATGCGCCGTCAGGCCGGACAATAACCACAACAGGGGCATCCAACCGATCAGGGTGCGTAAGAATTTCATCGTTTCTCCTTTGATGGCACGGTTGCTTGTGTTGCTTCCCGGCGAAAATCCGTTGAAAGCGTTTTTAGCGCCGTTTGGTTCTGGAAACAACCGTTGGCATTTATAAAACAGATTGTCCCGTCTGGCAAATCAATGATCGATAGGCAACCATCACCAGCGATCCTAACCGAATGTGATTCATCCTGAAGGCCGCGCTTTCCAAACGTAGTTTGATAAAAAAATTCGCATCGAAACGGATTTGGAAGGCGTGGGTGGAGCAGGTGGCCAGGGCCACGTACGCCTGCGGTCCTAGTGCCGCTCGAATGCAAACGGCGGACAAGCGGCCCAGACTGTTTGAGCGCAGCGAGTTTCTGGGCCGCCCGCCGTGCATTCTTAGCGGCACTTGACCGCTTGGCGTGTGGCATCGGCCACCTGTTCCACACACGACGGGTTTAATGAAGAGCAATCAGTTAGTATGGCCGGGTCGCCACATCGGCGCTTTATCCATGCCCACGAATCTGGTACAAAGCATGGGTTCGTGTCACAGGGAGGTGGCCCATGTCAAATAATCCCCGTCTCGTGGTTGCGATGACCGGTGCTTCCGGCGCCTATGTCGCCCGTCTGCTGTTGTCCAAATCCCCCTGGCCCACCATCCTCATCGCCAGCCGCTGGGCCCAGGAGATTTACGCCCGCGAGTGCGGCCCGTTTGACGAGGTGGCCCAGTTGGCCGGTGAGGTGTACGACGCCGATAACCTGGCAGCGCCGCCCGCTTCAGGTTCCGTGCCGACGGCCGGCATGGTGATCGCGCCATGCTCGATCAATACCCTCGGCCAGATCGCCGCGGGCCTCGCCGATACTTTAATTTCCAGGGCCGCCCATTGCCATTTGAAAGAGCGCCGGCCCCTGATCCTGGCCATTCGGGAGAGCCCGTTGACCACCATCAATCTGGAGAACGCATTGAAAGTCGCCGCCGCCGGCGCCATTCTCATGCCGCTGACGCCGCCCTATTTCATGTTCCAGGGCAAGCGTGCCGATCAGATTACCCTCCATGAGCTGATGGATGCATATGTGGATCGTCTACTGGCTCTTCTGGGGCGGCAGATGGCGGCTACATGGGAGGATCTGCGCTGATGTATCTGGATCTGCGTGCGTTTATAGGCGACTTGGAGAGGCAGGGTGACCTGGTGCGGATCCAGTGCGAGGTCGATCCCGATCAGGAGGTCACGGTCATCCAACACAGGGTGATCGCCGCCGGCGGTCCGGCCCTGCTTTTCGAGCGGGTCAAGGGGTCGCCTTATCGGCTGGTGAGCAACCTGTTCGGCACCGCCCGGCGTGTGGCCATGGCCTGCGGCGCGCCGCCCAGGGAATTGGGCGATCGGCTGGCGCACATCGCCCACCACTTGATGCCGCCATCTCTGAAAGGTGTATGGCAGATCAGACACGACCTGAAACGGCTCCTGCCGGTCCGCATGCGTCGCCTGGACCATGGACCTATCCTGGCCCGCACCATCACGCCCCCCGACTTGCGCCAGTTGCCAGTATTGACCTGTTGGCCTGAGGATGGGGGGGCGTTTTTTACCCTGCCCCTCGTTCACACGGTGGACCCCGAAACCGGTCAGGGCAACCTGGGGATTTATCGCCTGCAACGGTTCGATGCGGCCAGCACCGGCATGCACTGGCAGATCGAGAAGGGCGGCGGGTTTCATTTTGACAAGGCGGTGCGATCGGGGCGGCCCCTGCCGGTGAGCGTCATTCTCGGCGGTCCGCCGGCGTTGATCATTGCGGCGGTGGCACCCTTGCCCGAGGGAATGGACGAGCGCCTGCTGGCCGCTTACCTCATTGGCGCCCCCCTGGACGTGATCGAGCGCAAGGGCACCGGGCATCGCATCCCCAGCCGGGCCGAATTTGTGCTCGAAGGCGAGGTGCGCCCCGGCGATGTCCGCCGGGAGGGGCCCTTCGGCGACCATTTCGGCCACTACTCCGACGCCGCCGATTATCCGGTGTTCCGCGTGCGGCGTATTTTATCCCGCAAGAACGCCATCTATCCGGCCACGGTCGTCGGCAAGCCGGTGCAGGAGGACTACTTCATCGGAGAAGCGTTACAGGAGATCGCCCTGCCCATGCTGCATATGGTCAAACCCGCCATCGTCGACCTGTGGGCCTATCCGGAAACCGGCTTTCACCCCCTGGCGGTCATGGCAGTGCGCCAAAGGTATCCTCGTGAGGCGCTCAAGCTGACCCTGGGCATGCTCGGCGAGGGGCAGGTCTCTTTGACCAAGGTGATGATCACGGTCGGTGCCGAGGTGAATGTCCGCGATTTCAGGGCGGTCAGTGAGGCGCTCTGGCGGTATCTGACGCCCGACGGCGTGCATCTGCTGGCGCCGACCGCGCAGGATACCCTCGATTTTACCGGACCGGCCATGAACACCGGCAGTCGCTTGATTCTGATGGCCACTGGACCGGATAAAGCGGTGGGGCGCAGCCGGCCATCGTCCCCGCGGCCGGAGGCCGAAGCGTTGCACCCCGGCGTGCGGGGCGTCACCGATTGCGGGCCGGCTTTCCTGGTGGTGCAGGTAAAAGAGGGGTTTGAGGACGTCGAGACGCTGTTCACGGCCATGCGTCATCATCCCGGGGCCAAAGACTTTCTCTTCCACGTGGTAGTGAGCGAGGACGTGCCCCTGCATGACCCGGTCATGCTCCTCTGGGGATGGTTCACACGGTTCGATCCCGCGGCGGATCTTCACCCGGCCCAACGCACCGTTCGCGGCAACCGGCTGGTTCTCGAGTTCCCCATCGCCATTGACGCCCGCTGGAAAAAGGGCTATCCACGGCCGGTATCCTTCGATCCCGAGGTGGTCCGACGGGTCGATGCGCGATGGGAAACGTATGGTATCAAAATGGATTGAAGGCAATAGGGCTTCGGATCAGGTGTCGTGTGCTTCATCCGGGGAAAGTATGAAAGCAGGAAAATAGGAAAGTATGAAATTAGGAAGGTTAAGGAAGTTATCTAATCGATTCGGTCTCTATCAAAGCAGAGTAAATGATGAGTGATAAAACAGAGTATCTATACCGGTCGGCGTTGGACAAGGGCGCGCGATGCGAGCGTGTCAGTGTGGATGAGGCCATGGCCTTGGCCGCTTGGATTACTCCCGACCGACTGCACGCCATCGGCAAGGCGGCGCTGGCCAACCGGCGATCGCGATATGGAGAGAAAGCCACCTTCGTATTCAACCTGCAGATCAACCCGGCCAACATCTGTGGGGCGCGCTGCACGTTCTGCAACTACGCGGCCTCCAAGAACGACGCCCACGCCTACGTGATGAGCGAAACCGAAATTCTGGACAAGGTCGAAAAGCTGCAGCCTACCGAGGCCCATATCGTGGGCGGATTGAACCAGGTATGGCCTTATGAACGCAATCTCGAACTGGTGCGACAACTGCGCAACCGGTATCCGGATCTGCATATCAAAGCCTACACCGCGGTGGAGATCGCCTACTTTGCCAAATGCGCCCGCACAAGCGAACGGCAGGTTCTGGAAGAGCTCAAGGCGGCCGGTGTCGAAACCCTACCGGGCGGCGGCGCCGAAATTTTTTCCGAGCGGCTCTACCGGCAACACTGGAAAAACAAGATCGGTCCGGCCGATTGGGTGCGCATTCACAAGCTGGCCCACAGCCTGGGTATCCTCACCAATGCCACCATGTTGTTCGGCTTCGGCGATACCTGGACCGAGCGCATTCATCACCTGCTGACCTTGCGCGAAACGCAGGACGCATCCAAGGGGTTTGTCTGTTTCATACCGCTGGCCTTTCAACCCGGTGAGGGCCGGTTCATCACCCACGGCCCCACTCCTTTGGAAACTTTGGCCGTAGTGGGCATTGCCCGCCTGGTGCTGGACAATATCCCGCACATCAAGTCCTACTGGCCCATGAGCGGGGTGGAAACGGGCGCCGCCGGATTGAGCTGGGGCGCGGACGATATGGACGGCACCATCTCCGAAGAGAAGATCGCCCATCTGGCCGGCGCCCCGACCCCCAAAGGCATGGCCCGCGATCGCATGACCGAAACGATCCGAATGGCCGGCTTTACACCGGTGGAGCGGGACGGGCGGTTTAAGGAGGCGGGGGAGGGGCACAGATGAACTATCCCATCTCCATGATTCCTTACGCCAATATGGCGCCCTATGCGGCCCAGGGACCACCGGCGGTTTGCTACTTCGTAAATTGTACGCCGCGCAACAGCATCGCAGCCCTCAAAGAGGGTGCCCTATGGGCGGCCGCCGTGCCGGTGGGCGGTTTAAAGGCATTGGAACGATATGTATCCCCTGTGGGAACCTACGGCATTGGGGCGTTTCGAAAAGTGATGAGCGTGCTCTTTTTCTCCGACCGTCCTTTCGAGGCGTTCGCTGGCGCGTTGAAAGTGCGTTTGACCGACGAGTCGGCTTCGAGTGTACGGTTGCTCTATTTGTTGCTGGGTTACGCCAATGGGTTCAACCCAATGCCTATCCTGGCCCGGCCCGGCGAGCCGGCCAATGGCGAGTTGGTGATCGGCGATACGGCGCTGCTCTGGCACCACGAGTGGGAGCGTACCGGAGGTGTCAAGGGGTTTAGATATATGACCGACCTGGCGGCCCAATGGCACCGTCATTGCCAATTGCCGTTCGTGTTTGCCCGTTGGGTCGTACGCAACGATGCACCCGATGCCGTCCGACACAGCCTGTCCGCCTGGTTGGATGATTTCCGTCGCCGGGAAACCGAATTGATCCTGCGATCGGTTCCCGGTGTCGCGGACCGCCTCCATCTGCCAGAAGAGTATGTCCATCGCTATTTGACGGTCATCCGGCGCTGCCTCACTTCGGAAGATCTCGAGGGGCAGAAGCGGTTTCTAGAGGCGTGGGACGAACTCGTCGCAAGCCAACCCGCCACATGGTTTCAAAATGAAGGGTAATCAACGATGGCCAGGATAAATGCCAATGGATAACAGCAGCAAGGCACAACTCACCCAGGCGTTCCAGAGGGTCGATCGCGTCGATCGCCGCGAGGCACTGGACCTTTTGACCCGCGCTCCTATGGGCGTGCTCATGGCGCGGGCGCATGCCGCCCGCATGGCACGCCATCCCGATGCCGTGGTGACCTTCGTCTACGATACCAACCCCAATTACACCAATGTGTGCGTGACCCGCTGCCGATTCTGTGCCTTCTGCCGCTCGCCCGACGATCCCGAAGCCTACACGCTCACCCCGGAGCAGGTGGCGCAGCGGGTCCGTTCCGCCGTGGACCAGGGCGCCACATCCGTCCTGTTTCAAGGCGGTCACAATCCGAAGATCCACCTGGACGATTGGTTGGCTTACATTCGCGCCATCCGCACTGCCTGCCCCCAGGTGCATATCCATCCGTTCAGTCCGGCCGAGTATCTCTTCATGGCGCATCAAGAGGGATGCCAGGTCGCCGACGTGCTCCAAGCCGTTTACAACGAAGGCATTCGGACCATTCCGGGGGGCGGTGCGGAGATTCTCAGCGAACGCGTCCGGCGACTGATCGCGCCGGCCAAGGCCGACGTCCAGCAGTGGCTCGACGTCTGTGAAACCGCGCATCGCATCGGGTTTCGAACCACGGCCACCATGATGTACGGCCATGTAGAGCGCGACGAAGAGATTGTGGAACATCTATTTCTGCTTCGCGATCTGCAGGAACGCACCGGGGGGTTCGCCAGCTTCATTCCCTGGTCGTTCAAGCCGGGCGACACCGCTCTCGGACGGGACCTCGCACGCAGCGTCCACCCGGCCAAATACGTGCGCATCGTCGCCCTTGCCCGTCTCGTGCTGGACAACTTCGATCACATCCAATCCTCCTGGTTCAGTGAAAATGCGGGCGCCGGGCAATTGGGGCTGTTGGCCGGGGCCGACGATTTCGGCGGCATTCTGGTGGAAGAAAATGTTCTTCAGCAGGCCGGCCATGAACGCTCGACCACGTTGGAAAACATCCAAACCATAATTCGAAGGGCTGGTTTCACTCCGGCACAGAGGGATTCTTTTTACAACGTCATCCATCATTACGCGCCGCCCCGACCCATTGGGGTTCAATCGGACCGATGACGGCCAAACGGTCCGGACCACGGTCAGCGACGCAGAGGGGCGGTGTGCAGATGGGCGCCGCCATCCACGATCAACGTTTCGCCGGTGGTCCAGTCCGCCCCGGCCACCAGGGCGACCACGGTCTGGGCCACCGTTTCGGGGGTCGCGGTGCTTTTCAGCGGGGCGATGTCGTTGTATTGACCGCGGATCGATTCATATTTCTCCTCTCCTAATCCATTCTTGAGCCATTCACCGGCCACGAAGCCCGGACAGACGGCATTCACGCGAATCTGGGGCCCGAGGACCCGGGCCAGGGAGAGGGTCATGGTTACCAGGGCGCCCTTGGAGGCGGCATAGGCGATGGAACTGCCCACGCCGGTAATGGCGGCGATGGAGGCCATGTTTACGACGTGAGCCACCGGCTGCCTGCGAAGAAATGGTTCGGCGGCGCGGGTCATTTGAAATGGGCCGACCAGGTTAACCGTGTAGATATTCAGAAAATCATCCTTGCTCAAGCCGGCCAGATTCTGATGCATGCAAAACTTGGTGGTCCCGGCATTGTTGACCAAAAGATCCAGGCGGCCGAATCTATCGACGGTGGCAGCGACGAGTGCCTGGCAGTCATCGTCGTTGGCCACGTCGGCCTGCTGAACCAGTATCCGGCCGCGCCCCAGCGCAAGGCATTCGGCCGCCACCTCCCGGGCACCTGCCTCGTTGCGGCTGTAATTGACAGTGACGTGACATCCCCGGGCACACAACTGCCGGGCCAGGGAAGCACCGATTCCGGATGAGGAGCCGGTGACGATGGCGACCGCGTCTTTCAGTTCCATGGGAAGATCTCCTTTCGTTTGATGGCAGTGCTTACGGGGCATCGGCGGCCGATTATCGGCCGTGTTCAAATGCCTGCCGGGCCTCGTTTTTCAGTACCTCGGCCATTCCCGCGTAGCGTGGCGAATAGTGAAAGACGGTCATTTGCCGAACGCCGGCCTTGTGTCCGATGAGGCCGGCCTGCCGCGCGGTGAGATGGTGCTTGGCCATGGCGACCTCGCGTTCGGCGTCCAAAAATGCGGCTTCGATGAACAATTGGTCGGCACCCTTCGCCAGCTCCACGATTTTTTCTACGTTAGACCGGTGGTAGGCGGCATCGGTCACGTAGGCGATTTTTTGGCCGCGGGTAATGCGGGTAATTTTCTGCTGCAGATCACCCAGGGAATAGTCCTGCGGTTGGGATGCTGCAGTAAAAGGCGAAGGTATCCGGAGTATGCTGGCCGGATTGTCTCCACGCAGTAAGCGGCGTTTGAAATCGGTCAGCCAGGGCCCAACCGTCAAGCCCAAGGCGTCCAGGCGAGGCTTTAAAATGTTGACGTGAAAGCGTTCTTCAAGGTTGAACGCCAGACATGGGATCTGGTGGTCCAGAACGACGGTTTCGACTTTCAACATCGGGTCCTGGAGCAACACGCCGTCCGGTGTTGGCAGTTCGCGGACCGGTGAAGCGGCAAATCCGGTTTGGCAGTCGAAGGTCTGGATGCGAATGTGACTGTCTGCGACCTCCGCTGCTTCGATGACCAGGGCATCGTGGTAGTTGTGGACCAGGTTCCAAGAATAGCCCGCCAGTTTTCCGGCCACGTTCTTCAAGAATCCTTCGGGGCCATACAAGCGGATGACCTTTTCCCGGCCAAGGAGCAATCGCAGCACGTGGTCGAATCCGATGAAGTGATCGACGTGGGTATGGGTGACGAAGATGTGGGTGATGTTGAGAACGTCGTTGGGAGAGAGGGCGCCCAGATCGCCGAGGTCGAAAAGAAGTACTCTTTTTTGATGGCTGCAATGAACGATCAGACCGGGGTCGTCGAATGGGCCGTTGATCAGTCTGGCTTGAAAGGAAGGACGCATGCGCCTTGGGTCAGGGCAATATTTTAATCACCTGCTGGTGAATACACCCATAGATTTCGCTGTCCGATCCGTAGATATCCACCACCGATTTGTGGTTGATCAATTTTTCCAGCAGGTAGGCGGTCACATAGAGACTGACGATGTTGGGATGCTGCACCAGCTGGCGATAAGGAGCGATCATGTAATCGATGTCGAAATCATCCGCCCGGCACAGCCCCTCGATGCACTTGACGATCTGCTCTTCGAGGCTGTTTTTGTTGGTCGTTTCCACCAGCTGATTTTCCACCAGCTTCATGGAAATCGCATTGCCGAGGGTGTCGACATGATCTCTTGCCAAACTGATGGTTCGCCGCCGGGCGTGTTCCTTGGAAGATTCGATTTTAGACAGGATGCTGGATTCGCGATTGCTTGGCCGAAATACTTTCCCCATTGAACACCGCCTTAAGCACATAGTGTGAGTTCGTCCAGATGCCGGCTTAGGCTGATTTGTCGTCCGCCGCACAACATGTGACAAAGCATCATAATGGTTCATGCCTGGGTTTTCAAGAACAATTGTTTCCAAAGGAACTTAATTTTTACCGGTCCGAACCCTCTCGATTCGTGCGTCCAAAATGCGTTGGAAGGGTCAGTAGGCTTCGATGATCATTTGAATTTCCTTTTCACCTTTGTACCGGTTCCATTGCAGGCGGAAGGCCAGTCGTTCGAAGGCCTCTAAACGCGGCGCATCCTGGGCAAGATTGAACTCGATGGCGCCGATGGGCGGGCTGCATTGATCGGGTTGGCAAAGCTGCATTCGCCTGTGGCGTTGGCCGATGATGGCGGCCCGGGTCACTTTTACTCCCCGGGCCATAAACAGCGGTGGCGGATTTTCCGTGCCGAACGGCGACAACCATTCCAGTTCGTCGATCAGTTGGGGGCAGATCTGGTCGAGCTGAAGTTCATGATCGATGGTCAATTGCGGGCCGGCTTCATCAGGTGGTGTCATCTCTGCCACCGCGGTTTCGAGGGCGTTTTGCAGCGCGCCGATGTTTTTGGTCTGCAGGCTGATTCCGGCGGCCAGGCGATGCCCGCCGTAGGCTTCCAGCAGATGGGCGCATTTGGCGATAGCGGTGTAGAGGTCGATGTGGGGAACGCTACGGCCGGACCCCTTGGCCATGTCATCCTTGGCCGAAACCACGATCACCGGTCGGTGGTAACGGGCCACCAGTTTGGCGGCGACAATGCCGATTACTCCCTCATGCCATTGGGCTCCTGCCAGCACGAAGGCCTTTCGGTCGAGCAAATCGGATCGGTTATCCAGGTGCCGGATGATGTATTCGAAAATATCATTTTCCATTTGCTGGCGGCGCTGGTTGAGCGCGTTGAGATCGTTTGCGAGCGTGGCGGCCGAATCAAGGTTGTCGCAGGTCAAGAGGTCAAATGCGATCCTGGCACTGTTTAAACGGCCGGCCGCATTGATGCGGGGTGCGATGCGGTATGCAATATCGTCGGCACTGATGGGGGTGTTTTTAACGCCGCTCGATTTCAAGAGTGCCTGCACGCCGGTTCTGGTGCCGCAGTTGATCTGTTCCAGGCCGGCGCATACGAGCACGCGATTGACGTTTCGCAACGGGACCATGTCCGCCAAGGTGCCGATGGCAACCAGATCGCAATAGGCTTTTAAATTGGGCTCCGGACGATCCTTGCGCCACCACCCCATGTTGCGAAGTGCCGCTCGCAGGGCAATGACCAGATAGAAGGCCACGCCGACCCCCGCAAGGTCGGCCAGCTCGCTGGAAGGTGGGTCTAGTTTGGGATTGACCACGGCAACGGCTTCGGGAACACTGGCCTCGATATTGTGATGATCGGTGATGATGACATCGATGCCGAAGCGTTTGGCGGCCGTCACAGCGTCAAAACTACTGGACCCATTGTCTACGGTGATGATGAGGCCGATCCGTGCGGGCAGGGCCAATTGCATGATGCTCATGGGTTTCAGGCCGTATCCTTCATGGATCCGATGGGGCAAATGGAGGCTGACCTGGGCGCCTGCAGCCTTGAGAAAGTTGAACATCACGACACCGGCGGTCACCCCGTCGGCATCATAATCTCCGAACACCAGGATCCTTTCGTTGTTTTGGAGCGCGTGAATGATGCGATCCACCGCCGCCGAAAGTCCTTGCAGTGCATCCGGCGGCGGCAAATCATCCAGGGACGGTCGGATGAATCGAACCACATGATCGAGTGAACCGATGTTGCGGTTGGCCAGGACGGTTGCGGTGACCGGATGACATTCGAACCGCCGCCGGATCTGCTCCACCACTGTGCGTTCCGGCTGTAGAATTTTCCATTGCATTTGCATGATCGGGCCATATCCTATAACAAAAGGCGGGACAAGGGCAAAAGGTCATGGTCTGGTTTCAATGCGCCAAGTTTTTACCCATTCCATGTAAACTGTACCAGGCCGTCTAATCTTGGCCAGCAGTTCTAACTGAATGTGATTTACCTTGAAGGGCATGCATTAAAGAAGGAGTTTGATAAAAACTCGCATTGCGACGGAGATTGCAGGCGAGGGTGGCCCTGGCCAACTGTTCGACTCACGCCGGTTTTAAAAAGAACAGCATCCGGTTAGAATCGCGAAGCTTGCCCGACGGGGCTTGTCCCCGATCGACATTAATAGTAAAGGAGCAGTTTTTTTGATGAAGACCACCAGACGATACTATCGTGTGGACCGGCGCCACATCAGTATGTTGCGATTCACATTTGAAGCATATGAGGGCATTGCAGTGGTTTCGACCCTTGATAATGACAAAGGGGATATCGTGGTGGCCATCGCGCCGGGTTGCGAGGCCATGGTCGAGGGGATCATGGACGATTTAGGCCGCCAATTTTTAATTGAGGCCCGCCCTGATTCTGGAGACCGGGCCACTGCTCCTTCAGGTACATGAACATGGGATCTAAAAAACTTTTCATCAACACCATGGGATGCCAGATGAATGTCTATGACTCCGGCCAGATTCAACGGCTACTGGCTCCTTTGGGTTTTTCGGTTACCGATCGTCTGGAAGAGGCAGACCTCATTATCGTCAACACCTGTGCGATTCGCGCCAAGGCAGAACAAAAGGCCTTCAGCTTTTTAGGGCGGTTGGCACCGCTGAAAGAGCGTAAACCGGAACTGATCATCGGAATCGGCGGATGTGTCGCCCAGCAGGAGGGCCGGCAGATCTTGTCCCGGATGCCCTACGTGGACCTGGTTTTCGGTACCCAGGCTATTCGGCGTCTGCCGCAGACGATTCAGCGTATTACGGCCAAAAGATGCCGGGTGGTGGATGTGGAGATGGAAACCACCGTGTCGCCAGATGACTTTTCAACCGACATACCCCATATGTCGGAGATCTGTGAGTATGTCACGATCATGCGGGGCTGCGACAACTATTGCACTTACTGTGTCGTTCCCTACGTGAGGGGCCGGGAGTCGAGCCGGCCGCCCGAAGAGATCTTGACCGAGATCCGTGGATTGGTCGCCAACGGAGTTCGGGAAGTGACCCTTTTAGGACAGAATGTGAACAGCTACGGCCAAAAAGAGGGGTTGTGCCGATTTGACCAACTTCTGGCCATGGTCAACGGCATCGATGGCCTGGGGCGCATTCGCTTTACGACGTCGCATCCCAAGGATCTTTCCCAGGAGTTGATGGCCGCCTTCAATTCGCTCGATAAGTTGTGCCCTCACATTCACCTGCCGGTTCAGTCCGGTTCGGACGCCGTGTTGAAACGAATGAACCGGCGATATACCCGAGACCAATATTTGGAAAAAGTTGAACGGCTAAGGCGGCTCCTGCCTTCGATTGCCATCACTTCCGACATTATCGTAGGCTTCCCCGGTGAAACGGAAAGCGATTTTCAACTGACGCTGGATTTAATCCGGCAGGTGCAATACGATGGCCTGTTTGCGTTTATCTATTCGGATCGACCCAATGTGCCGGCGGCGCACTTCGACCATAAAATTGCAGAAGCCGAGAAAAAAGAACGCCTTCAGGCCGTGTTGGCCTTACAGGACGGCTTCACCGCCCAGAAGAATCAGGCCCTGGTGGGTACCGTGCAAAAGGTTCTGGTGGATGGTTTGGGAAAAACCGGACCGCACCACCCGGAAGAGGGGATGCCCGATGATCGGGGTGCGGTCGACCACTGGGCCGGCCGGACCGGAACCAATAAAATCGTTCATTTTGCCTCGGCAGGTTCCACCGGCGGTTTGAATGAGAGGTTGACAGGGCACACCCTGGCGATCATGATAGAAAAAGCGATGTCGCATAGTCTGTGGGGGCACATCATTTCATCCCCCGCCGAATCTGTGGCGAAAGGAGAATAGACCCATGCTGCATAAAGCCAACGTAGCGGGACTAACCATGGACCCCACCTCCAATACGCCAATCATCATTCTGAAAACCGAAGCGGGTGACCAAACCATACCCATTTGGATCGGATTGCTGGAGGCCACATCGATTGCCTCTGTCCTTCAAGAGATCCAGTTCGAGCGCCCCATGACCCACGATCTTTTCAAAAATTTCAGTGAGCACCTCAACATCCGGGTTTCCAAGGTGGAGGTTTGCGATCTGAGAGACAACACATTCTTTGCGCTGATTCACTTTGACGGCGAAGCCCAATCCTTTACCCTCGACGCACGCCCCAGCGATGCCATTGCTATTGCGTTGCGATTTGAAGCCCCGATTTACGTCGACGAGAAGGTGATCGAGAAATCCAAGCGGGGCGAGGGGGCCGTGGAGGTGCTCGACCAAAGTGAGGAGGGGAAGAAGTGGGCGGAATATCTGGAAAATCTTTCACCCGAGGACTTTGGGAAATATAAGGTCTGATGGATGCGCAAAAAGGTAATGCCGCCCAGGTCTGAGGAACACTGAAGGGACCGAAATGACATACCCATGCTACGGCAACATGCCGGCCCCCTCTCGATCATGCCTGTTGAGTGTCCGCCCCCAACCAGCCCGCTTTTAGATCGGCGCAATTTAACCATATATTGTGTTTGACATTTAAATCCGGCACTATATAATGCGCAAAATTGTTATAGCCGTTCAAGCGTTAGGCAAGATCTGTTCATAAGGGGTGGAACATGGGGGTCGTGTTGGTCATCGATGACGAAAAATTAATTCGCGATCTGCTCCAGCAGGTATTGCACGTGCTGGATTACACGGTCGATACGGCCGAAAGCGGCGCCATCGGCATGAAAAAGTTCGATCAAGGTGCATATGATCTGGTCATCACTGATGTGCGTATGCCGGACGCGGACGGCCATTCGGTGGTTCATCACATCCGGCAATCGAAACGGCAAGATACCCCTGTCATCGGTGTGTCCGGCACGCCTTGGCTGTTGCAAAACAGCGAGTTCGATCGTGTACTGCAAAAGCCGTTTGCGGTGCGGGCTCTGATAGAAGAAGTGACGCACCTGACCCAGGAACGCATTGCGAGTTGATCACGTCCATCATGATCGTCGCTGACGGTCCTCTGCAGACAATGAAGTCGCTACGATCGTCAGGATGGATGGCCCGACGCAGGGCGAGGATCAGGGATGATCTTCTTTCAAAAAGAGGCGATGATACTCTTGTTCGGTCAGGTGCTTGTGCAGCAACAACGACAGTAGTTCAAACAGGGCCGTAAGATCTTCGTCTGTCATTCTTTTCTTTAATACCGCCATGAGACGATCATCTGAAAATTTCTGAAGATAGTAGACCACCGTATTCTCATCGGTTTCACGATCAAACCCGAACCCGACCATCCCGTCATAGATTTCGATAAACTCATGGCTGTGTTGTTTCATGTCGGCTCCTGTGTGTTTGCCATCAGGGCGATGGGAGCTGGTGCGGCTTGTCTGGTCCATGGTGGGCTACATACTTCAAAAGCATCGATGTCGCAACATTGCATTTCTTGGCATGTTTGTGCTTGATGCGATTAAATAAAATGGTCTATATAGAAAAAACGCGGGCAGTTCCCATTTCGGCAAGCCGTGCTTGTCGAAGGTGTTATCCCTCCGGCGCTGCTTTGCGGTCATTCTGGATTACCGAACGATAGCGGTTATTGGCGTTCCTTCAAATGGTGTTCGATTGACATCAAGCGGTAGAGATACTCCGGAGGTTTGGAGGTGAGAGCATGAAATGGAAAGAATCCGATGAAATGAGCGATC
The DNA here is from genome assembly GCF_001293685.1 of Desulfatitalea tepidiphila. Taxonomy (NCBI): domain Bacteria; kingdom Pseudomonadati; phylum Thermodesulfobacteriota; class Desulfobacteria; order Desulfobacterales; family Desulfosarcinaceae; genus Desulfatitalea; species Desulfatitalea tepidiphila. Next base: position 2,330,382 of record NZ_BCAG01000003.1, on the reverse strand, counting down.
GCGAAGAGAAACCAAAAGAAGAGTATTTCGACGAAGAGCAATATTCACCCTGGTCGACCGCGAAGGATCCTTCGAAGCGCAGCAAATTGGGGGCGACCCAAGTCATTTATATTCTCCTGGGGCTTGCCATTATCACATCGGTAACAGCCCTGTTAATGCTTCTACTAAACAAAAACGATGATTCTGCCAATCGTCAATTGGTGGCTATGGAAGAGAAGGTGCAGCGTCTGGAAGAACGTTTGGATAAATATGAAGCCATCGACGAGAAGGTTACCCGTATCTGGGAACAGGCAAAATCATTTGAAAAATTCAAGGATCGCTTTGATCGCACCGAAGCATCCATGTCTCTGCGCATGGACCATCTGACCATGAGCCTTGAAACTTTACAGAAGCAAGTCAGCAAAAACCAACGGGCACCGCTCAAGGCAGCTACCGAAGCCAACCCGGAAACGAAATCGAATGGAGCTGCCACGGGCAACATCGGCTACCACACCATTGCCGCCGGGGATACGTTTTACAGTATCAGCAAACGCTACAATATCGGAATCGACAAATTGCTTGAAATGAACCGAATGAAAAAAGACGATATCCTTCAGCCCGGGCAAAGGCTGATCGTGCGCAGTGGCGATTAAGGGGAAAAGGAGTCTGCCGATGAATTTAGGGCTGCTCAGCCTTGAACAGATGCCGGTCACGGCAAAAAAGGCGATTGCGTTCTGGTTGCTTGGCTGGGGTTGTCTGCTTACAGATTATTATCTCTGGACCGCCGACAAAAGCTGGCTCGGAAAAATGGCGATCGCCATCGGATTGCTCACTTTCTTCATGCTTAGAGCCCAGAACTGGTCGCGGATGATCGGAATGATGGCCAGCGCCATGGCCCTGCTCTTCTCCGCCATTCTCGTATATGCCGTGAGACATCAAACTCTCCTGCTGTTTTTTTCCGCCGCAAGCTTGATTGCCTTCACCTTGAGCCTCCACTTCCTGATCAGCAAGACCACCGCTCGGTTTTTTAAATCGCACACTTCCTCTGACCCTAAAGAAGATGCGGATTCGAGCCGATAAAGAGGCGGTTCCACGAGTCTATTCACCGAAATCTGGAAGGAGGCGAGCATGTTGAAACAAAGAACGATAGGGGTGGTCCTGCTGGTATGGGCGTTGAGTCTGTCGACGGCCCATGCATACGGGGTCGAGGCGGCGCTGGGCGGCTGGCAGCAGAACCCCAGCGGCGACCTGGCCTATGAGGCGACGAACAACAACGATTATCTGGATGTTGAAGACGATCTGGACTATGGCGACGAATTGCGCATTCATGGCCGCGTCAAGATCGATATGCCGCTTTTTTTCCCCAACATCTACCTGGTGGGATCACCGACGGAATTCGACGGTACCGGTGAAAAGGATGTCGCTTTTTCGTTCGGTGACGAGGATTTCGATGCCAACATTCCCTTCTACTCCAAGATGACCTTCGATCAGTACGATGTCGCCCTGTTTTATGGCCTGCCATTTTTGCGAACCGCGACCCTGGACAGGCTCAATGTGGATATCGGCCTCAACGTGCGCATAGTGGATCTGGAGGCCGAGATTCGTCAGGACGCTTCCGGATTGCGTGAAGATTTCAGTGAAACCCTGGCTGTTCCCCAGATCTATTTGGGTGCCCAATTGGAGTTACTCGACTGGCTGACCGTGGAGGCTGAAGGGCGCGGTATTTCCATCAGCGACAGCTCCATGTACAGCGTCATTGGGCGATTACGATTCAACATGTTCGGGCCGGCTTTCGTGGCGGCCGGTTATCGTTATGACAAGATCGATGTGGACGAAGACGACCTGGATGCGGAATTCACCCTCCAGGGCCCATTTGCCGAAGTCGGCATCAACTTTTAACAATGCATAGGGTCCTTTGGCCATGCAAGCGACGCGCCGGTGGTCAGCGGGGCTACCGGCGTTTTGGCGTCATGCCAAGACACCATGCAATCCCCTTGAGTCGACGGCGCGCCTTCGGTCCGGATCGTGACCTGCCAACAACTCTATCCACGCCGGGTCTTATGAATGGCATTCAGTCAGAATCGCCGATCCCCGTCCATTCTCATTGACAAGCTTTATGGAAATCAATAGGTTGAATCGGTTCAGGTTCTATTTGGAGTCCTCTGCAAACGATCGACCGAAAGACTCCCGATCTGTCACTTGCATCCCTGCGTTGCGCATCGGATCGGAATAAGGAGCATGGAAAATGACACAGATTCATGAAAGCATGGATACCGCTCGTAAAAAGAGCAATCCTAAAGATGCCTTGGAAATGGCAGTGGGTGAATCCCTCGGCCGTATCAAGTACAAATTCATCGTGATGAGTGGAAAGGGGGGGGTCGGCAAAACCAGCACGGCTGTGAATCTGGCCATTGCATTGGCCCGAAAAGGCGCGAAGGTAGGGTTGATCGATGTCGATTTGCATGGTCCGGACGTGCCCCGTATGTTGGGATTCGATGGTATTTTAGAGGTCGGCGACACCAACAAAATCATTCCGATGCGCTATAGCGACCGCCTCAGCGCCGTTTCCATTGAATCTCTGGTGGAGCGCAAAGACGACGCCATCATCTGGCGTGGGCCGGTAAAACACTCCGTGATACAGCAATTCATCGGTCAGGTGGCCTGGGGGGACCTGGACTTTTTGGTGGTCGATGCCCCTCCGGGAACCGGTGACGAACCTCTCACTGTGGCGCAATCGATTCGAGATGCCCGTGCGATCATCGTAACGACACCACAGGAGGTGGCATTGGCCGACGTTCGAAAATCGATCAATTTCTGCAGGACCGTGAAGATGGATATTTATGGGCTGATCGAAAATATGAGCGGTTTCCATTGTCCCCATTGCGACTGTGTCCTGGATCTGTTCGGCAGCGGCGGAGGTGAACGTACCGCTTCGGAGATGGGGATCCCCTTCTTGGGACGCATCCCTTTTGAACCTCAGATGGTTTCGTGCGGTGACACTGGAAAAGGTTTTCAGGAAGCGTTTCCCGATTCCCCGGTGACCCAGGCTTATGAACGCATTGCCCAGGGTATGATTGAAAAATATTCCATCAACCCGGCATGATGCGCATCGACCCGCTTTTCAGGATCACGACACGCAGATATTTCCAGATGCTGCGTGTGGCGCAGACCGCCTGGCCGGCCCGTGTGGGGTGCATGAAACGTATCATGGTGGTCAAAATTCAGAGGGTATGTTAGGGTGGTGTCTGCTTGAAGCGCTTATCCTTCGACTGGAGGTCGGCGGTGCATCAAGAGATAAAAGAATACGTGCAAACGTTGCCCCACTTCGGCATGCTGCCGCCTGCCGAACAAGATCGCCTTGCAGAAAATGCCATTCCCAAAACGCTCAGTGCCGGTATGTTGCTTGCCGAACAAGGCAAGACGCCGATCCAGCACATCTATTTGATCAAACAGGGCCAAATTTCGCTTCACAAGGAGCAGGCCGGCGATACCCAACTGGTCGGTTATATCAAAAGTGGTGAGGTATTCGGGGGCATTACCCTGCTGATGAACGGCGGGGTCTCTTTGCGAACCGTACGCGTAGATCAGGACACAGAATCCTACCTGATTCCCAAAGAGATATTCCTCGATTTATCCGCGCGATATAAGCCTTTTTACGACTATTTCGTCGAAAATTTCAGCAAGCACATTTTCGATCCCTCCCTGGATGCCCTGATCGCATCGGGGCAGGCCAAATATTTTCTGTCCGAGGTCGCTCCTTTTTCGTTTTTGCCGGACGAGGAGTTGGATCGGGTCGTGCCTCATTTGTCGTTGGTCTTTCAGGCCAAAGGGACGGTTCTTTTCAGTCAGGGGACGACCCGTTTGGGATATCTTTACATCCTGCAGCGGGGAAGTGCGGAAAGGTACTACGAGCGCGACGGCAAAAAGACGATCCATGAAATCCTTTCGGAAGGCGATATCTATGGCGGCATCTCCATGCTGGTCAATGACGGCATGTCCGTGCGGACGCTGGAGGTGATCGAAGACAGCTATTTCTATCTGTTGCCCAAATCCATTTTTATGAAGCTGTGTGCCGAGTTTCCGGAGTTCAGCGAGTTTTTCACCGATACCTTCGGTAAACGCATGCTGGACAAATCATATTCAGCTATCATCGCCCGTTCTACGGCGCCACCGGATGAGGACCTGCAACTGTTTCAACAGGCTGTCGGCCAACTATACAATGCCGCGCCGGTCTTCGGAACACCGGATATGACGATCAAGGAAGCGGCCCAGCGCATGCGTTTGGAAAAGAGCACCTATATCATCATCCCGGAATCCAAGCGTCATGCGGCCGGCATTATCACGGACAGCGACCTTGCCTTCAAGGTGATCGCCAGCGGTTACGATATCCAGCGCAAAGCAGTTGAAGTCATGTCCACCCCCTTGCGCACGATCTCCGACCAGGCCATGGTGTTCGAAGCCCTGATGAGCATGATGCAGTCCGACATCAAACACCTGGCGGTCACCAACGCGGAATCTCGCCTGGTCGGAATCCTGTCCCATCGCGAGCTGGTGTTGTCCCAGGGGCAGTCTCCGCTCTTTTTGCTGCGCAATATCTCCAGGGCCGAGAATTTGGAGGAGATTATCAAGCAGCAGCGGCGATTGCCCGATCTGGTCAAGAACCTGATCAGCAGCGGCGCCGAAGCTCGCCATGTGAACCGATTGATTTCCACGGTTTCCGATACGATTCTGAAAAAGATTCTGGGGTTCGTGCTGCAGGAGATGGGGCCGCCGCCTTGTGCATTCGCCTTCATGGTCATGGGCAGTGAGGGACGGGGCGAACAGACGCTGAAGACCGATCAGGACAACGCCATCGTCTTCGAGGATGGCGATGACGAACGCATCGCCGAAGTGCGGCCCTACTTTTTGACGTTGGGCAAAAAGGTCTGCCAGATGCTGGACAGCGCGGGCTATTCGCTTTGCAAGGGGGATGTCATGGCTCAGAATCCCCAATGGTGCCAGCCGCTGGCCCAATGGAAGGCCTATTTTTTAAAATGGATTCACGCCGCACAGGCCGAAGACCTGCTTCAGGCCAGTATTTTTTTCGACTTCAGTTATGGCTATGGTGACCGGCAGCTCATCGATGAGCTCCGCCGGCACTTGCATGACGCCATCGGGCGATGGTCCGGATTCTTGCGATACATGACCGAAAACGCCCTGCACTTCAAACCCCCCCTGGGCTTTTTCGGCGGATTTGTGGTCGAGTCCAAGGGCGAACATCGCAATGCCTTCGACATCAAGAGCGCCATGATGCCCGTCGTGGATTTTGCCCGGATCTATGCACTCAAGCACGGCATCGAGGCCACCAGCACCCTGGAACGTTTACAGCAGCTCCATCGGCAGGAGGTGTTGACCCAAGAGGAGTACGAGGAGCTTCAAAAAGCTTACAGCTTCCTGATGCAATTGCGCTTCGGGCGTCAGGTGACGGCCGTGATCGACCAGAAGGTGCCGCCGGACAATTTCATCAACCCCAAGCGCCTGACGCGCATCGAGCAGACCATGCTCAAAGAGATCTTTAAACGCATCGAAAAATTCCAGGCCAAGATGAATTTTGATTTTGTCGGTATCGCCTGATCATCAGCGGCTCCAACCGAATGTGACTCACCCTGAAGGGCATGCATTACAAAAGGAGTTTGATAATAAAATTCGCATTGCAAAGGAGATGGCAGGCGTGGGTGGAGCAGGTGGCCAGGGCCACGTACGCCTGCGGTCTTAGTGCCGCTCGAATGCGAACGGCGGACAAGCGGCCCAGACTGTTTGAGCGCAGCGAGTTTCTGGGCCGCCCGCCGTGCATTCTTAGCGGCACTTGACCGCTTGGCGTGTGGCATCGGCCACCTGTTCCACCCACGCCAGATCCAATGAATAGAATTCATTTAGAATTCCTGCCTGATCATCAGACCGTGTAATATTAGTCCATCCCGCATCCGGCGATCGGGAGCGGATGGCTATGGAATCAAATGGGGGGTGCCGGGCATCCCTGGATCGAGTAAACCCCCAGTAACGGATGTCTTCATCATGGGGCTTGCACGCCACATCCGCTCCGCACATCACTTTCTCGAACAATTGACGGAATCCGAGCGTCACGCGCTCGTCGGATGCTGTCGCGATATTCAGGCGGCCCAGAGTCAACTGAACCAGGCATTGGAGGCGGCGTTTGCGTACTGCGGTGCCCAGTGCCAGGGGAAATGCTGTAAAAACATACACATCGACAGCATCATCAGTCGGCTGGACTGTCTTTTTATCCTCGCTTTGAATCGAGACCTTTTCCCCGACCTCATTGAATGCGCAGAGCGTGTGGGCCTTTATTCAGCGGATTGCCCTTTCCTGATCGACGGCGTGGGGCCATGCCTTTTTCCTGCCGATCAGAAACCCGAACAGTGCATCATCACTTTTTGCACCCCGGTGTCAACGGCGCATCGGCCCATTAGGAGGGTCCGCATCGCCTTCACACGGTTATGGGGGCACGTCTTTTTTCGACGGCCATTTTTCTGGCTGGGTTGGTAACAACGACCGATACCTGGAATCGCGCCTTGTCTTTATTCGACCGAGCAAACCGCCCGGACATAGAAAGGGGCGCTGAAATCCTGCCAACCGACGAAACCCAGTTCGATATCCACATAGTAGGCGGCGATAAAGGAGCGCCGGTCCGAACTCCAGATCCAGCGTTGGTGGGTGTCGAACAGGGGAGCAATGCACAGTTGTTGGGTCTCTTGGGGTGGACGCAAAAGGGAGATCAGTTCGTCGACCGTCGGCAACCGCCAATCGCGACGTCCGCCGAATGCTTCCCGGTTCAAATGGTCGACGTAGCCGGCGGCCTGTTGCCATCCCAGACAAGTCTTGCTTCCCGAGCGCTGCCAGATCAGACCCGTCGAACGATCTTCGACGATTTGACCGTCAGGCTTCATATTATAATCGGGGCGTAAGTATGTTTTGGGACGCCAGAGACGGTCGAGTCCGAAGACCCGGCCTGCTTGGCGCGGGTAAACCTTGAGCGGTGCGTGCCGAAGGGGTAATCGGACCTTGTCCACCGCGTCGGATGGCGGAGGCGGATCAGGGGAAGGCAGGCGGCACGCTATTTCCATTTGATCTTGCCAATGGCGCGCCAGCTTATCCAATGCCTGCAGCATGGATGGGCTGTCCGGGAACCGGTCACCGGGGTCTACGGATATCGACCGGTCGATAAAATGGTCCCAGTGGTTGTCCAGGTCGCTGTTCAGCCTGCTGGGGGGGCGGTAACTTTTATGACCCGGCGCATGCAGGGGCAGCACCCCGGTGAGCATGCGGTAAAACATCATGCCGACGGCGTATAGATCGGCCCTTTGATCCGCGGCATCAGGATTTTTTTCCTGCTCGGGGGCGGCATAGTAGGGAGAACCCACGTTCAGGTTGGCAGGTCCGTCAAAGCTTTCGCCTCGTAATTTGGACAAGCCGAAATCGCAAATTCGGATGGTGTCCCAGGCTGTAACGAGCAGGTTGAACGGTTTGATGTCCCGGTGGTAGATGCCGGCATCGTGCATACAGGCCAAGCCGTTGAGCGTCTGACGTGTATACTCCAGGGCTTTGTGGACGGCAATGCGCCGTGAAGGCTTTTCGGTGCGATACGACTCGCCGATCATGGTGCCCAGATTGTTGGCGAAGAATTCCATGACATAAAAAGGCTTCTCTTCATGTTCATCGAAATCCTGGATGGCAACGATATTCGGGTGATTTAGTCCGGCCATGGTACGGGCTTCGGTAACAAAAAGGTCGCGGAGTCTGTTTTCGCCCAATAGTTTCTCGGTCAGGGGATCAGGATCGAAGTATTTCAGGGCGCTGATTTTTCCGATGCCCGGAAGTTCGACCTTGAAAATTTTGGCCATGCCGCCACGGCCGATCAGTCCGCGGATAATGTATCTTCCAATACGTTTCATTTCCACAACCGATTGGCGTGGCTCTCGGGAAGCCCAGCAGCCTTGATCTTGGCCACGGTGCTGGCGATATCGTACGCAACGAATCGCACTTCAATACTTTTTTCGGAGAGATCCCAGATGACGTATTTGGCATGATGGGTGCCATCCCGGGGCTGACCGACACTGCCGACATTTATGATGTAGCTGAGGTCGTCCGCCATATTTGTTTTTCCCTGGCCCAGAAGGGTACGGTCGACTTGGCGGCCATCGTAGCGAATGATCTCAAGGGTGTGGGTGTGTCCGACGAAGCAGAGACGCTCCGCCATGGTTTCGAATGTCTTTCTCAGTTCGGGGGCAGATTTCTGGAAAATGTAGGTTTGGGCCGAGTCGGGCGGATAGCCATGGACAAATCGCGCCTGCGAGACAATCCGGTAAAAGGGCAACTGACGAATATAATTCAGTGAATCCTCGCTGAGCATGCGAATGGTCTGTTCCAGGGAGCGTCGTGCCAAAGGATTGAACCAATCCAGGTGCGATGGATCGAGTGCCGCCATCTCATGATTGCCCAGAATGGATGGGATTTCCAGTCTACGGACCTCCTGGATGACCGCTTCTGGTTCCGGTCCGTAACCGATGCAGTCGCCAAGGCAAATCAGGCTGTCGACATGCGCAAGTGTCGCATCTGCGAGGACCTTTTGCAGGGCGTCGTAGTTGCCGTGGATATCAGATAAAATGGCGATGCGCATGTGTCGCTCGATCTAATCGAAGGTATTTGGTCGAAGCTGTTTGGTCGATGGGGTTTGGTCAGGCAGTTGCTACAATAGCCCCAAGTACCATTGGATTAACCGGGGTCCCCAAAAAAGGTATAAAATCGCACCGACCGCCAGGAACGGACCGAAAGGTACGGCGAGTTTCATCCCTTTTCGCTGTTGTATCATCATGATCAAACCCACCACCGTTCCGGCGAACGAAGAGGCCATAATGGTAAAAAGCACGCCTTGCCATCCGATAAACGCCCCGATCATGGCCAATAGTTTAATGTCACCCCCGCCCATGCCATCCTTGCCGGTGACCAGTCGATAACCCCATGCGACGGCATAGAGGCAACCGCCGCCGATGATAATTCCCAGCAGCGACGCCTGCCATGTCACCTGCGGCAAAAGAAAGCTGGCGGCAAAACCGATCGGGATGCCGGGCAGGGAAATGACATCCGGTATGATACGGTGGTCGATATCAATAAAAGTTATGACCAGCAAGGCGGCAATAAAGAGGAAGTAGATGAGACTTTGCAGATGCCAGCCAAATCGCAACGTAACGGCCAGAGCAAACAGACCACAGAGCAGTTCCACCATGGGATAGCGCGGGGAAATCGAATTGTTGCATGTCCGACACCGGCCGCGCAGCAACAGATAACTGATCACAGGAATGTTGTCATACCATCGGATAGGCATCCCGCACCCCGGGCATGCCGATGCCGGACGAACGATGGAAAGTTCGGCAGGAATCCGATAGATGCAGACATTCAAGAAACTGCCGATACAGAGCCCTATGACAAATGCGTATAAATGGAGCAGCAGAGGGGTCACACCCATTCCTTCGTCGATTGCCGGCGAGAAGTCGCTGAACACTTCCGCAACGTATTTCAGCACGCAGGATCACGTCCGGAGCCATCGCCCCGAATCTTGTGGATTCTGATCGACGGGGCGCAATGAGCAGTCAAAGCGGGTTCTCTGTGGCCGATAGTGTCGAAATCGGCTGTATTGATACGGACCTTTAGTGAAAAAATCAAGATAGACGACGCCTTCCGAAAACGACTTTTTACGAGTTCATCAAGATAGATATTGTCAAAATGGACTTTTGCTTTATAATATGTTATTGAGTTTATTTAAAAATATTGCGTTGCGTAACAATTCCGGCATCCAGCCGGAATTTTTACTAAAACCGGTCCATCGGGTTGGATGGCCCAAGATAAAAAGTTGTGGATGGAGATAGGAACTTAGATGGCTGAGACGGACAAGGATGATTTAATAAGTGTTATAGAAGAGGACGCCGGAGACCTCCAGATGCCAACCACGCTGCCGCTGCTGCCGGTGCGCGATGTGGTGATTTTTACCGATATGCTGTTACCCCTTTTCGTCGGTCGCGAAAAATCCGTGCGCGCCGTTGAAGCGGCTGTTTCAAAAGACCGTTTCTTGTTCGTGGCCACCCAAAAGGACCCGGCAATCGAGAATCCAAAGGAGGGAGATATTTATCGGGTGGGTACCATCAGCCGGATTCTGCGGATCCTCAAGCTGCCGGATGGACGCGTCAAGGCATTGGTGCAGGGTTTCGCCAAGGCGCGGATCCTGAGGTACCTTCAAAAAAGAACGTATTTCCGGGTATCGGTTGAGATACTGGAAGAGCCGGAAAATGTGGAAGCCGATCTGGAGATCGAAGCGCTCATGCGCAACATCCGGGAGAATTCCGAAAAGATTCTGGCTCTGCGCGGTGAGTTTTCCGGGGATGTGACCAGCATTCTCGAAAGTATCGATGAACCCGGTAAGCTGGCCGATCTGGTCGCCTCCAATCTTCGGTTGAAAATCGAAGAGGCCCAGCAGATCATCGAACTGGTCAATCCGGTGGATCGTTTGCACAAAGTTCACGAATTGCTTTCACGGGAAGTCGAGTTGTCGGCCATGCAGGCCAAGATCCAATCGGATGTCAAAGATGAGATTTCCAAGAGTCAACGGGACTATTTCCTGCGCGAACAGATGCGTGCCATCCATAAAGAGCTGGGTGAACTGGATGAAAAGGGCCAGGAGATCGAGGAGTACCAAAGGCGCATCAAGCGAGCGCGCATGCCCAAGGAGGCCCTCGAGGAGGCGCGTAAACAATTGCGCCGCCTGGAACAGATGCACCCGGATGCCGCCGAATCATCGGTGGTCCGGACCTATTTGGATTGGTTGACGGACTTGCCCTGGCAAAAGGCCACCAAGGACGTGATCGATATCAAAAAAGCCAAAGAGATTCTCGATCGGGACCATTTCGGCCTGGATAAGATCAAGGACCGTATTCTGGAATATTTAAGCGTCCGAAAACTCAATCCAAAGATTAAAGGATCCATTCTCTGCTTCGTTGGCCCTCCGGGTGTGGGCAAGACCTCTTTGGGCAAAGCCATTGCCCGGGCCATGCAACGCAAGTTCGTTCGGATTTCTCTGGGGGGAATACGCGACGAAGCCGAAATACGAGGCCATCGACGCACCTATATCGGGGCTATGCCCGGACGCATCCTGCAGGGCCTGAAGACCGCCGGATCGAGCAATCCGGTGTTCATGATGGACGAAATCGACAAGTTAGGGGCCGATTTCCGTGGAGATCCCTCTTCTGCATTGCTCGAGGCGCTGGATCCCGAGCAGAATGTGGAATTTTCGGACCACTACCTGAATCTGCCGTTCGATCTGTCCCAGGTCATGTTCGTCCTCACGGCCAATGTCACCGACACGATACCTTCGGCCCTTTTGGATCGGATGGAGGTAATCAACCTCTCCGGATACACCGAGGACGAGAAAAGGTCGATTGCCGAAAAGTATCTTCTGCCGCGTCAGCTCAAGGAAAACGGCTTCAAACGGAATAATCAGCTCACCATCAGCCCCCAGGCCATGACCGCAATGATCAACGAGTACACCTCAGAAGCGGGGCTCCGGAACCTGGAGCGTGAGATTGCCACGGTCTGCCGAAAAGTGGCCCGGCGCATCGCCGAAGGTGAAAAAGGGCCTTTTAATATCACTCGCGGGAATCTGGAAAAATATCTCGGGGTGCCCAAATTTTATCCTGAACTCGACCAGGAGGCCAGCCAGGTCGGCCTTTCAACGGGCCTGGCCTGGACCCAGGCCGGCGGGGAAGTCCTCTACGTGGAGGCGAGCCTGATGCGGGGCAAGGGTGAGCTGATCATCACCGGGCAGATCGGCGAAGTCATGCAGGAATCGGCACGCGCCGCCCTGAGTTATGCCCGCTCCTATCTCGACAAGGTCGGGGTGAAAGCCAACACCTTCGAAAATCTCGACATTCATCTGCATGTGCCGGCCGGCGCCATTCCCAAGGACGGTCCTTCCGCCGGCATCGCCATGGCCACTGCACTGATCTCCGCCGTTACCCAACGGCCGGTTGACAAGGATGTGGCCATGACCGGTGAAATTACACTGCGAGGCCGGGTGCTGCCCATCGGCGGCCTGAAAGAAAAGTCCCTGGGTGCCCTGCGGGCGGGTATCAAAACCGTGATCATACCGGCCAAAAACAATCGGGAGCTGGTGGAAATCCCCGCCGCCATCAAACGTAAACTCAAGTTCGTCACGGTTCAGAACATGGACGAGGTGTTGGACATCGCATTGCAGGCACCCATCGGAAAAGCCGTCACCTTTGGTGTGGCGAGCAAACGCCGTAAAGCGGTCAAGAAGTCATCCTGACGGCCATGCGAATGCTCTGCGTGGATACGTCGACCGAGGTGTGCGGTATTGGGCTGGCGGTGGATGGGCGTTGCCAGTTGGAAATGATACTTAACCCCGGGCTGACCCACACCAGGGTCTTGATGGAGGGTATCCGAACGGGGATAGCGATCCTGCGCTGGGAACCGACGGAATTGGATGCGGTGGCTGTGACGCGTGGGCCGGGCAGTTTCACCGGGCTGCGCATCGGGATCAGTGCCGTTAAGGGCCTCGCTTTTGCCTTGGGGAAACCCTTGATCGGCGTTTCATCGCTGGAGGTATTGGCCCATCAGGCGACTGAAGGATACCCGTCGGTCTGCCCGATGATCGACGCACGACGCAAAGAGGTCTACTGGTCGCTGTTTCATCGAACCGATCATGGATTGCAGCGGGTGTGTGAAGAGCGGGTTGGTGCGGCTGCCGATGTGGCCGGTCGAGTGGCCGGCCGATGTCTTTTTATCGGAAACGGCGCCCTCTTGTACGCGAAAGAGCTGAAAGCACGATGCCCCGATGCCGACGTTGCCGGGGCGACCGAACTCACTGTGCCCCGTCCGGCCGTCCTTGCCAGGTTGGCCGCCATGCAAATGGCAAAAGGGACCATAGAAGACATTCATGGTTTTCGCCCCGTCTACCTGCGAAAGTCGGATGCCGAAATAAACAGGTGACATTCTGAGCTAGGATAGGATTGGCCGGTCACCGATGGTGGCTGCGGCTGTTTTTATTGACAGATCCATAGAAAATGGTTATTTGCACAAAATAAATTGCATTAAGATATAAACCAATGGCCCCTGTTGGCGGTGTTGAGGGTGCTCATTGGTTTATGTTTTCATTGGTGCAAAACGTTGACCCTTGTCGGGTCGCGGCTATTTCGTGAATCAAAAGGAGACAGCGTTGGAAAAAATCCCCATTACCCCTCAAGGATACGAGGTGCTAAAAAAGGAATTAAGCCACCTGATGTCGGTTGAGCGCCCCCGGGTCATCAAGGCGATCGAGGAGGCACGTGCCCACGGCGACCTGTCGGAAAACGCCGAGTTCGAGGCGGCCAAAGAGCGCCAGGCTTTTATAGAGGCACGGGTCAACGAGCTGAACTACAAGCTGGGGAACGCTCAGATCATCAATCCAGAGGCTTTGCCCAAGGACCGTGCCGTCTTTGCCAGTCGGGTCCTGCTGTCCAACGTGGAAACCGGGGAAGATGTGGAGTATCAATTGGTGGGGCCGGATGAGTCGGACATTCGCGAAGGGCGCATTTCGGTCGCTTCACCGTTAGGCCAGGCCATCATCGGCAAAAAGCCGGGGGATGAAATCGTGCTCCAGGCGCCTGGCGGAAAAAGAGTTTACGAGTTGGTGGAAATCTTATAAAACGCATGACGTTTTTCATATTGGAGGTCGGTTGTGGCAAGAATCACCATTGAGGATTGTTTAAAAAGAGTAGGCAATCGTTTTAAGTTGGTCCACATGGCTGCCTCGCGGGTGCGCCAGATTCGGGAAGGTTCCGAATATCTCGTCAGTTCACCCAAGAATGAGGATATCGTGGTGGCGTTGCGTGAGCTTGCAGCGGGTAAGGTGATGGAAAAGAAGAAACAACTGGAGTTGGAATAGCCATCAATTGATCGCACTTGCCTAAATCCAGCAACATATTCAAGATCCTCAACAGATCCATGGGAAAGGCCTTGCATGCCTACGACATGATCGCGGACGACGATCGAATCGCGGTGGGTCTTTCCGGTGGCAAGGATAGCTGGGCGCTTCTCTGGCTTCTCACGGAGCGGCAACCCCGCGTACCTGTCAATTACAGTCTTTTTCCGATTCATGTCGATCTGGGATTCGGTGGAGACGGCGCCGTGCGAATCGAACGTTACGGCCGCCAGATGGGTTGGCCGGTTCGGATCGAGTTCACCGATTTCGGCCGGGTGGCCCACAGCGATGTGAACCGGGAAAATCCCTGTTTCCTCTGTGCCCGCAGAAGACGGCAGCGGCTTTTCGAAACGGCGGAGGCCTTGGGCTGCAACAAGGTGGCGCTGGGTCACAACAAAGACGATATCATCGAGACTTTTTTTTGAATATGTTGTATGCTGGCGAGATGAGCACCATGCGGCCCAGTCAATCTTTTTTTCAAGGACGCTTGACAGTGATCCGCCCCTTGGCTTACACCGAGGAGGCCGATTTGAAGCGTTTTTCGCGGAAGATGGAGTGGCCGATTGTCGAAAATCCATGCCCGAGTGCGGGGCGCTCCAGAAGAGCTGCCGTGAAATCCGTGCTCGAAAGACTCTATTGTTCCAACGATAAGATAAAGGGAAACATTTTCAGAGCGATGCGACATATCAGGCCAGAGTATCTGCTCAGGTGATGCATGTCGGGCGTCCGGCCCAAGCCGGGCCGACGCAACCGTCGACTGCAATCGCCTGGCATGTGCTATTGATCTAAACTCTGGATAAACCCGTATATCACTTCTGGCTTCTCCAGGGTCACCGGAACTTCTGCCTGGTTGACACGGCGCCTGGAGGAGATACGACATGCAAGACGTACAAAGCCAGCCCGATACCCGCAATATCCCCATCGATGAAGTCGGCATTAAAAATTTGCGCTATCCCATCACGGTGCTCGATCGGCGGGAGGGGCGGCAGGCCACTGTCGCGACGATCAATATGTATGTGGACTTGCCGCACAACTACAAAGGCACCCACATGAGCCGGTTCGTGGAGATGCTCCACCTGCTCAAAGCCGAAATCTCCCTCAAGCGGTTCGCCGAGTTGCTCGACCAGATGAAAAAGCATCTCAATGCCGCATCGGCCCATATCGAGATCACGTTTCCCTATTTCATCGAGAAAAAGGCGCCCATCAGCGGCGCACCGGGGCTCATGGACTACACCTGCCGCATCACCGGGTCCAGCGATTCCAGGGACCGGGTCGATTTGATGACCGAAGTGAACGTTCCGGTCACTTCGGTCTGCCCCTGCTCCAAAGCGATCAGTGATGAAGGCGCCCATAATCAACGGGGGCAGGTGAAGCTGCAAACCCGCTTCAAACGGTTCATCTGGCTGGAAGACATGATCGAACTGGTCGAATCCTGCGCGTCCTGCGACGTCTATTCGGTACTCAAGCGGGTCGACGAAAAGGAAGTGACCGAGAAGAGTTACGGCAATCCCAAGTTTGTCGAAGATATCGTGAGGGATATCGCGGCGCGACTTCTCGAAGACGACAACATCACCTGGTTCTCGGTGAGCGCCGAAAATTTCGAATCGATCCACAACCACAGTGCCTACGCCCACATCGTAAGCGGTCAGCCGCCTGCGAGGCATTGATCTATTTTAAGGCGCGTTCCAATAACCGCAAGACGCGATCGCTCCTTTTTCCGGGTGTGTTGATCATCACGACGAATCGATAATGCCCGCCATCGGCACTGCTCAAATAGCCGGCCCGGGTGCTTACCCCGTTGAGCGTTCCGGTTTTGTACCATTGACGACCCTCCCGCCGCATCAGCCCATGATAGGGTTGAAAGTGTTGCAGAATATGAAGCATGGTATTCGCCGAGATCCGATTGTCGCGTGACAGGCCCGACGCCTCGGCGATGTGTCCTGTCTGGGCGCCCAACACCGTTGTGTAATAGGACCGCAGGGCCTGCAGGCCCTTATCCATGGTTCCCGGCGGCCCAAATCGGGCGGCCCCCATGGCGAGCATCAGTTGGTTGGCAATGAAGTTATTGGAAAACTCGAGCAGAGCCGCAACCACGTCCTGCAGTGAATTGGGTGCGGTGTAACGCCATAGCAGCGTTTTCTCCCCGCTTGGAATGGCATCCCATACGATCTCCTCGGGTATGTCGATACCCGTTTTGCCGAGGAAAAATAAGAACATCTCTCCGCTGTACTGCAAGATTTCCCTTCGGTCTGCGGCCAGTGTGATGCGCCCCTCTTTCTGCCCGGATGCCCGGATTTTTGTTATGGCGAACGGAAGCAGGGGCGTTTGCGGCTCGGCACTCTCCCAGTGCCCACTGTTTTGCCTGAAATTGACGGTGTTGAAGTTCACGCACAGGGCCCCGTTGGGCGCGTCATAGGGTTGCAAGGTGTTGTTTCGCCCAGGGATGACAATGGGATAGGAAAAGTAGCTGTCATCCAGAATCAAACCCGCGATCCTCGTGATCCGGGTGGCGAGGTGGCCGGCGATATCCCCGATCCGTTCGGACACCATCAAGGGGTCGCCATACCCCTTGATGATCAGGTAGTTGTCTGGGGTGATGTAAAAATCGGTGGAAAACCGATAATCTTTTCCCAGATAGTGGAGCGCGGCCAGAGCCGTCAGGGTTTTCAATATGGAGGCCGGCACCAGCAATCGATCGGCATGGATGGAAACGAGCTGCCCTCCTTCCGGGTCGATGACGGCCACGGCATCGTTTGGCCCTAAAAGCGGGGAAAGCTGATCGGCCAGGGCAGGACTGACCGATGTCAGGCCGGCCGTTGCCCGCCCGTCGGGTAAACTGTTAAATATGAACAAAAGGCCTATCGAAAACACGATAGTGCGGCGGATCAAGGGACATGGGATCATTCGCTGGTGATACTCCTATTTACAGCATGGCGGATAATCATGTTTGTGCCATGAGGATAGATAATTTTCAAGCTTCTCTGGAATGGACCGATATTTACCCATGGTTGAGGGAACGCGGCGTGCAGTCTGCCGTTCCAGCTGATGTGCAGGCGGCAAGGGATGCGCCAGGGGGATTGCGGCTTCATGGAATCAAAGGAAAATCGAAAATTTGCACTGCTGCTGGTGGACGATGAAGCCACGATTCTATCTGCGTTGAGGCGGCTGTTTCGCACGCTCCCGTATGATCTGCACACGGCTCAGGACGGAACGGCCGCCATGGAGATTTTGCGGTGCACGGCCATCGATGTCGCCCTCGTGGATCTGATGATGCCCGAAATGAACGGGATGACGCTGCTGGGCCATATTCGTGAAAAGTGGCCGACAATCAAGGTCGTCATCTTGACAGGTTGCGGCGGCGTGCGGGAAGCCGTCGAGGCCATCCAGATGGGGGCCGTCGATTTTATAGAAAAGCCGTTCGAGAACGAAACGCTCCTTGCCCGATTGGATCAACTGCATCACATGTGGCAACTGGAGCAGGAGAACCGACGGCTCAGGGCGCAATTCCAATTCCAGTTCGGTTTCGATCAGCTGGTCGGCAATGCCGGCGTCATGATCAAGCTGAAGCAGATGATATTGCAGATCGCCCTATCGGATGCCTCGGTTTTGGTGCAGGGGGAGACCGGTACCGGCAAAGAGCTGGTGGCGCGGGCCATTCATTACCACAGCCCTCGCAAAACGCAGCCCTTCGTACCGGTCGATTGCGCCGGTATCAATGAGTCGGTAATGGGAAGTGAACTTTTTGGTCATACCAAGGGGGCCTTTACCGGCGCCTATGAATCAACGCCCGGCCTCATCAGAACTGCACATAATGGAACCTTGTTTCTCGACGAAGTGGGCGAACTGCCGCTGTCCATGCAGGCCAAGCTGTTACGGACGATCCAGGAGAAAGAGGTGCGTCCGGTGGGTGGAAACCAAAACGCCTCGGTTGACGTACGATTCCTGGCCGCGACCAATCGCGATCTGGAAGAGGAGGTCGCCCAGGGACGGTTTCGTCAGGATCTGTTTTATCGATTGAATGTGATCGTTCTGACCGTCCCGCCGTTACGCGACCGACGGGATGACATTCCCCTGGTGGCCAATCACTTCTGCGACCGGTTTCGAACATCTGCCGGCCAGGCCAAAACGATTGATGCCGACGCGCTGGCTTGTCTCATGGCCTATGACTGGCCGGGCAATGTGCGTGAACTGGAAAATGTGATCAGGCGGGCAGTGGCCATAGGGCATGGCGACGCAATTACCCCGCGTGACCTGCCCGAGAGCTTTTTCCTCAAAACGAGTCGTGTCGAACCCTCTTCTGCCGAACCTGTTTTGGTGGACGGAGATTCGCTGGAAGCCTACGAGTTGGTCGCCATTCGTCGGGCTCTGGAAAAAGCAGATGGAAATCGCAAACGCGCCGCTTCGATGTTGAAAATCGGCGAGGCAACGCTCTATCGAAAGTTGAAAAAGTACGAGCTATAGGCGGTTGTGCCCCATGGCGGACCTGGACGCCTCGAAGGAACGGTGCGCTATCGGCTTTCCACCACGAGGGTCACCGGCCCATCGTTGACCAGCGCCACTTGCATCATCGCCCTGAATCGGCCTGTAGCCGTGTGGATACCTTTGCCACGGACCTGTTCGATGAAGTATTCATAAAGCTGTTCGGCCTTTTCCGGCGGCGCAGCGGCCACGAAAGAGGGGCGTCGGCCTTTGCGGCAATCCCCCAGTAGGGTGAACTGGGAAACGACCATCATGGCACCGCCGCTTTCCCCCAGGGAACGATTCATCCTGCCGGATTCATCCTCGAAAATCCTCAAGTGGACAATTTTTTCTGCCAGGTAAACGGCATCCTTCTCGGTATCGTCATAGGCGACGCCCAACAGCACCAGTAGGCCGGCTCCAGTTTCACCGATGACCCGGTTCTCCACGGTGACCGAACACCTGGTGACTCGTTGAATCAAGGCGCGCATCCATCGACTCCTCGAATTGACTTGGCGTTGGTTTGCGAAGCCCGGTTCATTCGCGTTTCCGGTGGGTGAGATCCGCCAATGCTTCGGCCAAGGGGTTGTGGAACGGTTGTTTGACCTCGGGCCTGGGCTTTTGTCCCGTATGCCTGGCGGCCGGTTTGGATTTGGCGTTGGCTTTCGGTCTGGTCCTATCCGCTTTTGCGGTCGGCCTGGCCGTCGCCTCGGGCTTGCGACCGGTGCGCATGGAAAGGCCGATGCGCTTGCGTTCCAGATCGACCTCAAGAACGGTCACTGTCACCTTCTGCTGCACCTTGACCACCTCGGTCGGATCCTTGACGAAACGGTCGGCCAGCTCACTGACATGCACCAAACCGTCCTGATGTACGCCGATGTCGACAAAGGCGCCGAACCGGGTCACGTTGGTCACGATGCCCGGCAGCTGCATGCCGACCTGCAAGTCTTTCATTTCAGTGACATGGCCGGCAAAGGCGAATGCCTCGAAATTTTGGCGCGGATCGCGGCCGGGTTTGGCCAGTTCTTCCATGATATCGGTCAAGGTCGGCAGTCCCACCTTGTCGTTGACGTAACGTTGAATGTCGATGCGGTTTCGCAGCTGAGCATCCTGCATCAAATCTTGCACCGTGCAGCCCAGGTCCGCGGCCATGGCATCCACGATGGTGTAGCTTTCCGGATGTACGGCGCTGGCATCCAATGGGTGCTCGCCATTGGAAATTCGCAAAAAGCCGGCGGCTTGTTCGAAGGCTTTGGGACCCAGGCGAGGCACCTCCTTGAGCGCTTCGCGGCTGCGGAATGGGCCTGTTGTGTCGCGCTGTTTGACGATGTTACGGGCCAATTGGGGGCCCAGGCCGGAAACATAGGTCAGCAGTTGGTTGCTGGCGCGGTTGAGATCCACGCCCACCGCATTGACGCAGCTCACCACCACATCGTCCAGGGTGCGTTTCAGGTCGTTTTGATCCACATCGTGCTGATACTGACCCACGCCGATCGCCTTGGGATCGATTTTGACCAGTTCGGCCAAGGGGTCCATCAGGCGCCGGGCAATGGAAACCGAACCGCGCACGGTCACATCCTGATCGGGAAATTCATCGCGGGCCACCTCGGAGGCCGAATAGACCGAAGCACCGCTTTCGTTCACCATGAGGACGATCACCTTGGACGCTAGTCCCAGGCCGCGAACGAAGGTTTCGGTCTCCCTTCCGGCCGTGCCGTTACCGATGGCCACGGCTTCGATATCGAACTGGGCGCATAATTTTTGAACAGTGTCGGCGGCCTGTTGCGCCTGACCCTGCCCAGTATGGGGAAAGATGGTCGTGTGGTGCAGCAGTTTGCCCTGGCGGTCCAGGCAAACCACCTTGCAGCCCGTGCGGTAACCCGGATCGATGCCCATCACGCGCTTGGCCCCCAACGGCGGCGCCAGCAACAGTTCGCGCAGGTTGTCGGCGAATACCCGGATCGCTTCGGCATCGGCACGTTCCTTGAGGTGGAGCCGCAATTCGGTCTCCAAGGATCGCGACAGCAACCGCTTGTAGCTGTCCTGGACGGCGGCTGTGACCTGTTGGCTGTCCGCGCCCTCGCCCTTGACGAAGAGCTTTTCCAGAATGAGCAACGCCTCGGTTTCTTCGGGCAGTATGCTCAGCGAGAGTACCTCCTCGCGCTCGCCGCGTCGCATGGCCAGGATTCGATGAGAGGGCGCGGTGGCAGCGGTTTCGTGCCAGTCAAAATAATCCTTGAACTTGGCCCCCTCGACCTCCTTGCCCGCGACCACTGAGCTATGGATCACGGCGCGTTCGGCAAAGAGTGCCCGCAGCAGCGATCGGGCGGTTTCATCTTCGTTGATCATTTCGGCCAGAATATGGCGGGCCCCTTCCAGTGCCTCGTCGATGGTGACGACCCCCTTTTCCGCGTCCACAAAGGTCTGCGCCATCTGAACGGGATCGGCCCCTTCCTGGGCCATGAGCTGCAAGGCCAACGGCTCGAGGCCTTTTTCCCTGGCGATGGTCGCTTTGGTGCGCCGCTTGGGACGGTAGGGCAAATAGATGTCCTCCAGCACGCTCATGGTTTCTGCGGCAAGGACTTTGGCCTTCAGTTCGTCATTGAGATGGCCATGTTTTTCCAGGCTGGCCAGGATGGCCTCTTTGCGCCCGTCCAATTCGGCCAACTGGCCCAGTCGGTCCCGCACCGAGGTGATCTGGACTTCGTCCAGGCTGCCGGTCGCCTCTTTACGGTAACGGGCGATAAACGGTACGGTGGCGCCTTCGGACAAGAGAGCGGCCACTGCCTCGATCTGGCGAGGTAAAATTCCCAATTCGGTGCTGATGGTGGTGACATGCTGAACATTCATGGAAAAAGCTCCGGACATGCGTTGATCGATGATATGGCGGATGGACGATGATGTCGACGAGGTTGTCCTGATTGCTCCTGTTCGCTGAAAAAGTGCCCCGAGCTATATGCGCTGAGCCGCATGCTTGTCAAGGGTGGATGAAACCGGCCAGCGATTCTAACTGAATGCCATTCATTAAACCCGGCCCGGGTGGGGCAGGTGGCCGATGCCACACGCCAAGCGGTCAAGAGCCAGTAAAATGCACTGCGGGCGGCCCAGAAACTCGCTGCGCTCAAACAGTCTGGGCCGCTTGTCCGCCGTTTGCATTTAACTGGCTCTAAGACCGCAGGCTCACGTGGCCCTGGCCACCTGTCCCACCCGGGCCTGCCATCTCCATTGCCTTGCGAATTTTTTTATCAAACAACTGGAATGCATGCCCTTCAAGATGAACCACATTCAGTTAGAACTGCTGGAAACCAGCTTGTTCGGGGTGATCATTTGTTTTATAGGGTCAAAAAAAGCCACGGGAGCATCTCCGATGAACAAATGGCAATATTATCGCCTGAAAAACGGGATGTTGATCGCCAATCTGATCAGCAATCTCATCGGTTTCCTTATTACCCAGATGATTACCGGGGTGTGGAATCCACTGCCGGAGGCGATGCGGGCCCAGGTGGACCGGCTCAATTTATATTTCACCCCCATCGCTTTCATGACGGGGTTTGTCCTGACACTGGCATACGAACGTCCGCTGCGAAGATATCTGCACGCCCATTTTCATCCTGGTAAAACACTGAAAGAAGCTTTGCCGGTGCCATTGCGCCGACGTTCGCTCAACGAGCCCTTTTTTCTGATTCTCATGGACTTTGGGCTCTGGATCGCATCGTCGTTTTACTTCAGCATCGGGGCGTGGTCCATGGGCGCACAGCCCCATGTCGTTCAATTCATGTTCGCAGTGGGACTTTATACCGGATTGGTGACGAGTATCATCGCTTTTTTTACCTTGGAGTATGCGGGACACAAATGGGTAACGCCGGTGTTTTTTCCCGATGGCAGGATTTCTACGACGCCCGGCGTGCTTCGGATTCGTATCGGCGTGCGGCTGACGGCTATGCTTATGGGCTGTAACATCATTCCTTTCATCGCTATCCTCGGTACTCTTCGACAGATGAAGGTGTCGGCCATCGCCTCTTCGACGACGGTGACCCAATGCGGCATGGCCATCGCCGTCAACTCCCTTGTTTTTATCGCTATCGGCTCATGGATCACCCTGCTGGTCAAGGGGAATTTAACCCGACAGTTGAATCATGTGATCGGCGTTCTCAAACAGGTGCGGCAAGGCAACTTTGACTCCAAAGTGCCGGTGACGTCCAACGACGAGATCGGATATGCAGGCGAGGTGATCAACCAGATGACCGAAGGGCTCAAAGAGCGGGACATGATCAAAGAGACGTTCGGCCGCTATGTGGCCCACGAGGTACGGGACGAAATTCTTTCCGGCCGGATTCCGCTTGACGGCGAAGTCAAGGAGGTGGTCAGGATCATCAACCGCTATTTCCGCAGCATGGAAGAAGCCATCCAGGCGCATAAGGGACTGGTGCTGCAGTTTCTCGGGGATGAGATCGAGGCGGTTTTTGGGGCGCCCGTCTCGCGCCACGACCATGCCTGCCTGGCGGTGGCGGCGGCCCGTGAGATGTCACGGCGGATACACCAAGTCAATGCCGAGTTGCGAACCGCAGGATACCCGCTGTTGCGTCATGGCATCGGCATCCACTCGGGCGAGGCCCTGGCCGCCAATATCGGCAGCCCGAACCGCCTCTCATACGCCCTGGTCGGAGACACGGTCAATATTGCCTCCCGACTGCAGGAGCTGAACAAGGTGCATCGCACCGAAATCATCCTCAGCGGTGCCACCAGGGATCGTCTAACCGGGGATCTCCCTCTGACACCGCTTCCAGAGACATCCCTGAAGGGTATTGCCCGTCCTATCTCTTTGTATACACTCTGAATGCCGATGGGGCCGGCGCTATGAGGCCGATTCACCATCGATCAATTCGGCGATGTCCTTCACCTGGATTTTGCCCTCCAGCCCCTCTACCTTGATCCCATCTTCGAGCATGGTCAAACAATTGGGGCAGGCAACGGCCAGAATAGTCGCACCGGTGGCATGGGCCTGGCGCGCCCGGATGCGCGCCGGGCTGTCTTCGCTGCCGCCCAATAGATCCGTGTAGTAATTGCCCGAACCGCCGCCGCAGCAGAATGCGCTTTTACGGTTGCGATCCATTTCGATCAACTTCGATCCGCCGATGGACTGCAGTACCCTTCGCGGTGCCGTGTATTCGCGATTCCATCGTCCGAGAAAACAGGGATCATGATAGGTGATCTTCGTCTTTTCCAATTTGGGAGGATGAAGCCTGCCGCTCTGAATCAGGTTCGGCAGGATCTGGGTATAGTGATAGACTTGATAACTGCCGCCAAAGCGCGGATAGATGTTTTTTAGGGCATTGTAGGCGTGCGGCGACAAGGTGATGATGTTTTTGACACCGCGTTCGTTGAAGGTGGCGATGTTTTTTTCGGCCAGCATCTCGACCAAACCTTCTTCGCCGAGCAGTTCGACCTCATTGCCGTCGTCGGTTTCATCGTTGCCCAGAACGCCGAAAGAGAGTTCCGCTTTTTGAAACAGCCTCGAGAGCGCCCTGGCCGTACTTTGCGCACGGCTGTCATAGGCCCCTTCGCTGCCTACAAAGAAGAGAAATTCCTGTCTTTCAAAGGGTTCGATGGAGAGCTCTTTTATCCAATCGCTGCGCTTTTTGGCGCCGACCCCATAGGGGTTGCCGTGCAGTTGGATGTTTTTCAAATAGGTCTTCACCGGCGAGGGGATACGCCCCTGGGCCACCATTTCGGCTCTCGCGGCAATCACCATGTTCAAAATGTCATCGGAAAACGAAAGGGGGCATTTTTCTTCACAGTTCTTACAGGCCACGCAGGAATAGATGATTTCGGCCAGGTGGTCGGTCAGCTCGAGTTCACCGTTGATCCACGCCCGGATCAACCAGAGCCGGCCGCCGTTGGAGTGGCTTTCCAGGCGATGGCGGGCATAGGCCGGACAGTTGTCCACATCTTCCCAGTCCTGGGGAAACTTGCAGTATCCGCATCGAAAACAGCGGTGGATCACATCCATGTATTTGTATTGTGTCTGCGCCATCAGGCCACCTCCCAGTTTCCAGGATTCATGATGCCGTTGGGGTCCAGCAGATGTTTTACCTTTTTCATCATTTGAAGGGTGTTGGGATCCATCCGATCCATGACCAGTTTCTGTCCGAACACCGCTGGTTTCCAAAGCGTGCCACCCAACTCCAAGACCATTTGGTCCGTTTCATGCAAGGCTTCCCGGGCATGCCTTACGGTCTTCTCGTCGGCCCGGTTGAAGGCATATGTCCAGGAAAACATCATGCCATGGCTGCTGCCGACCACTCGTCCCAGAACGGTATAGGGAATGCCGTGTCGTGCGGAAATTTCAGAGCCGCGCCGGTAACACTCCGGATAGTACGATACCGGTACGATCGAGCCGACATATTCGAATCCTCCGCCCTTGCGCCAGTCCGAGGTTTTGCTGATCTGAGGGCGATCGATTTTCTGCCCGACGGCGCCGATGCCGCCGACCCCGTCCTCTATGTACCGGGCCAACTTGCCGTCAAAGATCAGCTGTCGTTTGAATTCCAGCTCCTCTTTTGAGTCGCCCGAAAGATTGACGAGAATGCAGTGAAGTCGATTGAAAGGCGGCGGGATCTCCTGGCTGATGGCCATGATGTCTTCGGCCATGCCGATGTGGGTCATTTCATAGATGATTTCTGGTACCAGGTTTTCATCCTGGACAATGAACATGTCCTGCTCCTGGAATTTTTTGCATGGAAACAGCCTCAGCGACACCTTGGTGATGATGCCGGTGCATCCGCTCCATCCCAGGAAAAGCTGCAAGTCGGGCAAGGGGTGGAGCGTATACCAGTCGTTGCCCAGCGCACAGGAACCAAAACGGCAGATTTCTCCGGTGGGCAGGACCACCTCCAGGCCGTTGATCATGTCCGAATTGAATCCGTAAGGGTGGGCCAGATCGCCCTGGCCGTGGATCGCCAGGTTGCCGCCAATGGTGGCCGCCGCCGGCGCCCCGGGTTCGGAATGCATCAGACGCGGTGCATGCTTGTGAAGATAGGCCGTGACCTTGCCGTGGGAGATGCCGGCCTCGACCACGATGTAGCGGCCCTGTTCATTGAGCTCGAGGATCTGGTCCATGCGTTTGAGATCCAGGGTAATCCCCCCACGGAGCGGGAGTGCCAGGCCGGCGAGCGACAGGCCGCCGCCGAGGGGTACCACCGCCACTTTCTGTTCATTGGCCAACTTGAGGATCCGGCTGACCTGTTCAACGGTTTTAGGGGCAGCCACGTAATCGGGCCACTGGGGCTCGGAGGTGCCCAGATCCTTGGAGTAGGTAAAGAGTTCTTCGGTTCGGTTCGATACGTAGTCTTCTCCGACAATATCCATCAATGCAGCATAGATCGAATCCATCCATCTCCTCCTCAGGCGGGTTTTTCACCAATGGCCATACGGCACAGATCGCTCATCCAGATGGGCATGATGCCACTTTCGGCCACTTGTTTGCCGATGGTTTGCATACAGGCGGGGCAGTTGAAGATACACAGTTGCGCGCCGGCCTTTCTCATATCCGCGATGTTTTTATTCTGAAGATCGAGGCAGAATTTACGACTGCCTTTCTGCCTCTGGGATAAAATGGTGCTACCGCAACATAGGGCGTTTTCATCCACGTATTCGCGATCCACATGCTCGACTCCGATCAGGTCGAATATCTTCTTCACGAAGAGATGCTTGTCCGGCGACAGGCGGGAAGAACACGGTCGCTGATATGCAACCTTATACCCCAGCGGCCGGATTTCTTCCTTAAGTTCGACCAGGCGGTTATACAAATGCTCAAATAGATGAATGGATTTAAACGGCACATCGATACCGAATGCCTGTGCGTAGGAATTGTAAGTGCCATAGCACTCATCGTGAAAATGCACGACTTCGGTGGGACGATGCGCCGCAATCGTTTGAATGATACCTGGGACCCGTTCGTTGATAATCGATATTCTGGCAAAGTGAAGATACATCAGGTTGCAGAAGTAATGATGCATTTTTCGTTTGTCGGTGGAGATCAGGGTTAACCCTTCGAACAGTTTGCCCTGCGCAAGATGGGATAGTTGGCTGAAAACCCCCATGTTCAGTACAGGGCCGTTGATCTCCGAGATCTCAGGTTCCCCGCGGAATGGAATGCCGAGCTGCACGCCCTGCTGGATAATGGGCTCGGGCAACGGTGGAATGTTCCGCTCTTCCTGGCGGCTGACAATAAGGTAAAAGGGGTGGTTTCCCATGGGACAATACTCTTCGCAGGCATAGCATGTCCGGCACTCGTGAAGTACGCGCGAGTTTTTCCCCTGGATGATGTTTTGTATTTCCAGGGTGGCCTCCTCCACGTCCATGTTCAAATACTGACATTTGGTCAGGCAGTCTCTTGTGTCGCATGCCAGGCACTTGTTTTCATCAAAGCGTAAGGTCAACATCGTGCATCCCCCTGTTTGACAGTTGATCAGCGGATAGTTTCGGGTAAACGTCAGGTGATTGGCCGCAAAGAATACCATACTCCCATATCCGACAGTAGATCAAGTCGCATTACGCAAATTGTCCTGCGCGATCCTATCGGCTCATGTGCGCAAATAGTGTAATTGCCTTATTCCGTATTTGCTCAGATGTGTGGCAGGAGGATCGATCTGAGCGTGAGAAAATTGATCTCGTTAAAGGGGCATATCTATCAGCCTGCTGAGCAAAAGGTGAT
This sequence comes from Desulfatitalea tepidiphila, assembly GCF_001293685.1. Lineage (NCBI taxonomy): Bacteria > Pseudomonadati > Thermodesulfobacteriota > Desulfobacteria > Desulfobacterales > Desulfosarcinaceae > Desulfatitalea > Desulfatitalea tepidiphila. Next base: position 2,303,206 of record NZ_BCAG01000003.1, on the reverse strand, counting down.
AGGAACAACCTTTCGATGGATGCGATTCATGCAGCGGCATATATATTGCTAATGCTCCCGCAGGGTGCGCTTGTTGAATCCAGGGTGGTCGATCGGGGCCACCCTGGCTTTTTGCTGCATCCGGCCAGACGCCTCGACGAGCACCCAAATCATCTTCAGATTCTCATCAAATCCTTCATGCTGATCGCGGGTTTCCCGCTTTCCCATCCTTATGCCGGTCGCTATTGTACTTTACTTTATAGAAACAACAGATTATATCAATTTTGAAAACGCGCCAGAAAAGATCCATATCTATTATTTATACACGCAATCTGATGAACGCCTTATAGGAAGGTGCCTTATGGCCGTCAGCGACGAGCGGGAGGTGAACCAGTGAAGGTAAAATGGATCTCTATTGTTATCTGTGCAATGATCTTCGTTCTGTTTACTTTTTTATCTGCCGAAAGCGTTTTTTCGGCCATGACCATCGGAGAAAAGGCGCCTGGATTCACCTTGACCGACATAGCCGGCAAGCAGCGCTCTCTGAGGGAGGCACAGGGTCGGCAGATGACGGTCCTGTTTTTCTTTGATGCCCAATCTTCCTCGAGCCAGGGTGGCCTCTTGATGCTCGATAGATTGCTGCAGCAGTATAGAGATGAACAGTTGACGGTGTGGGGGATTACGCGATCCAAAGCGGGCGCCGTTGAACAATTTATTCTTAAAACGCATATCAAGTTTCCCATTCTTCTCGATACCATGGACGTCAGCCGTCAATATGATGCACAGGTCATCCTGCCGGTGGCGTGCATATTGGGGCCTGATCTGGAAATCCTGGACTATTTTCAAGGCGGCGGTAAAACGGCCGAGGTGATGCTGATCCGGCTGGCCGAACGCCAGATCCATCGCAACGAGCCCGAGCTGGCCAAAGCCATCAGTGCCGACATCGTTCGCAGGGATCCAGGCAACCTGGAAGCCAGGGCGATTCAGGGGTACGTGGCTCTGTCCCAAGGCAAAACCGAGGCGGCAAAGCAGGTATTCGATGAAATTGCGGCGGCCCCAGGCCAAGCTGCCATCGTCGGTAAGGAGGGGCAGGCCATCATCCTGGCACGCCAGGGAAACAGCGAAAAGGCGATGGCTCTGGCCGACGAGTTGGTGAAGGCGGCGCCCCAAAGGGCGGTGCCCCACAAGGTCAAAGGAGACCTTCTGATGGCCAAGGGGGATCGGGGGGGTGCTGCGAAGGCCTACCAGGAAGCACTCAACCGAACCGACGCGACGCTCTTTCAAAAAACGGAAACATTGAATCAATTGGGACGTCTTTACGCCCAGGAAGGGCAATATGGCAAGGCTCGCGGTCTGTTCGACCAGGCCGTTGCGATGGACCCCTACTACCTTGAGCCGACCTCCAACAAGGGGGTCACCTACGAAAAAGAGGGCCTTTGGAGCAGGGCCCTGTCTGAATACCGGCAAGTCCTGGCCCTCGATCAAGCCGATACCATCGCCTCTGTGTTGGCCAGAAAGGCCGAACAAATGATGACCTTGCAAAAGGATACGGAAAGCAAAAAGCGTATGGACCAACTGGTCAGCAATCTGGTCGAGCGGTATAGGCGCCAAGAAAAGGCGGATAAGGCGCCGCCCGAAGACCAGTGGACCTCCCGGCCAATGGTGTTGACACTGGTCGACGTTCAAGAGCGCGGTGGTCTGGCATCCCGGGATGGATTGTCCATCGCACTGACGGCACGTCTCGGTGAATTGTTGGATGCCTCGGGTCGGGTGAAGGTGGTCGAGCGGGCTGTCATGGAACTGTTGCTTTCCGAACTGAATCTGGGATCTTCGGAACTCGCAGACCCACAGACAGCCTTGCAATTGGGCAAAGTTCTGTCGGCCAAGTTGATCGGGACCGGTACATTGCTCTACCTGCCCGACAACACCTTGTTGAACCTGCGAATGATCGATACGGAGACCACAGCCATTGCAAAGACCATTACGCATCGTTTGCCGGCCAATGGTGATCTGGAACGCGAGTTGTTTGATTTGAATCGGGAAATCCTGAAGGCCGTCATGGACCAGTACCCGCTTCAGGGGTATGTCGTTCAGGTCGACGGCAAAGAGGTGATGCTCAACTTGGGCCGCAACCAGGGCGTTACCCCAGGCAGTGCTTTTGACGTTGTCGAAATGGGAAAAGAGATCACCTATAAAGGACGTGTGTTGAAAAGCGAATCGCAATCGGTGGCACGCCTGGAGGTGGTCCGGGTGGAGCCGGATTTATGTTATGCCCGTATCATCGAGAAGAAGCGTGAACCGGCGCGAGATGACCAGGTCAAAGAGGTGATCCTGGAAATGGCCATGAAGGGCAAATAAGATGAAATCTGCGGCGAAGCGAAAGGTCTTTTGGCCCGCAATAGGCACGCTTTTCATGGTGATAGCCGCATGTGCCGGAGCCGGGTCTCCCAAGGGGGCGGGGGATTTGAAAATTTCCGTGGCGGTGTGGGAACCACAGGACTTGAGCATGATCTCACATGGTCAGGAAGGGATCGGGGGTTTTTTGGCTGGTCGCATCGTACAACGGATCACGGAGATGCAAGCGTACCAGGCAGTTGAGCGACAGGAGCTCCTCAAGGCCATTGAAGAGTTGAATATCGGCAGTTCGGATGTGGCCGATGCCCAGGCGCAGCTCAGACTCGGCCGTATCATCGGTGCGCAACAAATGGTGTTCGGGGCTTTTCAGGTGGCGGGTTCATCCTTGCGTTTAGATTTGCGCCGGGTGGACGTTGCCAGCGGAAAGATTCTCAAAACAGCCACCGCTCTGGCAAAGGCGGGAAATATAGATGGATGGCTATCGGCCGCCGATCATGCGGCCTTGGATTTGATGGCGCCCTGACCTGGTCAGGGCCCATCGATCCGGTTCCCGGTGCGCAGGATAGAAGTATCCGGCGAACAGCTCAGAAGGGAGCGCGCAGACATCCTCTGGATTTTTTTAAGTAGTGCCCATCCACAAATGGCCAATTTGCCCGATATCTGCGTTCTGCTCAAAATTTTATCCTCGGAATATCAGCTATATGCCTGCGGTAAAATTTTTCGCACGCCTTGATCTAAACCAAATTTGCCTGTTTGTGGACGGACACTAAGTAGCGCCAACAATCAAAAGCGGGCCGATACCCATAATGTCGCGCTGCCGCCGTCAAAATCCGACCCGGCGGCGGAATTCGACGGGTTGTTGTCCACCTCCATGAAGTAGCCTTGCAGTCTCAAGCCGGCCTCCCATCGGGCGGTCAGGCGTCCGACCAATTCGCAGCCGAACAGGGTCTTTTCACGTTCGCTCAGGTAATACGGGTCGGTGGTAGGATAATCGTTTTCATCGATCATCAAGTATTGGATCCACGCTTTGACATCCATGCGGTCGGTGATCTGAACGCGACCATTGATCTCGGCAATCCATTCATCACCGAAATAGTTCTCAGGCTCCGGTTGCAGCACCCCGAGGTTGTTTTGCCGTTCATCCTTGTCCCTGAAAATCGCTTTCACCACACCGTTCAACTCCCAGGTCGCTCTTGCATAGGTGACCCCAGCACCGACAATGGTGACATCGCCTGGTTCATAATAATCGACGCCTGCCAGTTCGTCGGTTTCGAATCGCGTCCAGGATCCGAACAGGCTTCCGGTCCATTGGGAATTGAAAATATAATCCACGGCGCCCGTCAAGTTCAAGGCGTTGCCCGGATCGTAGTCCTCCATGGTGTCGGCGGCATCGAAGCTGCCTCGCCAGATATAGCCAACGCCGACGGCGGTATACAGTGCACCCCAATGTTTGAGAACGGAAATATTCGGGTTGACGTTGAACCCTTCTCCCATGCGGGTGATCGTCGCCTTGTCCGGATCGGCAATGCTGATCGTGTCTCTCGCATCCATTCCGGTTTTTCCGGTGGGCAAATTAAAATCCAGGGCAAATAAAAGATCCACCGGCAATTTCGCCACGCTTTCATAGGCCAGATTGACCTTGGTGTCCACAAACCCATCGAAGGATCGACTGCTTTCGTTGTCCGGGTCGATTTCGTTATAGGCGTATGCGGTGAGCACCTTAAAATAAAAATTCCGGTAGTCGAGTCCTGCCTCGATGGGGATATGGTATTGGAATCCATCTTCTCCAGAATCGCTGTTCCACCAGTCGATATGAAATCCTGTCCGGCCATAGGTTTCTGCCTCTGCCGGAACAATAGCCAACACGGAAACCGCGAGAAACAAGATGCAGGTCATGGTCGTTCGCATCACGAAATTCCTTTCTGTCTTCGCTGCTTTTTAGAATGGTTTTGCCTGCGTATCATGGTTCATCAGGTTCAAATATAGGTGATTCCCCTTCCTGCGGAGGGGATGTCGGCTGAACTGACGGCGGTTGGGGAATGCGGGCCAGGGGGGTGGCGGGCGGCAATTGGGTCGAAAAGGAGGTCTCCTTTCTCACGGATCGTAGCATCTGCCTGCGATGCTCGAGAATTTCTGCTTCACCCGCTTTCTCTTCTGGCGTTGGGGCACCATCTCCACCACCGTAGGATGGCGGAACCAATCCCTTATCCTTCAGCTCCTGCAGCGACGTTTTGGCCAGCGTCAGGTTCGGGTCCTGCTGAATCGCCCGATCCATGAACTGTGCCGCCGACTCGAATTGCTGGTGATCGACCGCGTCGATACCCCGAAACAGGTCCAACAAAGCACCCTGGCTGCGACTCAATGGTCGACCCAAGTCACGTCTCTGCTGTTGGGTCAAATTGATTTTAAGGTCTAAAATGATTTGGTTGAGCAATTGCTTTTCAATAGTGAAAAGCTGTTCCATCTTGTCCTTTACTTCTGCTCGGCCAATGGTTTTACCCGGTGCCACATCGATCAAATGGGCGCCGACATGTAACGTCGTTGCCGCACTGCCTGAAAAAGAGCCACCGATCAGATATTGGGACTGCAACAAACGGCCGACCCGAGGAGTGGTATTGGAATCGACCAGTCCGGATTGCCCAAGACCGATCTCTTCAACAAGGGCTTGCAGCTCCGTTCGTTCGACGACGGTGATCATATCCAGCTTGGACAAGTCGGAGATCAGCATGATCGCCAGCCCCTTTTGAAGTGGATCAAGGGCGCGATCCTCAGACAGATTGCGGAAATAGAGGATCGCAATGCTGTTGGGTTTGGTCATGGCGGCAAGCTGCTTTTCCTGTTGGATCGCCTGGCGAGCCCATTGCCGCTGATCCGGAGTGATCACCTGATCCGCCCTTGCAAAGACTGTCGACAGTAAGAGGCTGAGACCGATAATGGCCACCAGTTTGGTTGGATTTGAACGAATCATCGCGTCCTCGATATGGGTTGTGGTTTTGTGATGAATTGCGCGTTCAAGACATGATAGCTGATGATTTAGCGGAAAATAGCCTGGTTTTCAAACCCAAATTAAGGTGAGGAGGGCCTTGTCAAGGGATAGGGTGTCCGGAAAAACGAAAAGCGGTTCGGCATGTCAGCCAGACCGCTTTATGGTTGGATTTGGTCGGGGCGAGAGGATTTGAACCTCCGACCCCTTGAACCCCATTCAAGTGCGCTACCAGACTGCGCTACGCCCCGACACAAGCCAACCTCACTATCATTGCGGGTAACCCATGTCAAGAAACTATGACGACTTGGTCCAAATCCCAAGAGGCAGGTTTTAGCGTTTTCGGCCTGGCAGCGTGCAAAAATTGAAACAAGTTCCCCCCTCTTTTGGTGTCAAGTAGTTTTCAAAAGGATAAAAAACAATGGGTTATGTTTGGGCATAGGAATTGCTTTTTAAAATCGCTGGATACCCGGCGGTGCCTCGGCGATGTGGAATGATCCTGAAGGTGAACAGACGGGCCGGAAGGCTTCAGATGTGGGAAAGGGCTTTTGTTGTACCCCTAACAGGCCAGAGAATGCTGATCTGGCCGGAGTGAACCAAAAAAGAGGAGGACAGGATGAAAAGGTATCTTGGCGCGGTATTTGTGCTTTTTTGTGCATTGACGATCGCCGTGGCATGCTCGGAGCAAGGTGGCTCTCAAGAACAGGCGGCGGAAAAGCGAGAAGCCCAGAGCCAGGCAGATTCGAAATCGCAGGCCGCTGCTATGCCAGCCGGACAGCAGCCGGCAGCAGAGATGTCTTCGGAGCAGGCGGCTACGTCCGATGAGGAGGAGATACAGGGGACAGTGGTCAAGACAGACGAAGGTATCGTCATTTTCAGCGATCGCGGCAGCTATAAGGTGGCCGGCCAGGATCTGGGTGGGTTGGTCGGGAAAAATGTAAAGATAACCGGCACGGTTGAGGAGGCCGAGGGGCGGTCTGTGGTCACGGTTTCATCCGTGGCAGTGATCGAGTAGTTGCCGGTGACACCTGGTTTGGGTACTGAACTCGCGTCTTGAGGTTTCGGTACAGCTCAAAACTTCTATTTCCAGATAACTTCATGGGGCATCCGTTGGGTTCGGATGCCCTTTTTTTATCTTTTTCACCTATCGGTCATTGACGCAAATTATCACCTTTGTTTAGAGTGTGCCCAATATGTATTCCATCCAGGAGCTCGTACCGTCCATGAAAGATATCTTGGAGCAAATTCCCCGAACACTTTTGTTCGCGCTGCTGAACAATCCATACGAGAGTCTGATTCTGGTTGATGCCGACGGTGTTATCCGCTTTGTCAGCGAGTCCAACGAGAGTGTCCCCAAATCGGCATTGGCCAGCGCTGTAGGAAAGCACATTTCAGATGTCAATCCTGATTCCGATCTGGTTCGGGTGATCGAAACCGGTCGTGCGGAAATCGGCCGAAGCCTGATTCTGAACGATCGTGAACGGATTGTCGCCAGAATTCCCCTCGTCAAAGAGGGGCGGGTGATCGGGGCGGCCGGTAAACTTCTGCTCTCCAGTCCGCAGAAGGTCAAGGCGCTGTACCAACGCATCGAGAGCCTGGAAAAGCAGGTGGATTACTACAAGTCGGGAGCCTGGCAAATCCATGGCGCCCACTTCTCTTTCGACAACATCGTCGGACGATCTGCGAGGATCGAAAGAGCAAAGGCCCTGGCGGGCATAGCGGCCCAAAACGACTCGTCGGTAATCATTTCCGGTGAATCCGGAACCGGGAAGGAGATGTTCGCGCACGCCATCCATGCCGCCAGTCCACGGCGTCACCATGCATTTGTCCGAATTAATTGCGGCGCCGTTCCCGCGGAGTTGATTGAATCCGAGCTGTTCGGATATGAGCCGGGTGCATTTACTGGCGCCCAGCGGCAAGGAGCGCCGGGTAAAATTGAATTGGCGCACAATGGCACACTCTTTTTGGATGAAGTGAGCGAGATGCCGTTGCGCATGCAGGTCAAGCTTCTACGGGTGCTTCAAGACAAAGTGGTCGAGCGAATCGGAGGCGGAAAGCCGCGGCAGATCAATTTCAGGCTGATCAGTGCGACCAATCAGGACCTGGAGAGCATGATTCGACAAGGTGGTTTCCGTCTGGACCTGTTTTACCGAATTAATGTAATGACCATCCCTTTGCCTTCGTTGAGAACCATAATCGAGGATATTGCGATCATTTTCGAGGCCATCCTGCAGGAGTTGAGCCTGCAGGAGCGACGCAAAAAAAAGTCGGTCGCGCCGGAGGTCGTGGAGGCGCTCAAATCCTATGACTGGCCGGGAAACATTCGCGAGCTGCGTAATGTGGCCGAGCGGGCATTGGTCCTTTGCGAAAGCGACAGGATCGAGGTCGATCATTTGCCGGAAATGCTCAGGGGCCATAAGGAGCGCCGCGTGGTAGGCAGGTCGGGGGTGACGCCGCTAAAAATCCTGATTGCCGATGTCGAGCGCCAGGCCATTTCAAAGGCCCTTCTCGAAAGTGGCCACAACAAGAATAAGGCAGCCGATCTATTGGGTATCCATCGTACCGGATTATATCAAAAAATGAGAAAATACAAAATGTTATAGGACGACTACGGCGTTATGTAGAGCTTTCTATGCATGTATAGAATCGTCTATCGTTTTTAAAACTACAATAATGTCAAGGTGTTGATCCTATAAAGGGTCAGTACTGTAGCGTCTTCTATACAGACCTGTGTGTCGGTCTTTCCTTTCAGTGTCCTGAAATAAAAAATAAATATAATAAATACAGAATCATGAATCGACGAAAGATGTTTGGCAGACATCTTGCTGTCAAAGGGTGAGTAGCCCCAATTGTGCAACGCTGATGGTCGATCCCAGGTGTCATTTACCGCGGGTCCATCCCGTTCATTTTGCCCATTTATTTCAAACGCCATGCGGAGGTTTTTTTATGGGACATTTTAAAGTCAATACCAAGGATTTGATGTTTATTCTCAAAGAGCAACTTCATTACGGCCGGCTTTGTGAGCTGGAACGCTATCAGGACCAAAGTGAGAAGGTGTTGGATTTGATGGTCAAAGAGGCGGTTGAGTTTGCCAAAGGGGTCGTCGATCCCCTGAACGAAATTGGAGAAACCGTAGGGTTGCGATTTGAGAACAATCAGGTCATTTGCCCGCCAGAGTTTCGAAAAGCATTCAAACAATACGGCGAAGATGGTTGGACGGCGGCCGCCCGTGATTTGGAATATGGGGGACAGGGATTTCCTCACATGATGCGTATTGTCGTCAACGACCTCATGTACGGGGCGTGCCAATCCTTCAATATGGCGCCGAGCCTTACGCATGGCGCCGCGCACCTGGTCGAAAGCTTCGGTACCAGGGAGCTCAAGGAAACCTATGTGCCCAAAATGTTTGACGGCACCTGGGCCGGTACCATGTGCCTCACGGAGCCCAACGCCGGTTCGAACCTGGCTGCATTGGAAACCATGGCTTATCCTGAGGACGATCATTACAAAATCAAGGGGAATAAAATCTTCATTTCCTGGGGTGAGCACGACTTGGCCGACAATATCATTCATCTGGTGCTGGCGCGTATAGAAGGCGAACCCGAAGGCATCAAGGGGATCTCCCTGTTCGTCGTGCCCAAGGTTCGCGTCAATTCGGACGGTTCTCTGGGCGAGCCTAACGATGTCGTTTGCACCGGCATCGAGGAGAAGCTTGGGCTGCATGCTTCGGCTACCGCCGCATTGACCTTTGGCGGACGCGACGGCTGCATCGGCTATTTGTGTGGCGAAAAGAACAAGGGGTTGGCCCACATGTTCCAGATGATGAATCAGGCGCGGATCAACACTGGGGTCAGTGGTATGGCCATGGCCAGCACGGCCTATTTAAATGCTCTGGCGTACACCAAGGAGCGCGAGCAGGGGCGGGATATAGCGGATCGCACGCCAGGCCAGGTGAAGATCATTCAACATCCCGATGTCCGGCGTATGTTGCTGTGGATGAAAGCCACGGTGGATGGCATGCGTTCGATGATCTACACCGGTGCCTTCTGGTCGGACCTGGCCCTCGAACTGCCGGATGGAGAGGAGCGGACACATTACCAGAATTTGATTGATTTCATGACCCCGATTATCAAGGCGTATTGTTCGGATATGGGATTCAGGGTGTGCGAAACCGCCATGCAGTGTTACGGCGGTTATGGCTACTGTAGAGATTATCCCATAGAGCAGTATTTGCGTGACGCAAAAATCATGTCCCTGTATGAGGGTACAAATGGCATTCAATCCATCGATCTCATGGGCCGCAAAATGAGCATGCGCAACGGGGCCTGTTTGAACGCCTTCAAAAAGGAAATTGAAAATTTTTGTGATGCCAACCGAGAGCATCCCGAGATAGGGGACCGCGTTCGTGCGCTCTATGGCGTGTTTCAGCGACTTATGGAGGTCGCCGATGAGATGAAGCAGCGTATGCAGTCGGATCCCCTTCAATGGGCCTCGTACACCTATCCGGGGCTCATCGCCTTTGGTGAGGTGATCATGTGTTGGCGCCTTCTGGATATGGCGGTTATCGCTGCCGAAGCGATAAAAAAGAAAAAAACGGATTTTTACTTGGGCAAGATCTATCAGGCGACCTTTTTTACCGATATGACACTGCCACAGACCCTGGCGACACTAGAGACGTGCCTGCGGCCGGGAAGAGAGATCGTTGAAATCCCCGATGCCGCTTTTTAAGCGTATGGTTTTTCTACTTGCCAAAACGGCCGGAGAACGTTCTTCTCTCCGGCCGTTTTTTTGCCCCCTGTGATCATTCGTCGGATTCTGAACCGATCCGCCATCCTGCCAGCCGGAAACGGATAGCGTGGCCTCCAGCCCAAAAATGACTTGCTTCCGCCATCCCTGCCATTTATTTTCAACCCATCAGCTCGAAGATCAGCCAGTCATTCATCGGTAGTTGCAAAATTTTGTCGGCTCCATATGAGGAAAGGCGCCATGCCATCAGCGAAACCTGATTCCATAAAGCCACGCAGACTCCATCCTGGCGCTGTCATTGGCGTGGTCGCTCCAGCCAGTCCCTTTAAGCGGCGAGTCTTGATGCAGGGCTTGAAAATTTTGCAGGATATGGGATACGCCATCAAAACCCCCCCGGATCTTTTTGTCGGCAAAGGCTACCTGGCCGGCACGGATGAACACCGCGCCCGCCAATTGCAAGAGATGTTCATCGATGATGCGGTGGATGCAGTCATGTGTGCACGAGGGGGGTTCGGATCATTGAGGATGATGCCGTACCTGGATTGGGAGTTGTTGCGACATCACCCCAAACCATTTATCGGGTTCAGTGATATTACGGCCCTTCATCATGCCTTTTATCAGAAGGCGGGGATGGTGACTTTCCACGGTCCGGTGGTTTGCAGCCTGCCATCCAGTGACCGGCGGACACAGGCGTCACTGCACCGTGCCTTGTCCACTCATCTGGCCCTGTCATTCAGGGGGCCGGAAATCAGGACGATTCGTTCGGGCATGGCCGAAGGGATTCTTTTGGGAGGCAATCTGACCACACTGTGTCACCTGGTTGGTACGCCTTTTGCTTTGAACCTCACAGGCGCTGTGTTGTTCCTCGAAGATACGGGTGAGGTGGCCTACCGAATCGATCGGATGCTGACTCAGATGAAGCTGGCCGGCTGTTTCGATGGCATCCAAGGCGTGGTGCTGGGGTCCTTCAGCAATGGTGCCAAACCCGCTGTTATTCACGATCTGGTGCGCCAATTATTTGCCGATCCGAATCTGCCGATTCTGGCGGGCATGGCCTTCGGTCATGGGCGTCGCAACCTGACCCTGCCGATGGGGGTCCGTGTTCATCTCGACGCAGACGGCCGGCGACTGGACCTTTTGGAGTGTGCCACAAGCGATTGAAAAATGACGAGGGGAGTAAATACTCGCTATGACAAAGCCGTTTCATGCGGTCGATCGCTTGATGCAAAGGGCGGTGTTCCAAGGGGTCTTTCCGGGGGGCGTTATCCTGGTGGCCGTCCACGGAAAAGTGGTTTTAAGGCACGCATACGGCTCAGCCGACTGGTTCAGACGGCGGACGATGGCTTGTGAAACGGTTTTTGACCTGGCATCTTTGACCAAACCCCTGGCGACAACCCTTGCCGTTATGCATTTGGTTCAACGTGGTCTCCTGGTTCTGGATCAGCCCTGTTGCTTCTATTGGCCGGATTTTTTCAAGGGAGACAAGGCGGCGATTACGGTGCGACATTTACTTGGTCACAGTTCCGGGCTGCCTGCCTGGCGGCCCTATTATCTGCGCCTGAAGGATATGCGAGGCCAGGAGCGGCGAAAATCGGCCGTTGAAGAATGGATGGCTCGGGAACCATTGTTGTCGCCACCAGGACAGCGGGCATGCTACAGTGACATCGGGTTCCTGGTATTGCAAGGCCTGATAGAAAGAGTGGTGCAAACGACTTTGGATCGCTATCTGGAAGCGTCGATCTGGAAGTCCTTATCGGTTCAGGGGCTTTTTTTTAACCCCGCGAACCAGCCGCTCGTAGAAGCGGATTACGCTGCCACTGAGTTGTGCCCCTGGCGGGGGAGATTGCTTGTTGGCCGTGTTCATGACGACAACGCGTATGCCATCGGTGGTGTGTGTGGACATGCCGGTCTTTTTGGCAGCGCCGATGCGGTCTGGAACCTTCTGCAGAAACTATTGTTCATCGAAACCGGAGTGATCGATAATGGCCCGTTTGAGCCATCTCTGCTAAAAAAGTTCTTCCATAGGCAAAATGGGACGGATTGGGGCCTTGGATTCGACACGCCGGCGGAGGTGGGGTCGAGCGCAGGTCGTTGCTTCAGTCCGGAAAGCGTGGGACATTTAGGATTCACCGGCACCTCTTTTTGGATGGATCGGCGCAGAGGCATCATTGTCGTCTTATTGACCAACCGGGTGCATCCGAGCCGCCATAATGAGCGTATCAAGGCTTTTCGGCCCTTGCTGCACGATGCGGTGATGGAGCATATTGGTGGTGTGTAGTGCCTGTGGCAAAATGACAGCTGTGGATGGGCAACCTTCAAAGGCCAGCGGCAGCATTTTTTGGCCGGGTCACAACAGCGGGCAGACGATTTGGCAGAGTGAATGACTTCGTACGGCAGGGAATTGTTGTGCAGTGAATTTCTTACGCAATTTCCATAATTTATTCTTGAAATGGGTTGCCGTTTCTGTTAGCAACGGTAATATTTTTCGATTGTTATATCTCTTGTTGAATTCACCCTGTTCGGAGAAGCCGTAGACATGACACCCAGGACTCTAATTTAATTAAAATAGGATATTCGGAGCATGAACTTTTTCTTGGATTCTATATTAGGTTTTTTTTCCAGTGATTTGGCTATTGATTTGGGCACTGCCAACACGTTGGTCTATGTGAAGGGAAAAGGTATTGTTCTGAGCGAACCATCGGTCGTTGCGGTTCGCACGGACAGTCGTTCGAGAAACCGGGTGCTGGCGGTGGGCTTGGAAGCCAAAAACATGCTGGGGCGCACCCCAGGCAACATCGTCGCCATCCGTCCGATGCGCGATGGCGTTATCGCAGATTTCGAGGTGACCGAAGCCATGTTGCGGCACTTCATTCAAAAAGTGCACAACCGTAGATCGCTGGTACGCCCGAGGGTGATTATCGCTGTTCCCTCTGGCATTACCCAGGTGGAAAAGAGGGCTGTCCGTGAATCTGCCGAATCGGCCGGTGCAAGGGAAGTATTTTTGATCGAAGAGCCGATGGCGGCTGCCATCGGTGCGAATCTTCCGATTACCGAGCCTACCTGCAACATGGTCGTGGATATTGGTGGCGGAACCACGGAGGTGGCTGTGATCTCCCTGGCCGGGATCGTGTACAGCCGGTCACTGCGCGTTGCCGGCGACAAGATGGACGAAGCCATCATTCAATACATTAAACGGAAATATAACCTGCTGATCGGCGAGCGAACCGCGGAAATCATCAAGACCTCCATCGGCAACGCCTATCCAGACCCGGACAAAGTCGAAACCATCGAGGTCAAAGGCCGTGACTTGGTTTCCGGTATTCCCAAAATATTGGCGATCGACTCTGAGGAGGTCAGAATGGCCATCTCCGAACAGATCGATGCCATTGTGGAAACCGTCAAGATTGCGCTTGAACAGACACCGCCTGAATTGGCCGCAGACATCGTTGACCGCGGCATCGTGCTGACCGGTGGCGGTGCATTGCTTAAAAACCTCGACAAGTTGTTGCGCGAAGAGAGCGGATTGCCGATTACGACCGCTGACGACCCTTTGGCCACCGTTGCCTTAGGCTCCGGCAAGGCTTTGGATTGCATTGAAATTCTTAAGCAAGTGGTGATTTACTGACTCAATGTTTTCCAAGCAAATGGCGATCATAATCGGTTTCATCGTATTGGTCACACTCAGCTTTACGATGTTGTCGCTGAGCAGTCGACAGCCTTACCCCGAACACGGCACCGGGCGGTTCGCCATCGCCCTGGTCGCCCCTTTTCAAAAGATCATCAGCCATTCGTCGAGATTCTTGCGTGACATATGGGAGCACTACTTCTTTCTTGTCTCCGTTGCTGAGGAAAACGAACGATTGCACAAAGAGGCGCAAACGGCATTTGCCCTTGCCCATCGCAACGAAGAGTTGATGCAGGCCAACGATCGACTGAGGCAACTGCTCAACCTGGACGAGGAGCTGCAACTACCGACGGTCGCCGCTCAGGTGGTCGGCAAGGATCCCTCTCCATGGTTTCAAACCATCCTGGTGGACAAAGGGCGTGAGGACGGCGTGGAGATTGGTTTCCCTGTGATCAACCCCCAGGGGGTGGTAGGCCTGATCGTGGATTCGACTGCTCATTACGCCAAAGTGATGCTGATCACCGATCCGAATAGTGCCGTTGACGCGGTGGTGCAAAAGAGCAGGGCCAGAGGCATTATCAAGGGAGGTACCTCCGGGTATTGCGTATTTAACTATGTCTTGCGAAAATACGACGTTGAGGTTGGAGATAGCATCATTTCTTCCGGCATGGATGGCGTCTTCCCCAAAGGAACGCCTATCGGACGGGTTGCCGAGGTCCTGAAGGAAGAGGCGGGTATTTTTCAGGATGTGACCGTGACGCCGTTTGTGGACTTCGAGCGCCTCGAAGAGGTTTTGATTGTTCCCACCAAAACATTGGTCGATCCGCTATGACCGTTTTGTTTTACATCATGGTTTCTTTGTGTCTGGTGCTCGTTAAAACGACCCTGATACCCGGAATGCCCTTGTTTGAAAAGTTTTACGATTTACTCATTCCCATTCTCATTTACCTGAGTTTTTTCAGGACTAAACTCGAGGGCGTGCCCATCGTTCTTTTCTTCGGTTTTATCATAGATAGCCTCTGTGGCGGTCCCATGGGATTGTACTTAATCATCTATTTGTGGATCTATATCGGAATGCGCTGGGCCGCTCGGTTTTTTTATACCGGCAGCGTTTTTCTCCTTTCTCTCGCAGTGGCCATCGGCGTGGCCTTCGAGAACGCAATTTTGCTGATCTATATGGCATTTCTGGCCCCCAGTGCCAGTATTCCCGTAGATGCATTAGAAACCGTGGTGTTGCAGATCCTTTGGGCACTGGTCACAGGACCGGCCATCTTGGTGATTATCGGATGGGCCCAGAAGCAGTTGGATTCGTGGAACGCAAAAATATTCGTCGATCTTTAAGTAGTGTCTGTCCACAAATAGGCAAATTGGACCGAGATCAAGGCGCACGAAAAATTTAACCGCAGGCATATGGCTGATATTCCGAGGATTAAATTTTTCGCGCAACGCAGATATCGGGACAATTGGACATTGTGGATGGGCACTAAGTAGAACTAAAAGCCGCTCGAACAGCGGAACGATACCATAAAGATTTACCCTAATAATGCGTAACTATCTTGAAAGCGTCGACACTGATTGGTTCAACCAGCGCCTGGTCGGTGTCCTCGTGGCCGTGGTGTTGGCATTTACCGTATTATCCATTCGGCTTCTTTACCTCCAATTGTTTGAGGGCAGAGAACTACGGCGATTATCGGAAATCAACAGCATCCGTCTTCAAGATATCGATGCGCCGCGCGGCATGATTTGCGATCGAAACGGAACAACGGTCGTGGACAATCGGCCCGCTTTCAATGTCTATATCATCCTCAAGGATGCCAAGCCCATCGATGAGACGGTGGCCCGCTTGGGGCAGTTGTTGAATGAATCTCCGGAAACCCTGATGGCCACTATCCAGGAAAACCGCAAGCGAGGTGGTTACACACCTGTTCTGCTGCGAGAAGATATCGGTCGCGATACCATGGCCGCCATCGAGGTCCATAAATTCGAGTTGCCCGGAGTCCAGGTGCGTGTGTCGCCTCGGCGGCATTATATCTATGACACGCATGCGGCCCATCTGCTCGGTTACATGGGTGAAATCAGCCAGGAAGAATTGCAGGGGTCACCGTTCGACGATTGCAAGGGAGGAGATTTTATAGGAAAATTTGGAATTGAGAAAGCATACGAGGCCCATTTGAGAGGTAAGCGAGGCGGCCGCCAAGTGGAGGTCAACGCCACCGGTCAAGTGGTGCGTGTGCTTAAAACCGTACCGGCTCAACCGGGTCAGAATATTTTCCTGACCATTGACGAAGAGCTGCAAAAGAGGGCCGAAGCATTGTTGCAAGACCGCGTCGGTGCTGCTGTTGCCGTTGAACCCGATACGGGACGGATTCTGGCCATGGCCAGCAGTCCAGCCTTCGATCCCAATCTATTTGTAACCGGCATGACCCGCGACCAGTGGAATGAATTGGTTTCCAATCCCTTCAGGCCGCTCGAGAACAAAGCCACCCAAGCCGAATATCCACCGGCATCGACCTATAAAATCGTGACCGCCCTTGCCGGTTTGGAAGAAAAGGTGATCGATGCCAAGACGACCTTTTATTGTCCCGGTTTTTACAAGTATGGCAACCGCGCGTATCGATGCTGGAAAAAATCCGGGCATGGTGAGGTCGATTTGGTCAAAGCTCTGGCCGAATCGTGCGACGTCTATTTTTACCAGGTCGGTGAGGCGTTGGGGGTCGACCGTATGGCCAAGTACGCCCGCGCCTTTGGGCTGGGTGCAGCTACCGGGATTTCCCTGGACCGGGAAGGCAAAGGGTTGATACCCACCAGTGATTGGAAGAAAAAACGGTTTGGTGTTCCCTGGCAGGGAGGTGAAAACCTTTCCATCGCCATCGGACAGGGATTCAATTTGGTAACCCCCTTGCAGATGGCCTCCTTAGCGGCCGCCGTGGGAAACGGGGGCACCCGGTATTCGCCGTATGTGATTGAAAAGATCCAAACTGCGGACGGGGTGGTGACCTTTCAGAACAGTCCCAGGGAGGATGGAAAAATCAAATTGCATGCGGAAAACCTTGCACTCGTGCGCCAGGCGTTATGGCAGGTGGTCAATGATCCCAAGGGGACCGCTTGGCAATCGCGGATTCAAGGGTTGCATTTCTCGGGAAAGACCGGGACGGCACAGGTGGTCTCCATGCCCAAGGCAAGCGACGGATCATCCGGGGAAATCGATGCACTCCCAAAGGATCACGCCTGGTTTGTCGCATATGCCCCTTCTGAGAATCCGAAGATCGCCATATCAGTGATCATCGAACACGGCGAACATGGCTCTTCGGCGGCGGCGCCTGTCGCCAGTGCATTGATTCAGGCCTACTTGGGAGATAATCAACCATGATGATAGATCGACGCCTGGTGGAGTATTTCGATTGGTGGATGCTGGCGCTTACCGCTGCGATAGTGACCGCCGGCCTGGTCGCCCTTTACAGTGCGGTCAATGCCGGCGGTGGGGGCGGGCAATCGGCTTTGTTTGGGCGTCAGTTGATATGGTATGGACTGGGCATGATGGTCATGATTACGGCCTTCATTATCAATTATAAAAGCTATGAACGGTGGGGCCATCTTTTCTATTTACTGTGCATCGGACTTTTAATCGCGGTTTTGCTGATCGGTAAATATGTGGGAGGCTCCAAGCGCTGGCTCGCTATGGGCCCCATGTCCATCCAGCCGTCCGAGATCGTGAAACTGGCTGTTATCATCATGCTGGCCAAGTATTATGCCCGTGTGGTGCGGCCAGACGGTTTGCAATTGAGGGAATTGGTCACGCCCGTCATCATCATAGCGATTCCGTTTGTTCTGATCGTTCGCCAACCCGACTTGGGAACGGCGATGGTCGTCGCGCTCATAGCAGCTTCCATGACCTTGTATGTCAAAATCAAGCGCGGCACCCTAATTGGGTTGATTGCCAGCGGCACCCTCGCGGTGCCATTGGTCTGGATGTTTCTTAAGGGGTATCAGAAACAACGTATCCTTACCTTCTTGAATCCAGATCGGGATCCTTTGGGGGCCGGCTACCATGTGATCCAATCTAAAATCGCCATTGGTGCCGGAATGATATCGGGCAAGGGATTTCTAAAAGGCTCGCAAAACAGCCTCGATTTTTTACCTGAACAACACACGGATTTCATCTTTTCGGTTTTGGCCGAGGAATGGGGCTTGATAGGGGCCGGTTTCGTTCTTCTCGTTTTCTTGTTGTTGATCACGTGGGGATTACAAACTGCGCAACGCAATCGTGACCCATTCGGTACCATCCTGGCGGTGGGTGTCACCACGATGATCGCCTGGCAGGTATTCATAAACATTGGTATGGTCATGGGATTGTTGCCGGTTGTCGGTGTCACATTGCCATTTTTCAGTTACGGAGGATCATCGGTCATCACCATGATGGCCGGCGTGGGTTTATTGCTCAATGTCAGTATGCGCCGGTTTATGTTTGAGAAATAATTGTTTTAAATTTGCTAAGCACGGTCGGTGGGTGAATTTCAGGTTAACCCCAGAAGGATCGTGACAGGAGGTGATATGCTGAAAAAGGATAAAAAATCCTCAGTCGGGGAATCAACGACCATTTCAACCCTCTTAGGGCGCGATACCGCCATCGAGGGGACTTTGACGTTCAAGGAAACCATCCGTGTGGATGGAAGCATCAAGGGTAAGCTGATCAGCCAGGATGGGACGCTTATTGTCGGCGAGAATGCCCAATTGGATGCGGAAATCATGGTCGGCGTGGCCATCATCCGAGGCAAGGTGACCGGCCGGATGGAGGCCACCCAGCGCATTGAAATATATGCGCCGGCTCAGGTTGAGGGCGATATCAGCGCGCCAAGCATCGCCATTGATTCAGGGGTTGTTTTCAATGGTCACTGTGCTATGCAAGGCCAACCACGCAAGCTGTCCAAAACTGATGAAAAGCGTGCAAAGGATGCATTATCCAGTGACCCGCACGACCAAAAAAATTAAAAAACCTTTGACA
Source organism: Desulfatitalea tepidiphila (assembly GCF_001293685.1). Lineage (NCBI taxonomy): Bacteria > Pseudomonadati > Thermodesulfobacteriota > Desulfobacteria > Desulfobacterales > Desulfosarcinaceae > Desulfatitalea > Desulfatitalea tepidiphila. Next base: position 2,284,516 of record NZ_BCAG01000003.1, on the reverse strand, counting down.
TTTTAAACTTTACGGTGATATAGACCCCCCTTGTTCGCCCCTTTCTTTTTTGTTTTATTTTTATAGTTATATCAAATTGGTAGACCATAAGTAGACCGTAAGTAGACCGTTAATTGCTCAGTTCTGGAGGCGCCTCTATGGTAAGTATCAGTTTGCCTATCTTATTGCTCCAAATCGCCAATTTTCTAGTTCTCCTTTTTGTTCTCAATCTTGTTCTATACAAACCGATTCGTGGAATTCTCAAGCAACGTAAAGAAAAGTTCCAAGGGTTGCAGGAGAGCGTTGCTGCGACCGGTCGTCAGGCTGAAGAGCAAGATAAGGCGTTTATTGAGGGGATCCGCCTGGCCCGCGCCAAAGGACAGAAAGAGAAAGAGACACTGGTTCAAGCTGCAAGCGATGAGGAGAGTGCCATCGTCGCCAAAATCAATGCCAAGGCCAAGGAGGATTTGGCTGAGGTGAAGGCCAAAATCAAAAAAGAAATGGATACTGTTAAAAGTGCATTGGAAAAGGAGGTGGATGCCTTCGCCGATGCGATTACAGAGAAAATTTTGGGGAGGGCGGCCTGATGAAAATTCCTGGACATGATGGTAAGCAGCAACGCAAGCGCTTGTGCGCCGTTCTGGCCATTCTGGTCGTTGCTGCCTTTTTGGTCTGCACGCCGGCGTGGGGTTCCAGCGAAGGCGGACATGGCGAAGGGGGCGGTACGGGGTGGCAAGCAACCGATTGGTATCGGGTGATGAATTTCGCCGTTCTGGCCATCGGTCTTTTTTTGCTGTTGCGCAAACCGGCGGGGCAAGCGCTCAACAACCGGATAAAGGGAATTTCTGAAGAACTGAAGGATCTGGAGGCGCGGAAGGCAGAAGTGGAAAAACAGCTTGCCGATTATAACGAACGGCTCGCCAAGCTGGACAAAGAGGCCGAACAGATTGTCGTTGAATACATCAGGCAAGGGGAGGAGGCCAAGGCGCGAATCCTCCAGCAGGCAGAGAGCGTTGCCGAAAAACTGAAAGAGCAGGCTCAAAAGAATATCGAGCACGAGTTCAAGCAGGCGCGTCTGTCGCTCCAGGCGCAAGTCGTGGAGAAAGCATTGGCCAGGGCGGAGAAGCTGATTAGTGAAAAAATATCTTCCGAGGATCAGAACCGTTTGGTGGATGAATATCTAGATAAGGTGGTGGCCTAGTGAAAAATTTGGCAATAGCCCGGCGTTATGCCAAGGCACTCTTATTGATCGGAAAAGAAGACGGACAAACCGAACAATACCGGAAAGAGCTTGAGAATATCGCCAAATTGATGGATCAGGAAAAGAGTCTGGCCGATACCATCGCCAATCCCCTCCATATTCATGGCGAGCGCAAGCAAGTTCTTCAGCGGGTGATTGAAAAGATGAATGTTTCCAAGGTGATGTCCGCCTTCATGTTGTTGTTGTTTGAAAAGGGGCGCATTGGTTTCATTGGCAGCATCAATGATTTCTATCAGATGATGGCCGATGAACTTAAAGGCGTGGCCCGCGCCAGTCTGGTGTCGGCCAGCGAGCTCACGGCAGACACCATAGAAAAGATCCGCACCGCTCTGTCGAAAAAGACAGGAAAAGAGGTGGTTTTGGAGGTGACACAAGATCCGGGTCTTATCGGGGGCATCGTTACCCGTATTGGGGATCTCGTCTTGGATGGCAGCATTAAAACACAATTACTCAATATGAGGGAAACTTTAAAAAGGGGTGAGCGTGCATAATGGAACTTAGAGCCGAAGAAATCAGTCAAATTATCAAAGAGCAGATTACCGATTATGACAAAAAGGTCGAACTGAGCGAAACCGGAGTCGTTTTGTCCGTTGGTGACGGCATCGCCCGTGTCTACGGTCTGGAAAAAGCCATGGCTCTGGAGCTGGTCGAGTTCCCCGGTCAAATTCTGGGTCTGGTGCTCAACCTGGAAGAGGACAATGTGGGTATCGCTATTATGGGCGAAGATATCCACATCAAAGAGGGGGATATCGTCAAGCGGACTGGTAAGATTGCCCAAGTTCCAGTAGGTGAAGCGGTGTTGGGGCGGGTCGTCGACGCCATGGGTGCGCCGATTGACGGCAAGGGGCCGATCGATGCAAAGGAGACCCGCCGCGTTGAAATGGTGGCTCCCGGCGTTATCGCCCGTAAGAGCGTTCACGAACCCTGTTACACCGGTTTGAAGGCGGTTGACGCCATGACTCCGGTGGGTCGCGGCCAGCGCGAGTTGATCATCGGTGACCGCCAGATTGGGAAGACCGCGTGCGCCATCGATGCCATCCTGGCCCAGAAGGATAGCGACATTTATTGTATCTATGTCGCCTGCGGCCAGAAAAAGTCCACCGTTGCCCAAGTGCATGCCATTCTTGAAAAGTATGGCGCCATGGAATACACCACCATCGTGTCTGCTTGCGCCTCCGACCCTGCAACCCTTCAGTTTATTGCACCCTATGCGGGTACGGCCATGGGCGAATATTTTCGCGATAAGGGCCAGCATGCATTGATCATATACGATGATCTTTCCAAGCAGGCGGCCGCCTATCGTCAAGTCTCGCTGTTGCTGCGCCGTCCGCCCGGACGTGAAGCCTACCCCGGTGACATTTTTTATAACCACTCCAGGTTGCTGGAACGGTCCGCCAAACTGAGCGATGAATTGGGGGCCGGATCCCTGACCGCACTGCCGATCATTGAAACCCAGGCGGGTGACGTGTCAGCCTACATTCCCACCAACGTGATTTCTATCACCGACGGTCAAATCTATCTTGAACCGAGCCTCTTCTTTGCAGGCGTGCGTCCCGCCATTAACGTCGGGCTTTCGGTTTCACGCGTCGGTGGGTCCGCCCAAGTCAAAGCCATGAAACAGGTCGCCGGCACACTGCGCTTGGAAATGGCCCAATTCCGAGAGCTCGAAGCATTTGCAGCCTTTGGTAGCGATTTGGACGCTGCCACCCAGCGGCAATTGACGCGCGGTGAACGTTTGGTCCAAATTTTAAAACAGCCCCAATATCAGCCGCTGCCCATGGAAAAGCAGGTGACCATTCTTTTTGCCGGTACCCGCGGGTTCCTGGACAAATACCCCTCCAGTGTCGTCACCAAATACGAAGCGGGACTCTATCCCTTCATCGAAGAGCGTTTCCCCAAGGTGTTCGAAGGCCTCAAGGAGAAAAAGGCGATCGATGAAGCATTGGATAAGCTGATGCGAGAGGCGCTCACAGCTTATGACGAGGAGTTCAAGGACACCATTAAGTAAGCTCGTAATACGGCTTGAGCAGGTTAGGACACCAAAAAGGATAGGGGCTTAGCTTTATGGCAACACTAAAGGAAGTACAACTCAAAATCGCCGCGGTCAAAAAGACCAAGCAAATCACCAAAGCCATGAACATGGTAGCGGCATCCAGACTGCGCGGTGCACAGGTGCGGATGGAAGGATTCCGACCCTATGCGGCTAAGTTCGAAGAGGTGCTCGGAAATCTTGCTGAAAGTGCTGGTGAAGAATCCAATCCGCTACTGATACCCCGTGAGGAGATCAAAAAGGTACATATCGTCGTATGCACCTCGGATCGAGGGTTGTGCGGTGGTTTCAATGCCAATTTGATCGAAAAGGCCGAAGACCTGGCAAAGGAAAAAACGGATCAAGGGAAATCGGTATCCTTTACGTTTTTCGGGAAAAAAGCCAGGGATTGGGGGCGCCGCGAGAAATTGGCCGTAAAGGAGTTTCACCTGGGTGTGGTCGGCACAAGTTTCAGCTATAATGTGGCCTCCACGGCTGGAAAGAAACTGGTCAGCGCTTTCCTGGACAATGAATACGATGAAGTGCTCATCGTTTATGCCGAGTTTTTGAGCATGGCCAAGCAAAAACCGACGGTCAAGCAATTACTGCCGATCCCCCCGGTCGAAAAGGAGGAGACGGCGGATGCGGAAGGACCCTACCTGGCTGAGCATATCTGTGAACCCTCTCCTGAGGCATTGCTGGGGGAAATTCTTCCAAAAAGCGTCGATGTTCAGATCTATCGTGCATTGCTGGAAACGTCCACCAGCGAGCATGCGGCCCGCATGCTGGCCATGGACAACGCCTCCAAGGCATGTAACGACATTATCGGTAATTTGACCATCGCTTATAACAAAGCACGGCAGGCAGCAATTACGGCTGAACTGATGGATATTGTGGGCGGCGCCGAGGCCCTCAAAGGATAAGACGATTAACTGATTTCGTTTCGATAGGAGGTCTTTAGATGGCAGAGAATATTGGTAGAATCACACAGGTTATGGGACCTGTTGTTGATGTCGAATTCGAGCAGGGCAAGCTGCCGACCATTTACACGGCGCTGACCATTAGCAACCCCGCTATCAACGACGAGGCGGACAACCTTGTTGTGGAAGTGGCCCAGCACTTGGGTGATAACGTCGTGCGTACCATCGCCATGGACGTTACCGACGGTCTGGTGCGGGGCATGCCGGTCAAAGATACCGGTAAGCCGATCATGATGCCAGTGGGCGAAGCCAGCCTGGGCAGGGTGCTCAATGTGGTCGGTCGTCCTGTGGACGGTCTCGGCCCGGTCAGCCAGGAAAAAATGATGCCCATTCATCGTGAGGCGCCCAAATTTACCGAGCAGGACACAGAGGTCAATGTTCTGGAAACCGGAGTGAAGGTGATCGACCTGCTGGTACCATTTCCGCGTGGCGGTAAAATGGGGATGTTCGGGGGCGCAGGCGTTGGTAAAACCGTCATCATGATGGAAATGGTTCACAACATCGCCATGCAGCACGGTGGTATTTCGGTGTTTGCCGGCGTGGGCGAGCGCACCCGTGAAGGCAACGACCTTTATCATGAAATGAAAGAGTCCGGCGTTCTTCCCAAAGCTGCCTTGATCTATGGTCAGATGACAGAGCCGCCGGGAGCTCGTGCCCGCGTGGCGTTGTCGGCGCTGACCTGTGCAGAATATTTCCGCGATATCGAGGGCCAGGACGTTCTGATTTTTATCGACAACATTTTCCGGTTTACCCAGGCAGGATCGGAGGTATCCGCGTTGTTGGGACGTATTCCCTCAGCGGTGGGTTACCAACCTACTTTGGCGGTTGACCTCGGTGAATTGCAAGAGCGCATCACCTCGACAGACAAGGGTTCCATTACAGCGGTTCAATGCGTTTACGTGCCTGCCGACGACCTGACAGACCCTGCACCGGCCACGACCTTTGCCCACTTGGACGGTACCGTCGTTCTATCACGTGCCATTACCGAGAAAGGCATTTACCCGGCGGTGGATCCTTTGGATTCTTCCTCCCGTATTTTAGATGCCAACTTTATCGGCGACGAGCACTATCAAGTGGCACGTCAGGTTCAGCAGATACTCCAAAAATACAAAGAGCTTCAGGACATTATTGCCATTCTCGGTATCGATGAGCTTTCCGAGGAAGATAAGATTACAGTTTCTCGGGCCAGGAAAGTTGAACGCTTCCTCTCGCAGCCGTTCCATGTCGCGGAGGTATTTACTGGAACGCCAGGTAAATATGTCAAGATCGAAGAGACCATTCGTGGTTTCAAAGAGATCGTAGAAGGCAAACACGATGACCTGCCTGAACAGTCTTTTATGATGAAGGGCGGAATAGAAGAAGTGGTTGAGGACGCCAAGAAAAGAATGGCAGAGGCTGCCTAAAACGCTAAGGGGATAGCATGGCCGAGAACATTCATTTAGAAATCGTTACCCCGGAAAAGTCGGTGGTGAGTGAAGACGCAAAAATCGTCATGGCTCCAGGCACACTTGGCGAGTTCGGCGTGCTTTCCGGTCATACGCCTTTCATGACCAGCCTCAAGGTGGGAGCGGTTCGCTATGTTGACACTTCTGGAAAAGAGCGTTTTGTCTTTGTCAGCGGCGGATTTGCCGAGGCCCTTCCTGATCGTGTCACCATTTTGGCTGAATCCGCTGAGCGCAGGCGTGACATCGATATCGATCGCGCCAAAGCCGCCCAAAAACGAGCGGAAGAGCGTCTGGCCAGGGAAAGAGATGAGGAAATCGACTACACACGTGCCAAGGCCGCTCTCATGAGGGCCATCCTCAGAATCCGTTTGGCGGAAACGCGAAGCATCTGATTGAACCAAGTGCCTATAACTTGGAAAAAGGGTGACCCCAAGTGGTTGCCCTTTTTTTTTGGGGAGGAATTTCAATACATCCATTCACGGCGCCAAAAGTGTATAAGTTAAAATATTAGGGGGACATAATGCGTGACGATGTGTGCATCATCATCCTTGCTGCAGGGCTCGGAACGCGTATGAAGTCAGAAAAGGCCAAGGTCCTGCACGAAATTTGCGGAAAACCAATGATCGAATATGTCGTGAGGACGGCCGCCGTTATTGCCGGGCAGGACATCATCATCGTCGTTGGGCATCAGGCCGAGAAGGTGAAAATTACGGTCAATCGTATAGGAACCGTCAGTTATGCCTTGCAAAAAGAGCAGCATGGTACCGGGCATGCCGTTCAATGCGCTCAGCCTTTGATTCCTGAAAAGGCTAAAGATGTCGTCATTTTATGCGGGGATGTGCCGCTGATACGTCCCAATACAATTTTAAACCTCATTGATGTTCACCAGGAAGGCGACTATGATGTTTCATTATTGGCTGTAACTGTCGACGACCCCAAGGGTTACGGTAGAATTATCCTGGATGATCGCGGTCGACTTTCGGCCATTGTCGAAGAGGCGGATGCCGATGCGTCCCAAAAAAAAATTAACCTCATTAATACAGGTATATATGCAGTTCGTAGCGACTACCTGAGAGAGGTTTTGCCTAGACTGGGTGCGAATAATGCCCAGAAAGAGATCTATCTTACCGATATCATCGGAATCGGTTATGCCGATGGAAAGTCCATCGGTTTTACCATAGGCGATGACAGCACCGAGATTATTGGCGTCAATAGTGTAAAAGAGCTTGAACTTGCGGAAACATTTATGAAAAATCGTAAAATCCAAAGGGCTTGACTTGTCACAAGACCAACGACTATAGTGTATTTAAATATGAGGTGAAAGTTTGGAACACGAAATTGTATTGCAAAAATTCGAACTTTTAGAGAATAAGGTCGAACGACTGATCGAGGTCATTCATCAGCTTAAAAATGAAAATGAGGCACTGAAGCAGGAAAAGGAAACGCTTGCTTATCAGTTGGTTGAAAAAACAGATGCCGAAAAGCATAATGACGAGCTGAAATCCTTGGTCAAAACGAAGATAGACAACATGATTGGCAGACTTGCGGAATTTGTAGAGGACTAATTTTTAAGGGTTTTCACCTTTTTCGGTAATAACGGGGAAATTCCAATCCGTGGATCAAGTGCTGACATTAGAAATACTCGGTCAACCGTTCTCCTTCAAAACGGATGTGGATGTTTCGGATGCAAAGGCGGTGGCCGATTATGTGATTGCATCGGTTGACAGGGCCAGGACTCAATGCGCCAACAGAGCAGCGAGTCCGGATAAACGCGCCATACTCATTTTGACTGCCTTGAACATTACCAATGAGTATTTCGAGTTAAAAAAGAGGCATCAACAACTGCTGCATGATCTAGACCAAAGATCCGAAGATCTGTTAAAAACACTTGAATCCCATTTTGCCGGTATAAAAACACCGTTGTGAATGGTTGTGAAAAGCCCCTGAAACAGACTTGTTGCGTTGTTATGACAGCAGCGGACAGGTCTCCATAAAGCCGAAAAAACGTACGTGTGATGGTTATAAAATCTGGGTGATACCCCCTGCCATGCGCGTGATTGGAAGATGTGCTTTGAACCAACACTTTTCTCAAGGGAGCTGAGCACGGTTTTGGTGTGCATGTTCTGCTCGTACAGAAAAGCCTAAAAAAGCCGCAAAGCGCCCACTTGCCTTTTTGGATCAAAGGCCTGCCAACACGGCATTTCGGCGGGGGGTTACCTGGTCGCAAGGAAGCTTTCCGTTAGATCGCTTCTCATCCGTACATTCGTGAAAACCCCGCATTGTCCCCATCAATTGTCACATCTCCATATCGGACACAAAAACTGGTAACCGATCGATAATTATAAAGAATTACAAAACGAGGTTGCCTGGAAAGGCATGCTTGTTCCGGCCCGTCGATGCAATGCCCCATTCAACGGTGCCATGTGCCATTGATGGGGGCGGACGATAGGAAACGGACTGATGACCATGGCGCAGGATAATAATATTGTTTATCGATAGTTAGCCTGCATTTACATAAATGAGGGGGTAGTTTTCGGGGAGGCACGATGAATGGATATGCAATTGGGCTAGCGCTCATTGGATTTGTAGTCGGCTTTGGACTGGCATTCTGGTTTAAGATGATGGTTGATCGACAGAAAGCCGACGCTGCACGCACCGAAGCGGATTTGATTGTACAAGAGAGTAAAGCCAAGGCAGATGCACTGATCAAAGAAGCGAGCCTGGAAGCCAAGGACAGGCTCCTAAAAATGAAAAGTGAATTTGACAATGAAACGAAAGAAACGCGAGCTGAGCTGAAAAAGCAAGAAAAGCGGCTATTCCAAAAAGAAGAGAACATCGACAAGAAAATCGAGTTGTTCGAACAAAAAGAAAAAGAGATCGGTCAGCTTGAAAAAGACCTTGAAAGGCGTTCCGAGGAATTGGCCGGAAAGGAAACTGAATATCATTCGCTGATCTCTCAACAGAGAGAACAGCTTGAAAGGATATCTGCATTAACGGCCGAGCAGGCGAAAGAACTCTTGCTGAGAGCTATGGAAAATGAGGCGAGATACGAGGGCGCCAAGATCATCAAGCGCATTGAGAATGAGGCCAAGGAGGAGGCTGACAAAAAAGCCAAAAAAATCCTGGCCACGGCCATTCAGCGCTACGCGGCAGATTATGTGGCAGAAAGGACGGTGACCGTTGTGCAGTTGCCCAGTGATGAAATGAAGGGTCGCATCATAGGGCGCGAAGGCCGTAATATCCGAGCGCTGGAAGCTGCAACCGGTATTGATTTGATTATTGATGACACACCCGAAGCCGTTATTCTATCCGGCTTTAATCCAATTCGAAGGGAAGTGGCCCGACAATCTTTAATGAAACTCATTGCCGATGGGCGCATCCACCCGGCCAGAATCGAGGATGTGGTCAAGAAAGTTTCCCTGGAAATCGATACGGCCATCAAGGAAGCCGGCGAGCAGGCTGCGTTCGATCTCGGGGTCCATGGCATCAATCCTGAATTGATAAAGTATATCGGACAGTTGAAATATCGGACGAGCTATTCCCAGAATGTCTTGCAGCACTCCATCGAAGTCGGTTTTCTGTGTGGCATTATGGCAGCGGAGTTGGGACTAAAGGAAAAGCTGGCTCGGCGAATGGGATTGCTGCATGATATCGGGAAAGGGATCGATCATGAAGTCGAGGGGCCACACGCCTTAATCGGATCGAGGTTGGCCAAGAAATTTGGAGAGTCCGCCCAAGTCGTCAATGCCATCGCCGCACACCATGAAGATGTGCCACCAACCACTGTATATGATGTTCTTGTTCAGGCCGCTGACGGTTTGTCCGGTGCCCGACCAGGTGCCCGCAAGGAGTTACTTGAAAATTATATCAAGCGGTTAGAGGAGTTGGAAGCGATTGCAAACTCATTTAAAGGAGTGGACAGCGCCTATGCCATCCAGGCGGGACGAGAGCTCAGGGTAATCGTCGAAAGCGATAAAATCAACGACGATGAAGCTGTTTTGGTCAGCCGTGACATCGTTAAAAAGATTGAAGAGGTACTGACCTTTCCGGGTCAGATCAAAGTGACGGTGATTCGCGAAACCCGGGCTGTTGAATACGCGAACAAGTAATCAATTGCCGGTATCGAAACCTAATCATTAAATCTTATCGCATTCTCTTTTGACTGACAATTTCAGGTATGGATGGAATCTATATTCGACCTGCCAGGGATATCCTCAAAATTGGAGTTACATCGCATGCAGAACGTAATAGATGTTTTGGAAGAACGCGGATTCATCGAACAGACAACCCATGAACAGGAATTGGCCCAATACGCCGGTTCCGGTCAGGTGAGCTGCTACATCGGGTTCGATCCTACCGCTTCCAGCCTGCATGTGGGACATTTGGTGCCGATCATGGCCCTGGCCCATATGCAACGGCATGGCCATCGCCCGATTGCCCTCGTTGGTGGCGGCACCGGGTTGGTGGGAGATCCCAGTGGTAAAACCGAGATGCGTAAAATGCTTACCGTCGAACAGGTGAATGCCAACGTGTTGGACATTAAGCGGCAACTTGCCCGCTTTTTGGATTTTTCCCAAGACAAGGCCCTGCTGCTCAACAATGCCGACTGGTTGACACAACTCTATTTGATTCCTTTCTTGAGAGATTTCGGTCGCCATTTCTCAGTCAACCGAATGATCAAGGCCGAAAGCTGCCGTGCACGTCTCGAATCGGAGGAGGGGCTCAGTTTCATAGAATTCAACTATATGGTGTTGCAGGCCTATGATTTCTACAAGCTTTGCGAACAGCACCAGTGTCGGCTTCAGATGGGTGGCAGCGATCAATGGGGCAATATCGTGGCTGGAATCGATTTGATCCGCCGTACATTAGGAGAGCAGGCCTTTGGCATCACCTTTAAATTGATCACGACCAGCTCCGGGGCCAAAATGGGCAAAACCGCTGCTGGTGCGGTCTGGCTGGACCCAGAACGTACATCAACTTATGATTACTACCAATTCTGGGTAAACACCGACGATCGCGATGTGGCCAGATTTCTTGCTCTATTCACCTTTTTGCCGTTATCGGAGATCGAGAAAGTAGGCGCGCTGGAGGGCGCTGAACTGAATGGCGCTAAATCGGTACTGGCTTTCGAGGCCACAAGGTTGGCGCATGGTGAAGAAGAGGCCATAAAGGCATACCGATCGGCATGTGACATGTTCGGCTTGAGAAGTGTGGCAGATTCCATCCTGCCATCGAGCCGAATTCCAAGGAAGGTCGATTTGATCGAAGGTGATAATGTGCCTTGCAGCGAGATGCTTTCCGACGAATTCGAGGAAGGCATTGCGGCATTTAAGTTGTTTCACGAAACTGGATTGGCCAAATCGGGTGGTGAAGCACGCAGGCTCATCGAACAAGGTGGTGGATATGTGAACGGAAGACGCCTAAAATCCTTTGACCAATTAATATTTACCAAAGATTTTAGTGAGATGGGGCTTCTGCTAAGGGCAGGCAAAAAAAGATTTCATAAAATTTTAATAAAAGAGAAAAAGTAATTGACATGCCAGACGAGAGCACGTATATAGCGTCTCGTTCTTGGCTGTGCCCCATCAGATGTTGAGCGCACAGTTGCTCTTTTAACCAAGCTTTCAAAATTCGCGCCGTACCCTCCGTTCATCTGCGTATTCCTGTGATCAGAGAATCTGGGTGAAAAAAGATCGGTTTTCGAAAATCGATGTGATTTTCTGTTTGACATGAAAACCAATCCTGAGTATACAGTGAGACTTTCTTCGAGAGCTGGAAAAAAGCGAATCGGCTAAAAAAAAGTGCTTGACAACGAAGGCCTCTTTAATATAATTAAGGTTTTCGTTAAAACACAGATTGCCGAAAAAAGATTCGATCTTTGAAAACTAAATAGTGACGATGCCAAGAGTTGGGACCTCGTTAGACATGATGTTGCTACGGCAACAATCCATAGTTTAATTGGAGAGTTTGATCCTGGCTCAGAGTGAACGCTGGCGGCGTGCTTAACACATGCAAGTCGCACGAGAACGCTTCTGCTTGCAGAGGCTAGTAAAGTGGCGCACGGGTGAGTAACACGTGGGTAATCTACCTCCGAATTGGGGATAACGTTGCGAAAGCGACGCTAATACCGAATGACATCTTTGTTGCCTCGGTAATAAAGATCAAAGGTGGCCTCTTCATGAAAGCTACTGTTTGGAGATGAGCCCGCGTCCCATTAGCTCGTTGGTAGGGTAATGGCCTACCAAGGCTACGATGGGTAGCTGGTCTGAGAGGATGATCAGCCACACTGGAACTGACACACGGTCCAGACTCCTACGGGAGG